>JAHJQK010000114.1 GCA_018819135.1 Pseudomonadota bacterium | reverse complement strand
GGCGGTCATTCGCGAGGACCAAAAAGAAATCATGCTGAAAAATTCCCAATGGCTCAAAGACAACCCGCAGGCGAGGATTAAAATTGAAGGCAACTGTGATGAGCGCGGGACGGCGGAATATAACTTGGCCCTCGGCCAGAGAAGGGCGGATGCCGCCAAAGATTTCTTAGAAGGATTGGGAATTAATGTCAAGCGGATGCAAACCATCAGCTATGGATTTGAACGTCCTCTTGATCCAGGCCATGATGAAGCTGCCTGGGCCAAAAATCGAAGGGTAGATTTTGTTTTAATCCGGTGATTTGCCAACGGCTTGTTCACCGAGGGAAAGATAAGATCGTTGAGGGTGCGTCTTTAAAAAATAAAGTGTTGTCCATTAAAACAGAAAGGAGGAAAGTTTTATGCCCATGACAAAATCCCAGGTCGTTTCCTATCTGGCAGAGAAGGTCGGCATCACTAAAAAGCAGGCCAATGGTGCTCTCGACGAACTAGCCGGGTTGGCGGCAAAAATTATTAAGAAAGGGGAAAAATTGGCCCTTCCTGGTTTCGTCACTGTTAAGGTGCAAAACCGAAAGGCCCGCATCGGCCGCAACCCCCAAACTGGAGAGCCTCTTAAGATTCCGGCCAAGAAAGTAGTGAAGGCTGTCCCCGCCGCAGCCTTAAAAGCAATCCTTAGTCCCAAGAAAAAATAGCTGCTGGAGCAGCAAAGGTAGGGGCGGTTTTAAGAAATCGCCCCTACAAATTTTCTTCCCTTGGGGAGTCCCTTGGATAAACTCCTGAACGGAGGCTTATTCGTTACCTCCCCTATCCATCTGCGAAAAACTTTTGATTTTTAACGATAACGCTCTAGGTTGACCTTCAATTCTTCGTAAAAATTAGCGATCATCCCTTCCAGCGAATACTCCGCCTTCCATCCCCACTCTTTTCCCGCCAGGCTGTCATCATAGGTCGTTCCCTGGGATTTGCTGTGGAATTCCATAGCCAGGGGGTCGGGCTTGAAATTTAAAATGGCCTGAGGGAAGTGTTTTCTGATGGCAGCGACAAGCTCGGCAGCGGAATTCATGGGCTTAATTCCGGCGAGGAGATAACAGACCGTTTGGATCGCCTCTGCCGGGGCTGCTTCCAGCAAGAGGAGAGATCGGGCGGCATCCTTGAAGTATAGGACAGGACAACGGGTTTCCGGTGTAACGAAGATATCATAAGGTTCTCCGTAAAAGGCTTTCTCTACGGCCCAGGCGTTATAAATAGAGATATGGGCGGTTTTGGCTCCCGGACCAATGACCGAAGGAAAGCGTACGGCACGAAAGTCGATTCCATATTTTGTCTTGTAAAACCGTCCTAAAAGTTCACAAAAAACTTTAGTGGAGCCATACATGGTTATGGGGCGCTGTAAAGTGAAATCGTTAATCACCGGTTTTTGAATATCCAGACCGTAAGTGGCAATCGTGCTAGTGAAAATTACCTTGGGAATGTCGAAAAGGCGGGCGGCTTCTAATACGTGATAGGTTCCAACCACATTGGTTGCCAAGGCCGATTGCGGATCGGCGTTGGATGGCAAGGAAAGCATGCCACCCAGGTGAAAAATGACCTTGGGGCTGCTTTCTTTGACGGCCTCGAGGATCTTAGAAAAATTTCCCAGATCGGCCTGAAGGCTGGTCACTTTCCCTTCGATTCCCGTAAAACGCTGGGGGACAATCCATTTATCCAAAACCCAAACTTTTTCCCCCTTTTTCACCAGCATTCTTGCCAGCTCTGACCCAATAAGTCCATACCCTCCCGTGATTAAAAAGGACATATCCACCTCACTTTTTCTCTTCCGGTTCAGGCTTTTTTTCTTTCTTCTCCTTCTTTTTCTCCGGCTTTATCCTCTTTTCCGGTTGTTCTTTTTTCCCTTTCTTGGGTTTCTCCTCCGAAACTTCTTCGGCAGGTTCGGCGGAGGCCATTTCCCGGGCCGCCTGCTTTGCCGCCAGTTTTTCCGCTTTGGCCTGAGCCCGCTCCTGGTTCAATTTTTCTGAGGCTCTGATCGCGGCCAATCGCGTCTCGGCTTTACGGACTATCGCTTTGATCTGGCGAAAGGTAGCATCCTTCTTTATTACTTCAGGACTCAAGCCCTTTTCTTTAAGGAAGGTCAAGCGGGCAGCGAGCTTGGCTTCGGCATCCTTCTTTTGATTTTCGATGTAGACCTTGGCTCTGAGGTTCATGGGTTTCCCTTTCTTTTTTAGAGATGATCTTTTTTGTAACACAAGCTCCTTGCTTACTTCAAGGATTTAATGCAGGCAAACCAAGACAGTCATTAAGTCATTGAGTCACTGGTCACTGGTCACTGGTTACTGTTCACTGGTCACTCCTCTTTTTTTACTCTCCTCTGTCTTTACTTTCAGGGTTATCATACGAAGCAAAAGGGTCACCCTGTACATGGTCGATGATCAACAAAAATTCGCCAAAGTCGTACGCCCCTTCAATATCTTTGTAGGCCTTATATCCGAGCCTAACAATCCAGCGTAATATTTTTCGCAAGTCTTCATCGTTCAGCATCTTATCTCCATTTTCTGAATCATTTATTTACCACCAAGGGGGCAGTACGGTAAGACAGCCGCAACCAATCACGGGTGGGACTGCTTTTAAGAATTTTAGCATAAGACAAACCATTTGCCACCTCCGTAGGGGAATGTTAATATTTTTATCATGATCAAAGAAGACCTACTCCATGTTTCCAAACCATCACGCTATATCGGCGGGGAAATCAATTCCGTGGTCAAAGATCTGGACAGCACCCGGCTGAAGTTTGCCTTGGCCTTCCCGGACGTTTATGAAGTCGGCATGTCCCACCTCGGTTTTCAGATTCTCTATCACATCCTCAACCATGACCCAGAGATCGCTTGTGAGCGGGTTTTTGCTCCCTGGCCCGATATGGAAAAGCTTCTCCGCGATAAGGGCCTTCCTTTAACAACCCTGGAATCCTCCATTCCCTTGAAGGAGTTTGACGTTATCGGCTTCTCCTTACAGTATGAGCTCAACTATACGGGGGTCTTGAACATTTTAGACCTCTCTGGAATCCCCCTCCGGTCTAATGAACGGGGAGAAAGAGAGCCGCTCATCATAGGGGGTGGCCCCTGCGCTTTGAACCCGGAACCGTTGGCAGAATTTTTTGATGCTTTTGTCCTGGGTGACGGAGAAGAAGTGGTCTTGGAAATCGGGCGGGCAATTATCGCTTCCCGCGAGAAGGATGAATCCCGGACCAGCCTTTTGACCAGGCTCTCCAGGATTGAGGGAGTTTACATCCCTTCCTTTTTTCGGGTTGATTACCATTCAGATGGAAGGGTCGAGCGTATCATCCCGCTGGACGAGAATTATCCAACGGTTTCCCGTCGCATCCTTCCGGATTTGAACGAGGGGGATTTTCCCCGACACCCCATCCTGCCTTTCACGGAAATTATCCACGATCGCCTGAACATCGAAATTGCCCGGGGTTGCACTCGCGGGTGCCGTTTCTGTCAGGCTGGCATGATCTATCGTCCGGTGAGAGAGCGTTCGCCCCAAAAAATTTGGCAACTCATTGAAGAGGGTCTGAAAAACACCGGCCACGATGAAGTCTCCCTCCTTTCCCTGAGCACAGGTGATTATTCCTGCCTTGAGCCTTTGCTTACGAACTTTATCGACCAATACCGTAGTGAGCGGGTGGCCGTCTCCCTTCCCTCGCTCCGAGTAGAAACCCTCAAGCCTTCTCTTATCCAAAAGATACGGGAAGTACGCAAGACTGGGTTTACTTTGGCCCCCGAAGCCGGAACGACCCGCCTTCGTCAAGTTATCAACAAGGGCAACACAGAGGAAGACCTCCTTGCCAGCATTCATGCTGTTTTTTCGGCCAACTGGCAATTGGTGAAACTTTATTTTATGATCGGCCTTCCGACAGAAACTGAAGAAGATCTTAACGGAATTATTGCTTTGTGCCGCAGGGCTCTGGCGGAGGCCCGCCGGGTCAAAGGTTCCGCCCGAATTAACATCAGCATGTCCACTTTCATTCCCAAAGCCCATACGCCCTTCCAATGGGAATCTCAGTTATCTATGCCCGAAATCGCGCGGAAGCAAAAATTTTTGCGTAGGAACTTGGAGCGGTATGGATTCAGTTTAAAATGGGTAGATCCTTCCTTGAGCCTTCTGGAAGGAGTTTTTGCTCGTGGCGACCGCAGGTTAGGACATACTCTGGAATTGGCTTACCAATTGGGTTGTCGGTTGGATGGGTGGGGAGATCATTTTTGTTGGGAACGATGGGAAAAAGCTTTTGCCCAGACTAACCTCGATCCCCCTTTTTACACCCAGCGCTTGCGGGAACTGGATGAAATTTTGCCCTGGGATCATTTGGACTCAAGAGTGAGTAAACGGTTTCTTCAGGAAGAACGCTACAAGGCTTTCCAAGGGGTAGCTACTGTTGATTGTCGGGAGGCCTCTTGTACCGGCTGCGGGGTTTGCTATGGAGTTGAACTTTTTCGCAACCGATTAGCCGATAAAAATGAAAATCGATCGCAAGAATCTTCTCGAGCCCAAAAAACAAAAATGCCTCCTCCCCCGATTCACCGCTTGCGCTCACATTATGCAAAATTTGGAGCGATGAAGTTTTTGGGCCATCTGGATCTCACTCGGTCCCTGACCCGAGCCTTTCGCCGGGCCCGAATTCCATTGTCCTTTTCACAGGGATTCCACCCCTTACCCCGGATTTCTTTTGGGCCTCCCCTTCCCCTTGGTTATGTAAGTTGGGCGGAATTTCTGGATTTTTCCATTCAGGGCAACATCCATCCTCAGGAGATCACTTTGCGCCTGAACAAGGTCCTTCCGGTTGGGATTAAATTTTTAGAAACGAAAGAAATTTTATTGAAATCCCCTTCTATTTTTGATAGTATTATTCATAATTTGTACTTAATCCGCTTTTCAGATGCGGGTGAGCTGCAGGAAGAAAAAATTGAAATCTTCCAGCGGGATGAAAAGATTGTGTTTTGGGAGGGCCCAAAAAACAAATCTTTCGACCTGAAAAAGTTGGTGGAATCCATCGATTGGGTGGACAAGGTTACTTTGCAGATGAGGATTCGTTCTGGGGAAGGAGGAACAATCCGACCGGAGAAAATTCTGGATTTTATCTTCGGGTGGCCTAAGGAGAAGAGGCCGGCAATGACCATACAAAAACTCCAGGCAGAGTTTAGGGAATCAGACCCATGGCTAACGAAATCTTGATCAATGGTAATTCTGGGGAAACTCGAGTTGCCCTTTTAGAAAACGGAGTTCTCGTGGAAATGTACCTGGAGCGCAACTCGGATCAAGGGATTAGCGGGAACATTTATAAAGGCCGGGTAGTCCGAGTACTTCCGGGGATGCAGGCGGCTTTTGTGGATATTGGGCTGGATAAAGCGACCTTTCTTTACGTTACCGACGTTCACCAGGACTTCGACGATCTGGAACTCATGATGAGGGTGCGAGAGGACGACGCCAACGGACTTCCGGGTACTGAAGACGAAGATATAATGGACCTGAACACTCCGTTCCAAATCGAAGACCTATTGCATGAAGGGCAAGAGGTTCTGGTCCAAGTTTCCAAAGAACCTTTAGGCTCGAAGGGAGCCCGGATTACTTCCCATATTTCTCTTCCTGGCCGCCATTTGGTTCTTATGCCCATGGTAGACCAAGTCGGCGTATCTCGCCGGATCGAAAACGAATCCGAACGGCGACGCCTCCGGGAGATTATCCAGCGCATTAAGCCCGCCGGCTGCGGTCTCATCGTGCGCACGGCTTCCGAAGGAAAAGGGGAGGCTGAACTGCGCCAGGATCTGGATTTTCTCCTGAAAATGTGGAACAACATCCAGAAACGCAAAGCCACGAGCCCCGTGCCCAGCCTGTTGCACAAAGATTTGGACATTACGCTGCGGGCCATCCGGGATTTATTCACCCAGGATGTGGAGCGAGCCGTAATCGATTCTGAAGAAGAGTACCGGGGAATCCTGGATTTCTGCGAGACTTTCATGCCTCAGCTGAAATCTTCCATCGAACTCTACGACAAGGAGGAACCCCTCTTTGATTTTTTTGGAATTGAAATGGAAATCAGCCGGGCCTTGGGGCGAAGAGTCTGGCTTAAATCCGGCGGTTATATCGTCATTGAAATGACCGAAGCTTTGACCGTTATCGACGTGAATACCGGGCGTTACGTGGGCAAAAGAAATTTGGAGGATACGATCCTAAAAACCAACATGGAAGCGGTTAAAGAGATCGCTTACCAGCTGCGGTTGCGCAATATTGGGGGGATAATCATCATTGATTTCATCGATATGGAAAAAGAGTCCAGCCGGGAGAAGGTTTTTCAGGCTTTTATGGAGGCTTTAAAAAAGGACAAGAGTAAAACCAATATTCTAAAAATCTCCGAACTGGGACTGGTAGAGATGACCCGTAAACGCACCCGGGAAAGTTTGGGACGAATTCTCAGCGAAAGATGCTTTTATTGCGAAGGCCGGGGTTTCCTTAAATCTCGCTCGACCATCTGCCAGGAAATTCTTCGGGAAATCCAGAGGGATATTCGCGATCTGCGTGGGGAAAATATTCTGGTAAATGTCCACCCCAATGTAGCTAATTTTATGTATGATGAAGCCCGTTGTGAGATAGAAAAAATAGAAAAGCGTTTTAGCAAACGAATTGTTGTCAGCGGCAAAAGTGATTATCACCTGGAACAATTTGAAATTAATAGCAACCATGGGCAGTTTTCCTTTGACAAAAAGGAATCGGAAATTTTATAATAGGTGCTTAAATTTTAAAAATCTCTTTTAAAATAATTATGAGCTCATAAGCAAGACGCATAGGCAAATTTTTTGCAAACTATTAAAATTGATGAATTCGTAAAAAGTCCTTTTGGTCCCATTTTCGTCATTCCCGTGAAAACGGGAATCCATCCTGCCGCAGGCGGGAATGTTTTCGCAGGAGTGACGGCTTTTACGACTTTTTTCGAGATCGTCAAAATTGGCTCTTGAATGAATTCAAAACTTTGGAGGGTCCTGTGTACGCAATAATCCGTACGGGTGGTAAGCAGTATAAAATTTCCCCGGGGGATACGATCCGGGTGGAAAAAATGGAAGGTAAGACTGGCGATATAGTGGAATTCAAAGACGTTCTATTGTGTGCGGAAGGAGAAAAAGTCCTTGCCGGGCAACCTTTGCTCCCTAACGTCAAAATTGTTGGGGAGATACTGGGGCAGAAAAGAGCCAAGAAAGTAATCGTCTTCAAGATGAAACGCCGCAAAGGATATCAGAAGAGGCAAGGACATCGGCAGGCCTTTACCAGCCTGAGGATCAAAGAAATCAGCATACAGTAAATAAAATACATAAAGTGAGGAAAGGGCCTGAAATGCCTAAGTTTAAAGATCTTATTTTAACATTAGAGCGCTTCCAACTTTAGGCACTCCGAACTTTAGACCCTTGAAATTTAGAGGTGGTTATGGCTCATAAAAAAGGACAGGGAAGCTCAAGGAACGGGAGAGACAGCGCCGGTCAAAGGTTAGGAGTGAAACGTTTTGCCGGACAAAAAGTCCATGCCGGATCAATCCTGGTCAGGCAACATGGTACCCGTATTCATCCGGGTGTCAATGTGGGGAGGGGAAAAGATTTCACCCTTTTCGCGAAGATTGAGGGCGTTGTCACCTTTGAACGTCTCGATAAAGACCGCAAGAAAGTTAGCGTATACGCCCTACCAGCCGCAGGGGTCCAAGTATAGGATAACCTGGTTTGCCGGGAAAATTTATCGGGCAGGGCCAGCCTGGGGAGTTTGACCGATCAAATTTGTTGATGAAGCGAAGATCTTCGTCAAAGCTGGAGACGGAGGAAACGGTTGCATTAGCTTTCGCCGTGAAAAATATGTCCCCCGCGGAGGACCCAACGGTGGCGATGGGGGAAAAGGCGGAGACGTGATCTTAAAGGCGGATAGCCAGATCACCACGCTTCTCGATTTTCGCTACCAGCAGCATTATCGCGCCAACCGTGGTCAGCACGGTAAAGGAAAAAACCAGGAAGGGCGCAGCGCTCCGCCTCTCATCCTTCCCGTTCCGGTAGGAACGATCGTCCGGGACGCCGTCAGTGGAGAAATCCTCAGAGATTTTACCAAAAAGGGAGAAACCTTTATTGTAGCCCGAGGGGGTTGGGGTGGCCGGGGAAATGCGCATTTTGCTACCCCTACCCTTCAGGCTCCCCGCCATGCTGAACCCGGGCAAACGGGGGAAGAGCGGTGGCTCCTTCTTGAATTGAAATTGATGGCCGATGTGGGCATTGTCGGATTTCCCAACGTCGGGAAGTCTACCCTCATTTCCAAGATCTCAGCCGTCCGTCCCAAGATTGCCGATTACCCCTTCACGACCCTGGTTCCCCATTTGGGAGTGGTCAATTTTAAAGATCATAAGCCCTTGGTAGTAGCGGACATCCCCGGGATTATCACCGGAGCCCATGAAGGGACAGGTTTGGGGTTGAGGTTTCTCCGCCATATAGAACGAACCTCTCTTCTCCTTCACTTATTAGACATCTCCGGCAACAGCCAGCGTGACCCCCTAGAGGATTATTTGGCCCTGAATCGGGAGCTTTCCCTTTTTAGCCCGAAGCTGGCGGCTAAGCCACAGGTGGTAGCCTTGAATAAGATTGATATGCCGGAAGCAAGCCGGAATCTCATAGAGGTCCGGCGTTACTTTAAAAAAATCAAAAAGGAAGTTTATCCAATCTCTGCCTTGACCGGAGAAGGCCTGCCCAGCCTTTTGTCATCTTTATCCAAGGCTATCACCCAGCGATTAAAAGAGGATAAACAAGAATGACCCGCAAAACCATAATGAACAAGGTGCACCGGATCGTTCTAAAAGTTGGTAGTCAGGTTCTCACAGCCAAAGGGAAATCCCTTAGCCAGGCCGTCTTCGATCGATTGGCCCGGGAAATCAGTGCCGCGAAAAAAAAAGGTTACGAAGTGGTGATCGTTTCTTCCGGAGCGATCGCCGCCGGTATGTCCCGACTCGGGTTCCTGGAAAAACCCAAGACCATCCCCCAGAAACAGGCTGCGGCGGCCATCGGCCAGAGTGCGCTGATGTGGAATTACGAACGCGCTTTTACTGGTTATGGAGAAAAAGTGGCCCAGGTTCTCCTCACCCGCGATGACCTTTCCAACCGGAGACGCTACCTGAACGCCCGTAACACCCTTCTCACCCTCTTAGGTTTGGGGGTGATTCCGATCATCAACGAAAATGATACCGTTGTTGTCGAGGAAATTAAATTCGGGGACAATGATAACCTATCGGCATTGGTGACCAGCCTGGTCAACGCCGATCTGCTGATTATCTTAAGCGATATTGACGGCCTCTACGACGGGGATCCGCGCCTGTCTAAGGACGCCAAACTTATCCCCTTGGTTCGTCAGGTTACGGCGGAAATGGAAAAAAAAGCCTCCGGGACCCTGAGTCCCATCAGCATCGGCGGCATGGTGACCAAATTACAGGCGGCTCGCAAGGCCGCTCTCTTCGGCGTTCCCATGATTTTAGCCAACGGCATGGTGGAGGGAATCATTGGGAGAATCTTTCAGGCCGAAGACGTAGGAACTCTGTTCACCTCCGAGGTCAATAAACTTAACAGTCGTAAACACTGGATCGCTTTCACTTTGGAGCCGCAAGGAAGGATCATTGTGGACAACGGCGCTAAGAAAGCGATCCTGCAAAAAGGGAAGAGTCTGCTTCCATCCGGGGTTCTGGCCACAGAAGGAGAATTTAGCCTGGGGGATCCGGTCGTCCTCGTTGATCTTCAGAAAGAGGAGTTCGCTAAAGGATTATCCAACTACGGATCCGCTGAAATTAACAAAATCAAAGGCCTAAAAACTACCGAGGTAGAAAACAAACTCGGCTATAAATACGGCGACGAGATCATCCATCGGGATGACTTGGTGGTACTCTAAGAAATGGTTATTGAGTCATTAGGTTATTGAGTTGGTATAAGCTAAAAAGAAAATAATTATCTGCGGCTATCTGCGTAAATCTGCGTTCTATTAAATTTAGGAGGGGGGAATGACCCTGAAAAAAGAAATACAGAAGATGGCCCGGCGAGCCCGGCAAGCCAGTCATTTATTGTCCAACCTTTCTACCTCGGTCAAGAATTCGGCTCTGCAAGAGATGGCGGAAGAGTTGATCCGTTCAGCCCCCCAGTTGAAAAAAGCCAACGCCCGCGATTTAAGTTCTGCCCGGAAAGCCGGACTTTCTTCAGCCCTGATTGACCGTTTGATTCTCACCGATGGGGTTATCCAAGGAATGGCCGACAGCCTGCATGAGGTGGCACTGCTTCCGGATCCCGTCGGCCAAGTGAGCAAGATGTGGAAGCGGCCCAATGGCCTCTGGGTGGGAAAAATGCGGATTCCCCTGGGAGTTATCGGGATTATTTACGAATCCCGACCGAACGTTACTTCCGATGCCGCCGGTCTTTGCCTGAAGGCGGGTAATGCCGTCATCCTGCGGGGCGGCTCTGAAGCCATTCACTCCAACTTGGCCATCGCCGCAATTCTGCAGGCCGTTGGAAAACAACATGGAATCCCTGCCGCAGCCATCCAGGTAATCCCCACTGTTGCCCGCCAAGCCGTGGAAGAAATGCTCCGCTTAGAGAATTACATCGACCTGATCATTCCGCGGGGTGGGGAAGAGTTGATTCGCTTTGTCGTCTCCCGTTCCAAAATCCCGGTGATCAAACATTATAAAGGCGTTTGCCATGTTTTTGTGGATGCTTCTGCCGATCTGGCCATGGCTGAATCCATCTGTTTCAACGCCAAAGTCCAGCGTCCGGGTGTCTGCAACGCCATGGAAACGCTTTTGGTTCACAGAAATATCGCTCGGCAATTCTTGCCCCGGATGGCTGAAAAGTTCAAAACTGCCGGTGTGGAACTCCGTGGATGTCCCGAGGCAAAGCGTCTTCTTCCTTCGATTAAAGCGGCCAGAAAGAACGACTGGGGACAGGAGTTCCTCGATTTAATCCTGGCCGTGCGGGTAGTGGGTGGATTGGATGAGGCCATCGGCCACATTATTCAATACGGTTCTTCTCATACGGATTCGATCGTTACTCAGGATTACTCCAACTCCCAGAGGTTCATCCAAGAGGTTCCCTCTTCGACAGTGTTGGTCAATGCTTCCACTCGCTTCAGCGATGGATACCAGCTGGGGTTGGGGGCGGAGATTGGGATCAGTACCACGAAACTTCACGCCTTCGGTCCAATGGGGGTGGAGGACTTGACCACCTCGAAATTTATCGTTTACGGTTCCGGGCAGATCCGCCAATGAAGAAAATCGGGCTTTTCGGAGGAACCTTCAATCCCATTCATTTTGGCCACCTTCGTTCGGCCGAGGAGATTTATGAGTCATTTCAACTCGACCGGATCATTTTTATTCCTTCGGCCTATCCTCCGCACAAAAAAACAGAGAGAATTCTTGCTGCTTCTTTACGGGTGGAAATGGTTCAGTTGGCCCTGGCGGGCAATGCGCACTTTTCCCTCTCGGAGGTGGAACTCAATCGGCAGGGGAAGTCGTATTCAGTGGAGACGATGGCGCATTTCCGCCAGCAATTCGGAACGCCAACGGATCTCTATTTTATTCTCGGCCTGGATGCTTTCTTGGAAGTCAATACCTGGAAACAATACACCGACCTTTTTGAACTCTGCCATTTCATCATTATGACCCGGCCGGGCTTTGAAAAAAAATTCTCTGCGGAGCATCTTCCGGTTGAATTGGCAAGACATTTTTGGTATGATGATCAAAAAAATGGATACGTCCACCGTTCCGGATATGGAGTATTTCCGAAAGAGATTACGGCTTTGGATATTTCTTCTACAAGAATCAGAGAAAATTTCCAAAAAAGGCGGTCGGTGAAATATCTCCTGCCGCCTGCGGTGGAAGAATTTATTTACCGGAATAAACTCTATCAGGCGAAGGATATCGAATCGGTAGGTTGAACCCTTCGAGTTCTAAAGAAAAAGCTTTCCTCTGCGCTCGGGCGGCGTTGGACCATAAAGCCATCGACCTGGTCATCCTGGCTATGCAAAACCTTTCATCGTTCACCGATTACTTTGTGATTTGTAGCGGGAATTCTGACCGTCAGGTCCAGGCCATTGCTTCCCACATCGAAGGGAAGTTGGCCGAAAAAGGGCTTTTTCCTTTGGGCATAGAAGGGAAACGCGAAGGACGCTGGGTTCTTCTGGATTACGGGGAAGTGGTTGTTCATATCTTTTACCACCCGGTGCGGGAATTTTACGATTTAGAAAGACTTTGGTTTGACGCCTCGAAAATTGATTTGCCGCCGAAACGAAAAGTACCAAGGCCACGTCCCTGAGGAAACCATTGCATCTGACCCTTATTGCCGTAGGCCGGATTAAGGAGCCATTTATTCGGGATGGATGCGCGGTTTATGTCGAAAGGATCCTTCGCTATGCCGACCTGCAATTAATTGTGGTTCCGGAAGAAAGAATCCCTGGAAAGGGCAAAAGGGAATACATCCTCCATCAAGAAGGGCTAAGGATCCGGGAAAAGCTATCCCCTGCTGGGTTTACGGTCGTCTTGGATGAACGAGGAAAATTCCTTTCCTCCGAAACTTTTGCCCTTTTTTTGGAGAAAAATAGCAGGAGAAAAATTTCCTTTATTCTGGGTGGTCCTTATGGACTGGACGATTCGCTGAAGAAAGAAGCTGATTTTCGCCTTGCGCTTTCTCCTATGACCCTAGTGCACAGCATGGCCAGAATGTTTCTCTTGGAACAGATATATCGGGCTTTTACCCTTCTCCGGGGGGAGCCGTACCACAAGTAGAAGGAGCCCATTATGTTTTCCCGCGTTCACTTCTTTATCTTTATCCTCGTCATCATTGTTTTCGGCTACCTCTTCTATCTTAACCCGGAAGTAATTGAATTTACTTTCCTCCATGATCGTTCCATTTCTATATCTCCGGCTTTGATCGCTTTTGGAGCTTTTTTTATCGGTGCTTTTTTTGTTTTTTTGGTCACCCTATTCGTCGATACCAAGCGGGCCTTCGATCTTTGGCGCTCTTCAAAACGGCAGAAGAGGGAAGAACTTATTCAGGAGCGATACGGGGATGGCCTGGAACAGATGATGAAGGGAAACGTTCATAAGGCCAAAGATATTTTGGCCAAGATCATTGAAAAAAACTTCCAGCATTTACCCTCCTATCTATCCTTGGCCAATCTCCATTCGCTCGAAGGCGAGCATGACCAGGCTATCGATATTCTCATTCGGGCGAAGGCGATTGACCCCGAAAATTTGGAGCTTCTTTTCCACCTGCAAAAAAACTACCTTGCCCGGCAGGAATATGCTTTGGCTCTTGAAACGCTGGATCACATTCTCGAGCGGGACCCCGAAAATCGCGAGGCTTTGCGTAAAAAAAGGGAGATTTATATCCTGCAAGGCAATTGGCCGGAAGCCTATGAGACCCAGAAGAAACTGGTTAAGTATACGAAAGAAAAAGAACACGCCTTAGTCGAAAAGAAAGTCATGCTCGGTTTGGAATACAGGTTTGGGGAAGAACTGGCTCAAAAGGGAAAGTTTAAAGAGGCGGAGAAAGCTTTGCGGGAAATCATCCGCGAAGACCGGGAATTCTATCCGGCCCACGTGTCTTTGGGAGATGTTCTCCTGCGCCAGGGTTCCCCTGATGAAGCCAGCCAGATCTGGATAAAGGCCTTGGAATCCTCCTGGAACCCGATTTTTTTGGAAAGACTGGAATCTCTCTATCTTTCCAAGGCCAGCCCCAAAAAAATTTTTACCCTTTATCTTGATTATCTCAGGAAACGCCCGGAAGACAGCGTTATGCGTTTTTTTTACAGCCGCTTATTAATTCGTTTAGAGATGATCGATGAGGCGCTGGAACAACTCCGGGATCTGGAGTCGACCGGGGTACCCTTCGCGGAACTGTACATCCTCATGGGCCAGGCTTACCACCGCCGCGGAGATTTCCCGCAGGCCATCGAAGCCTACGAAAAAGCCTTGGAAGTCCAAAAATATTCTCTCCCTTCTTATACCTGTTTGACCTGCAGAAAGGCCCAGCGGGAATGGTCAGGATTCTGCGAACAATGCCATGACTGGGGGACCTTTACCGTCAAACTCCCGGAAATCTCTAAATCGATGCCAGCCATACCCTTTTATACGTATCCCGTAAATGTCTAAGCATGGGCCCTTTCTGGCGAGTTCTGATTGACTTCTTTTTTCCCCCCCATTGCCCTCTTTGCGGAAAAATCCTGGGAGAAAACTCTATTGACCGCCCCTGCCCCTCTTGCCTCGCGCAAATTAAATTTTTCTTTCACCCTTGTTGCCCTCGCTGCGGCCTGGGCTTCCATACGACTTGGGGTGAAGATCATTTATGCTCGGCGTGTCTTACGGAGCACTGGGATTTTAGCAAGGCGAGATCCCTCGGGCCTTATGAAGGGTTGATGGCCGAGGTTATCTCCCGTTTCAAGTTCCGGGGAGCTTCCCGCTTGGCCAAGCCTCTGGGCACCCTCCTGGCGGAATACAAGGATTCTGAATTCCCTTTTTCAGAATTCGACCTCATCCTTCCCGTTCCCCTTCACCCCCAACGCCTTAGGGAGCGCGGTTTCAATCAGTCGCTGCTTTTGGCCCGCCGCATTAGCCGGGTTCATTCGATTCTCCTCGATTTCACGGCGTTACAGCGCATCCGCCATACTCAACCCCAAACCGAACTCTCCGGTCCCGAAAGAAAAAAGAATATCCGCGGCGCCTTTGAAGTAGAAAAATCAGCGATCATTTCCGGCAAACGAATCCTGCTCATCGACGATGTTTTCACCACGGGGGCGACGGTGCAGGAGTGCTCAAAAGTTTTGTTAAAAGCAGGAGCGAAACAGGTGGACGTACTAACCTTGGCGAGAGTTCTTTAAAAAACGAAACAATTCACCGCAAAGCACACGGAGAATGACCGTACCTTTTCTTGCCCACCGTAAAAGGGTTATAATCTTTTTGCCCCTTTCTTTCAAATGTAGTTTATGGTATAAGAACTTTTAGCGTTTTTACCAATAAAAAAAGGGAGTGCTATCTATGACGGAAATTCCAATAAGCAAGGCTTCATCTGAACAACTTAAAAAGAAGCCTGCCCCCAATGCGGAATTGGGCTTCGGCAAGCTTTTAACCGATCACATGTTTTTAATGGATTATCTACAGGGAGAAGGTTGGAAGAATCCACGGATCGAACCTTATCATCCCCTTGCTTTAGACCCGGCAGCTTTAGTTTTACATTATGGGCAGGAAGTTTTTGAAGGACTGAAAGCCTATCGCTGGCCCCAAGGAGAGATTTGTCTTTTTCGTCCGCGGATGAATTATGAAAGGATGAATCGTTCGGCCAGGCGACTCTGCATGCCGGAGCTGGAGGTAGAATTTGCCCTGGAGGCGACCCGGCAGCTCATTCGCCTGGAAAAAGAATGGGTTCCTTCAGCGCCGGGGACTTCCCTTTATATCCGCCCCAACATGATTGCGGTCGAAGCGGCTCTGGGGGTTCAACTCTCCAAGAAATATCTATTTTACATCATCCTGGGGCCGGTGGGTGCGTACTACCCCCAGGGATTTAATCCGGTGGATATTTACGTTGGCGAAAAATACATCCGGGCCGCCCGCGGAGGATTGGGAGAAGCTAAAACGTCGGCTAACTATGCTGCCAGCTTATTGGCCGCAGAGGAAGCCCATGAACTTGGATATACCCAGGTGCTCTGGCTGGACGCCATTGAGCGCAAATACGCCGAAGAAGTGGGCACCAGTAATATTTTCTTTTACCTCGGTGATGAATTGGTCACTCCTTCTTTAGATGGAACGATTTTACCGGGAGTCACCCGAGATTCCGTTTTGCATATCGCTCGTAATTGGGAGTTGAAGGTCTCGGAACGTAAAATCAGCCTGGAAGAAGTGATTTTCGCCATGGAATCCGGAGCGTTGAAGGAAATATTTGCCGCCGGAACAGCAGCGGTAATCTCTCCGGTAGGCAAACTTGCCTACCGGGAAAAAACCTATCTGGTTAATGGTGGAAAAGTTGGCCCCCTGGCCCAAAAACTCTACGATTATATCATGGGCATCCAGTACGGCAAAATCAAAGATCCCTACGGATGGACGGTTCGGGTGGCTTGAAATTTTCGGGTAATTTGTTGTTCAGCGAGAATGTCGTTTGCCAAAGCCAACATTTTTTTCTTAAAAGTGTTGGCTTTTTTATTGGATCGGATCAACAAATGTATTCTTACTTCCGAGGGAAAAAAGGAGTGCCGCAGACATGAAGGCCATGGTGTTAAACCAGATCTATAGCCTGCAAGAAAAGCAAAATCCTTTGGAACTTGTGGATTTGCCCGATCCAACCCCGAAAGAAAAAGAGATTTTGGTAAGAGTCTTGACCTGCGGCGTTTGCCATACGGAATTGGATGAGATTGAGGGGAGGACTCCCCCCTCCCGATTTCCGCTTGTTTTAGGCCATCAAATTGTCGGCAGAGTGGAAAAAGCTGGAAGCAGAGCAATGAAATTCAGGAGCGGAGATCGCGTGGGCATAGGCTGGATAGGCTCCGCTTGCGGAAAATGTCGGTTTTGCCTGGAAGGGAACGAAAATTTATGCCCTGAATTCAAGGCTACGGGCAGGGATATAAATGGAGGCTATGCCCAATATACGACCGTTCAGGAAGAATTTGCCTACGCCATTCCGGGGATCTTTTCCAACCTGGAAGCAGCACCCCTTCTGTGTGCCGGCGCAATCGGCTACCGATCCCTCCGGTTAACGGGAATGGAAGGGGGAAAGAATCTTGGACTCATCGGATTCGGCGCTTCCGCCCACCTGGTGATCCAGCTGGCAAAACACAAGTATCCAAACTCCAAAATTTTCGTTTTTGCCCGGACCGAAAGAGAAAGAAATTTTGCCAAGGAACTTGGAGCGTTTTGGGCGGGTGATATAGGAGACGATTCGCCGGAAAAATTAGAATACGCCATAGACACCACCCCCGCATGGAAGCCGATTGTGGAGGGCATGAAAAATTTGGAAAAAGGGGGAAGATTGGTTATCAATGCCATTCGCAAAGAAGAAATTGACAAAGAGTCTCTTTTAAAATTGGATTACGCCCAACATCTCTGGCAGGAAAAAGAGATAAAGAGCGTAGCCAACGTGGCTAGAAATGACGTGGGCGAGTTTTTGCAATTGGCGGCTAAAATTCCGCTGCGGCCAGAAGTTCAAGAGTTCCGACTGGAAGAGGCGAACCAAGCTTTGCTTGAACTGAAGCAAAAAAAAATCCGCGGAGCTAAAGTTCTGCGGATCGATTGATAACTTTATTGAACGATAACTTCCTAAATTCATTAATTAACGACTTAATAAAAAAATTATTGGGCATCAAATTCAAAGATCGAATCGTAAAGGCCGGGCCTGCGCTGGGGGGCCCGTGAGGCTGATGTTGCCCTCACGGGAAACTGCCGATAAACGGTGGTTGGTGAACTCACGTGCTAGACCATACCTTCCGGGGCCGAGCAAGAGCGTCAAAAATTCAACCGGGGAGAAGATGGTTATAATAAACAACGGCTTCTGGCAGTAAATTATCGAGTGCCCCGTTCCACCTTTTAGCGCATTGCTTCTTCCATGTGTTCCATCAAAGTGAATACCGCCGGGCCATCCGCCGTAACCAGAACATCTTCCTCGAGCCGGCAGGTCTGAGGGAGGCCAGGGTGTCCAGCAAAAGTCTCGGCCGCAAAGTACATGTTCTCTTTGATTTCGGCCGGGTAATCGAGGGAATAAGCCCGGGAAATCCACATGCCCTCGTAAAGGGTGATACCGATGCTGTGGGCAAACTGCTGGAGGGTCACAGTCCCGTATTTGTCGTCGTCGTACTTGGGGAAAGCGGCGGCTACATCTGCGGTCGTATTGCCGGGACGCAGTTTTTCAATGCCGGCATACATCGAATCGTAGACTTCCCGATAGAGATCGATCTCCTGTTGCGTCATCTTGCTGGCACATTTAAAGCAACGGACGAAGTCAACGAAATAGCCGGAAGGTCCGACAGCATTAATATCGACGATAACCAAATCTCCTTGGCGAATCATTTTATCAGTCGCCCAACGGCGGTAGGGGCTGGTATTGCCCCCTGAGGCAACTATGATGTCATAGATGATCTCAAAACCCTGGTTCAACATGAACTCATGGACCTTGGCCTCGATCTCCCGCTCCCGTATGCCCGGTTTCAACCACTCGTACTTTATCTTCCACATGGCGGCATCGCCGATGGAAGATGCCTGTTTCAGTAACTCGATTTCATCCCGGGTCTTGATCACCCGAGCGGCGGACATGGCCGGCCAGCCGTTAACAATATTGACCTTGCGCTCCTGAAATGCTTGCAGGGACGACATATCTAAGTTATCAATCCCAATCCGTTCATTGCGGACGCCATGCTCTTGTAGTACCTCAATGACGGTATCAACCATCTTTCCAGCCATGTAGGGGACGGCCCCCTCCGCCCACTGCCACGTCATGGCAGGCCGGACCCTCCCTGCCATCCATGGCATATCCATCTTGGCGCAGACCATGTCCGAACCGGCTGTCTCGAAAAGCACAGGTTCCCCGCCATTGGGTAGCACTGCATAGCGGATATTAATGTTATATTTCCAGTTGCCCTGGTAGGAACCTGTCACGTAACGGATGTTGGCGCCGGCAAAAAGAACCAGCGCTCCGAGATCGTGGGCCTCCATCTGTTCCCGCGCCCGTTGCAGGCGATCCTTCCGCATTCGTTCAAAATCCACCCGGTACTGCCAGTCAGCACCGCTCTGGCTGTAAAGACGCCGTGGATCCCATTCGTGCGGTTTGCCGATGAACTCTGTGTCCAGTTGGTATGACATTTTAAACCTCCTTGGTTATGCTTTAAGGTGGCTATTTTTTTCCTCAGCTTTTAAAACAGAGATGAAATATAATGTCAAGAAAAAAATCACCCCTCTACCTCTTGAGGTTTCATGGCCAAGAATATAAAAAATTTAACCATAGATGTCAAGAATAACATAACTCTGGCCCACCCCCAGTTTTTTATGTAGGACTTTCCCAGCCCGGGCTGAAGGGCCATTCACGCGGAATCAGGGGCGCTGGTTCTTCAGCGGGCACAGGGTGAAATACTGCCTGAAAAACAAAGAAGAAAAGGTATGGGCGAAAAACACCTTTTTAGGCGACCTTTTAAATTAAAACTTCTTCCCTCCATCCGAGCTTGATCAGGTCAATACGGTTCAGGTCGCTGACGCCGAGGTGATATTTTTTGTCGGCTACGGTGATATGGATGGGAGGAACATCAAGCGGCCGGTCCTCACCGAAATAGGCGGTGCGCTTCACCTGCAGAAGGCGGGCTCCCACCGCATCCACCGCTACAGGGTCCGTCCCCACGATCAACCCTTTATAAGGCCAGACATATCGCCGATCAAAAAAATGTGCCCCTCTTCCATAAAATTGAGGTTGGAGGGCGCTGAGGATATTCAAACGGGTCTTTCCTTGCACAAGGGGATAAGTCCAGATCTTGCCCAGGTCGGAACAGGCTTCTCCATGGTAATCCGACCAATTGGAGACGAAGGTGATATAGTTTTTTATGCAACCACCGATTCCGGACCAGTGATGCGTCCTTACCGGTCTGGCGTTGATCAGGGCAGTTGAATTGAGAAAAATCGGGTTGCTCAGAACTCTCCGGTCCCCTATTCCAATATTTTTTTCAGGAATTCCGACTTCCATCAGCCGCCGCTGAAGGGCGCCTTCCAGTTCCTTGGGAGTAGGCATATTATACCAGACATTGCTTTTGATGCCCACGATGTCCGAAGCCTTGAAAAGTTTACGCCAGGCCTGAGCGGGTTCCTTTTCTACCAGAAGGGCCCTGAGGGCCTCATCCAACATTTGGCCAAGAATTTCCCCGTGAACTTTTCCGCCTACCGTCAACACCTCGGCATTCCGAATCAGGACGACCTTGGCCTTTTGCTTCGCTTGGGCCGTGGCTGAAATCCCTGAATGAAAGGCTACCGTCAGGGCAACTCCGGCTGTCCCCCGAAGAAAATCCCGGCGGGTAATGACTCTTGTTTCTTTCATTTTCCCCCCTCCTGCAGCTTAGCTTCGGTGCCCTTAATCAATTCATCCGCATCCGCCAAGGCTGGAGCCCCGAAAACCGCCAGGATGAATTCCCCCTGGCGTTCGGCCATTGTCCACTTGCGGTCTTCGGTTTTTAAAAAGCCCTTTTCTGTCGCTTCCGGCATGTAAGCTTTCTTAAAACTATGCAAGGCATCTTCAGCCTTTTTTTCCGTGGGGTATTGAATCAAGAGCAGATGGACCTTATGGGTACCGCGCAAGTATTGGGCGAGAACCGCTTCGGTTTGCGGGTTTAAGTGCAGGATATTTTGGTTGGCGATAAAATAACGCTGGTTTAAAAGAACATGGCTGCGGAGGTAACGGATACTTTTCTGAATAAGCCCAACCTGCGTACCGGGTAGGTTAGCGATTAATTTTGGCGCCGGGCCGCGCTGCGGGATGGCCTGGGCCACTTCTTTTCCCAAGCGGATAATCGTAGACTCTATTTCAGGGCCCTCCCCTTCCCCGTAGATGCTGACGAAATATTGGCCCTTCCAGAACCTCAGCATTCCCCCGCCAGACTCTGACTCCTGGCCGATCCCGGCTTCCTTATCCTGTCTTTCGAAGGAGAATATTCCATAGGCATCCGCGGACGATCCCATTCTAAAAATTTCAATGGTTAGGGGTGGCTGCCCGGATTTTTCCAACTGGTAAACATCAAGACTCTGAAAACGATATGCCAGATAAAGTTCCGCCGCTCCATCCATGTAATCGAATAGGTTACGGGGATGAAAGCTCCTTACTTTCCCATCCCACTTCCACCCGCCGGTTTCTGCAGGAAACGAAATTTCCAGCTTCATGGGTTCATTTCGCCCGCCATTGGCCATCCGGGCCGGGGTGAGAATCAAATTCAGGATAAATAAAAGAATCCAAACGCGCATGGCCAATATTTTTTTTACGGGTGTTGGCAAATGACATTGAGAAGGGCCTGACGCTTTTCTTTCCTGACCGCCTTAACCGCCCGTTGGAGTGCCGGAATAATAGATTCCGGATCTTCAACTCTCTCCCCGTAACCCCCAAAGGCCTCCACAATTTTTTCATAGGCCGGGGCGGGTTCAAGATCGCAAAGGACGAAATGGTTTTTCTTGGCGGCCCAACCAGCGGGATAAAGATCTTGGACCGATCCTTTCACCGCGTTCCAACATTGATTGTTGAAAACAACGACAACGACGGGAAGATTTTGGGCAACGAAATGACAGGCACTGGGGGCGGTAAAGTGGTACGTTCCGTCTCCCATGCAGACCACCGGAACACAATCTGGCCGGGCGAGTTTAACTCCCAGGGCCGCCCCGAAACACCATCCGAGTCCGCTGGACATCGGCGATCCAAAGAAAGATCCCGGTTCCTGGATGGCAACTTGATGGGCCCGCAGATCGTATTCATTGATAAGCACCGTATTCCCATCCCGGACTTTTCCCACGCAATAAGACAACCATTCCATATCGATGGGCCGATCCTTACTTTTTTTTTCGGCTATGGCTTTCCAGGTTGCTTTTTGGGTTTGGTGCTCCTCGGCCAAGCGCTGGAACCGTTCCCAAATTTCTTTCTTTTTTTTCGCTTTATAAAAAGAAAGGGCTTCCCGCAAAGATCTCAGTCCTGTTTCTGGGTCGGAGGTAATGGGAACGTCTACAGGAAATGTACGCATGGGATAGCGGGAGAAATATGGATCAATACCCATCTGGATCACTTTGGCCCCTGGCTTCGGCTTGACTTTGATGGGAAACCAGGGAACATCGCTTTCGATCACCAAAATTACGTCAGATGTTTTCACGAACCTCATAGGATCAAATCCCAGGTGCAAGGGATGTTCGGTTGGAAAATTCAAATAAAGGTTGCTTGCGGCTATGACCACGGGAATGGCGAAAGATTCGCATAACTTTACCAGTTCTCCAACCGCTGCCGGGTTCTTGCCTACCATCGAGGTAATGACCAGGGGATTCTCCGCTTCTTGCAGCAATGCAGCCGCATGGCGGATGGCTTCGGCGTCCGGCCCGGGTTTGGCGTAGAGTCTCGGGCCGGACGGAGTGTAGGTGAATTCCCGGTGCTCTTCGGCCAGGACCTCGCGCGGAAGGCTCAAGTAAACCGGCCCTTTCGGCTCGGACATGGCAATGTTCAACGCCCGGTCAACGACCTTTTCTAATTGGGTGAAATTCCTCAATTCGTAATCCCATTTCACGTATTCGCGGAGCATAGCGGCCTGGTCGAAAGATTCCTGGGCCCAATGAATCTGCAGATTCCGCCCCCCTTTCATTTCCCCTTCGGTAATCGGAGTCCGACCGGCTGTAAAGATCAAGGGAATTCCGGCTCTCGAAGCATTCATCACCCCAGTCAGGCCGTTGGAGGTTCCCACGTTTACGTGGACCATAACCACCTGGGGTTCGCCGGTGATCAAAGCAAAACCGTGAGCCATGCTAACGGCGGTGAACTCATGGGGCACTAAAATAGGTTGAGGAAAATCTTTTTTCTCGGCAGCGAAGCGGGCAAAACCGTCAACCAGGGGGGCAAAGTCTGTGCCCGCGTTGCCGAAAAAGTACTTGATCCCCCGGTCTCTAAGGAGTTCAAGGTAGGCTTGACCGACATTATCAATGGGAACATGGGTTAAAGCTGGTAATTTTTTTGGGGCACTTTTAGTTTTTACCATGAAGTCTTCCTCCGACAAATATTTTAAAGACTGCTCATCGTCAAATTTAATCCTTCAGAAGCTCTCGGGCGATGACCATCCGCTGGACTTCGGACGTCCCTTCAAAAATCCGGGTTAAACGTACGTCGCGATAAACCCGTTCGATCGGGGATTCTTTCATGTAACCCATCCCGCCGTGGATTTGCATGGCAGAGTCTGCGGCCCGGTTGACCATCTCCGTACAGTATACCTTGCACATGGCCGCTTGTTGGGTAACCCGTTGTTTCTGGTCTCGGCTCCAGGCCGTATGATAAACCATCTGCCTTCCGGCGTAAATGGACATGGCCATGTCGGCAAGCATCCATTGAATCGCCTGGTTGGCGGAAATGGGTTTGCCGAATTGAACCCGCTGCTTGGCATGGGCAATGCTCAAGTCCAAAACATACTGGGCTGTCCCTACGCAAACCGCGGCGATGGTAATGCGCCCTTTCTCCAGCACTTTCATCGCCGTAACAAACCCTTTTCCTTCCAACCCCCCGATGATGTTCGCGGCGGGAACCTGGCAATCTTCAAATACCAATTCCGAGGTGTTATTCCCATGAACCCCCATTTTACGGTCGACCTTACCCACGGAAAATCCCGGAAAGGTTTTTTCGACGATAAAGGCGGTGACCCCGCGGGGGCCTTTTTCTTTGTCCGTCACAGCCATTACGGTGACCACATCCGCAATGTCCCCGTTGGTAATAAAATGTTTCAAACCGTTGAGCAGGTATACGTCCCCTTTTTTAACCGCTTTGGTCTGTATATTGGCTGCATCCGAACCGGCGTTCGGTTCTGTTAACGCGAAGGCCGCTGTCCATTCGCCGCTGGCAATGCGGGGAAGATAGTTTTCTTTTTGCTCGCGGGTTCCGTCGATCAGAATCCCCTGGGAACCGATACCATTGTTCGTCCCGAAGCGAGAACGGAAACAGGCATTCACCCGGCCGAATTCTTCATTCAACACGCACTCCCCCAGGGTATTTAAGCCCATCCCCCCATATTCCTCGGGGATGGATAAACCAAAAAAACCCAATTCGCGCATTTTTTGCACGACTTTTTCCGATATTTTTTCCTCTTCCTCCACCTGCTGGGAAATGGGTTCCAAGTCGTTCTTGACGAAACGCCGAACGGTATCGCGCATAAGTCGAATATTTTCCGGAAATTCAAAATCCATCTCTTCTCCTCCCTTCAAGGATTGCTTGATTTGTATTGCTTAAAAAGCGCAAATTAAAGAAATTTTTTCTTACACCTCTTACCTTGAGTCAAACACTTTTTAAAGTCCGTGCATCATAACACAAAGAAAAAAATGGTTCAAGTTAAGCCCCCTCACCCTTCCCCTCTCCCCCGCAAACGGGGATGAGGGCGGGGGGGAAGGGCCTTTAAAAAATCGAAGCCATGAACTCGGTATTAAAAATTGGGGAATGAAGGCACGGTTTTCTCGGCGATTTGAAAGGCCTGGCGGTAGGTTTTTTGGGCCATTTCCTTATCGATTTTGACCCAAGTTCCAGCAATCTCTTTTAAATTTTTTATTCGATCACCGATACCATCGATCTTTTCCACTTCATGAGCGGCTTGTTTCAATAAACGCTTAGATTCATCTTGGCTCGCATCAGTGCTCAGGCGCGCCATTTGCAACAGGGAATGAAACCGTATCTCTTTGGGCTCAACCTGCGCAAGAACATCCAATCCTTTGTTGGGTTCGTAGGCAAACCAGGCTATGGCAATCTCACCCATGAGGCGTGGATTTTTCTCCTGTTGAGCGTAAGAAAAAGCCTTTTCCAGCATCTTGATATTTTCTGCAATACCCATTTTGCTGAATACTTCGGCGCTTTCCAGAAGAATCTTCGCCCGCAAAAAAGGCGAGGATGCTTTGGCCGCAACGGCCAGGGCTTGCTCGGGCTCCCAGAAGGATTGTTGGCGAAGAATTTCGGCGTGGATCTTATTTTCTTTACCCGTTGAGGGGATTATATCGCGGGCCTCACCCTCCGCCTTTTTTAGAACTTCTTTTCCCTTTTCCTTATCGAGAAGATGCCATTGCCGGGCAAGCTGAAGAAGCCTTTGGACCCGCAGGGCCGGATCTTTAATTTTTTCGGCCGCCCCAAGGGTTTTATGCAAAACATCCTCGGCTTTCTTCCGATTCCATTTCTGCAACTGGGTTCCCACCTGCAAAAGGGCGTAGGAATACGGTTCGGGAAAATTCGCAGAAATTTTTCCGGCTACCTCCAAAGCTTTCTCCTCATTGAGCGGAGCCCAGTCAACGGCCAAACCGCAAAGAAAATATGACCGCTCTTTTGGTTCCTTGATCTTCGCGCTCTCCTGTAGAGCCCTGATGAAGAAAGGAGTAGCCCGGGATTCATCATTTTTAGTCATCTCCCTTCCCATGCCCCATTGGTAGATTGCCTTCAGCTCCGGTTGGTCCGGTTGATCCGGTTCAGACGGAATAAATTTTTTAGCCAACTGGTCGGCGATCTTATGGCCAAGGTCCAGGCGTAAAGAACTTTCCGATATCCCGTAAGCTGCCTGAATGGCCTCGGCCATGCCCGGGGGGGGATCTTTTTTAACCCAGATTTTGCCGGCCTCTTTAAGGAGCAGGTCGCGGGTTTCCCGGGAGGGAATCTCCTGGAGCTTGCGCAGGGTTTTTATCTTGTTCATCGAGGCAGCTTCCATCACCAACTGGGATAACAGCTTAGAGGTTTTGGCCCCTTCCGGTAATGCTAAAACCTGGTCCATGGCCTTTTGCAAAAGATAAAAGGCTTGATCGGGGTGGCTCTTTTTCATGGTGCCAGCCGCTTCTTGAAAAGCCATGGCTCTCTCCAGGGGAAAGGTAGAGGGAAGAGCCTCAGCCCAATTTTTAGCTCGCATCGGGTCGACCTTGGCCCAAAGACGAATTTCTTCCAGGCTTTGGCGGATTTGAAGCACGGAAAAATCGACTTTTTCTAATATGGCCTGTGCTCTTTGGGGGTCTGACCCTTTCCAGGATCCAGCAAGACTCTCCAAAACCTCGGCTTTAACCGGCAAAGAAAAGATTTCATCCGCGGCCTTTTCGGCCAATTGAAGGGCCGCCTGGGCTTTTTCCCGCTCTATCTGAGACCATTTCTTCCCCAGTTCAATCAGGGTCAATGCTCTGATATACGGGTCAGAGATAGACCTGGCGACCTGGAGGGTCTCGCGGTATAAAGAAATGACTTTTTGCACATCGCGGGACATCCAGGAAGTAGCAATCTTAACCAATGCTTTTTGGCGGAAGGCCTCCCAAGGGATTCTGGCGGCGAATTCCATTGCTTTTCTTTTATTTTGCTGCGCTAACCGCTGAACCAGGAGTTCCAGAATTTCCGAACGATAAAACGGGTCTTCTACCTGCTGAATTATTTTTAGAGCCTCCTCGGGACAAACCTCAAACATTTTTTTCGCGATCAAACTCTTGATTTTCAGCGCTTCGCCGGAGTCAGATATTTTAGAAGTTTCAACCCATGCCCGTTTCAGTAACTTGCGGGCTTTCGCCTCGGGAACGGCTGTGATC
>JAHJQK010000113.1 GCA_018819135.1 Pseudomonadota bacterium | reverse complement strand
GCATAACTATTTCGCTGGCTGAATCATGCAAAGGATAAATATTACCAACTCCAAGTCCCTCTACTCCAACTCCGGCGATGTGAACCACAGTAATGGTATCTTTTGGGGGATCAAGTAAGCCCACAGAAATCCTATCAAAAGCAATCAACTTTCGTGCCGCTGCGGTGAACAGTTCGTACACATCATCAATGTTTAGGGTAGAGCTGATTATTCTGCCAATCTCGGCCATGATTGCATTCTCATGGGCCAAATGCGTCGATTCCTCCTCGCTTTTTCTTAGCATTTGTTCTGCCTGCTTAAGCTCTCTATAAAGCTGGGCATTGGCAATGGCCCCGGCAATCTGGGCCCCAATGCTTTCAGCAAGCTTAAGATCTGTATCAGTATATGCATTTGGCTTTCTTGAGGCGAAATGCAAGACCCCTATCGGCTGATCTTTGGAAATTAAGGGAACAGCCATAGATGATCGAAGCCCAGCTTTAAAAACCGGTAAGAGACCGGGAAAATGGTTTGCTATCTCATTTTCATTCTCCAGTTGGAGGATCACACCCTTTCTTGTTTTCACACTTAATTCAGTTGTTGTGCCAGCCAGAGGAAAATTGTCTCCAGGTTGGCGCCCGGGGGCAGGAATACCTGCAGCATAAGGAACGGTTACAATATTTTCTTCAACATCAACCATGTTGATTGTAACTCTATCAAAAAGAAGGACTTTGCGCACTTCCTCAGCAAAGCGCTGATAGACTTCTTCGATATTCAAAGTGGAGCTAATAATTCGTCCGATCTCCGAGATAACTGCATTCCCCTGCGCCAGTCGCTTCGCCTCCTTCTCACTTTTTAGCAAAGACTCCTCGATCTGCTTACCCTTGCCCTTTTCTTTTTCTAATTTTACAATTTGTTGGCGCAATTCTATTAATTCCTGGATTAGTTGCCGCTTGGTCTTTGATTCATCTTTCATTTGCTGTTCCTCCCTATTCGGAACAAGGAGTTAATTCGTAAGTTTTTGCAAAAAATTCACCAACCTTTTGAGCTCTTCAGCAGAAACCTCTACAAATTTCACCCCGGATCGGTAGCCCTCTTCACCTCCCGGATGATCAGCCCAAACCACCTGGGAAAGGATTTCAATGGAATTTATATCAGGACCGAAAGAGAAAAAATCCTGATTCTCAAAAGCTGACCCACTTCCAATTTTTCAGGAAGATTCACCATCAACCCGCCTTCGCTGGCATTGACCGTATAACCAGATTGGTTGATGTCCGAGCTGACCCGATAATATTCGATGGGCAAATTCAATAAAAATCGTGGGTGCTGTCTTTCCTCAATCTTGGCTACACCCGTACGGGGTTTTAATTTATTCTCTTCCATCTTCCGGCCTCACTCTTTTTTAAATTTATAGGACACAGATTTCCACAGATATTCACAGATATTTTTTTCCATTTATTGTGAACGTCTTAAATAAGTTGACATCATCTGTTCAATTCAAACGAAGTCTTCACCCCAAATCCCCCCCGCCCCCCTTTCGTAAAGGGGGAATGAGGGGATTTTTATTGCATTCTGCAAGGAGTTGGGTTGTTCATTATGGCAACTTTGTTTTGTCGTTTACTATAACATCCTGAAAATCTGTGTTCATCCGTGTCCAAAAAGGAAATTCCTATACAATTAAATTTAATTATGCTCCTCTTTTAAAAAATCGCCATAGAGTTTCTTCATACAATCTGGGCAGATGCCATGACTAAATTCCGCTTCGGAACGATCCCGAATATAGACCTCGACCTGGTTCCAGTACCCTTTATCATCTCTTATCTTTTTACAGGAAGCGCAGATCGGCAAAAATCCACTTAATTTCTTGACCTCGGACAGTGCCTTTTGAAGATCACGAATCAATTTCTCCCGCTCCCCCTCCATCCGCTTAAGTTCAGCAAAGAGTTGGGCATTGGCTATGGCCCCGGCAATCTGATTACCTATGCGCTCAGCAAGCTGCACTTCTCTCTCTGTATAGGCATTGGGCTTGATCGCTCGGATGTGCATGACTCCGATAACCTGATCTTTTGAAATCAATGCGACCGACAGCATGGATCGAAATCCGGCTTGAAAAGTAGACAAGAGGTGATGGGAATAACCTGCCAATTCATCTTGATCCTCGGTCTGGATGAGGAGGCTCTTGCGGGTGCGCATGACCCCTTCACTTATTGAACCCGCCAAAGGGTAGGAATCCCCAGCTTCTCGCCCTGCCACCTTAACCCCGGAGACATAGACGCTGATAATCCTGTTAGCTTCAGGGTTAAGGACGTTGATGGCAATTCTGTCGAGGGGAATAAGCTTACCTGCTTCTTTGGCAAAAAGTTCGTATACCTCCTCGATTCTTAATGTGGAGCTGATAATTCGCCCAATCTCGGCTATGACTTCATTCTCTTTAGCCAGCCTTCTCGCCTCCTCCTCACTCTTTTGCAGCGCCTTCTCTGCTCGTTCTCGCTCCATGAAAAGCTGGGCGTTGGCAACAGCCCCCGCAATCTGTGAGGCAATACTCTCGGTTAACCGCACGTCCTGATCCGTATAAGCCTTCACCTTGGTGGTTCGCAAACTCAGGACCCCGATAATCTGATCTTCCGCAATCAAGGGGACCAGGATGGCCGATCGAATTCCAGCCTCAAAATTGGGCAAAAACTTTGGAAACCGGGCTGCCCACTCCTCTGTTTCTTTTTCATCCTTTGGCTGGATGAGCAGACTCGACTTTGTGCGCATGCATTCTGCAGTGGCTGTACCGGTTAAGGAAACGTATTCCCCAGCCCGACGATGGGGGACGTCAATCCCCGCCACGTAGCGCACAAAGCTGTCATCTTCTTGGAGACCTCTTAGGTTGATCAAAACGCGGTCGAAGGGGATAAGTTTCGCTACCGCCTTGGAGAAGCGCTCAAAGACCTCGTCAATATTTGGTGTTGAGCCGATGATGCGCCCGACTTCCGCCACTAACGCATTCTCTTGCGCCAGCCGCTTAGCCTCCTTTTCACTGCGCCGTAATGTTTCTTCCATCTTTTTGAGCTCGGTAATGTCGCGGGCAACGGAATGAAAACCAACAACCTTTTTCCCTTCAAACATCAAAGAAGAATTCTGCCCGAGCCATATGACCTCACCAGATCTGGAGAGAATAGGAAATTCTACGTAAATCGTTGCTTTCCTTTCTCGAAACTGATTGATGTAAATCTCCGACAGCCTCTGGCGGTGATCAGGATGAATGATTTCCAGGTAATTGAGTTGTTTAAATTCTTCCAGCGAAGTACCCGCAGCTTTCAGGGTAGCAGTATTGGCGAAAGTGAATTTACCCCAGATGTCAGTGGTGTGGATAATCTCCGCGGCGCTCTCCACAACTTCTTTATATCTCTTTTCAGATTCTCGGAGTGCCTCCTCGATCTGCTCACGCTTGCCCTTTTCTTTTTCTAATTTAACAATTTGGGTGCGTAATTCTAATAATTCTTGGATGAGCTGCCGCTCGCTCTTTGATTCATCTTTCATGTCATTTATCTCCGAAAATAGGCAGTAATTTATCCTTACTCGAAACCACTGAAGGAACCCCCCCAAAAAAAACTCCATTTCTCTGCCCTCAGGAAATGGAGCTTCTTTTTTTACGGGCCATACGCCACCCTCTAAGTTAAAGGATTTTTGTAAGTGGTGGATTCAAAAGGATCATAAACAAATCGGAGGGCGAAGTCAAGGGTATATTATTGGAGATGTTGAGGGCGGGGGGAGGGGTCTAATCCAACGCTTTCTTGACCAGTCGTTCCCATTCCCGGTCCACGGTTTCCTGGATGGTATGCACCTCGTCGTCGGTGAGATGGGCAAATCGGCCCTGGAGGCGAAGGTATTCGTCAACCGGCATATTCTTGGGGTCCACGTTGATGTTATATCGTTCACCATCTTCCACTTCGTAAAGCGGGAAGACTTTGGTATGTACGGCCAGGCGGGCGATCTTTACTGCCAGGGAAGAGGCCGCCTTCCAGCCGGTTGGGCAGGGGGAAAAAATATGGATGAATTTGGTCCCCCGGATGGATTTGGCTTTGACGATCTTGCGCATCATGTCTTCGGGAAAGGCTACGGAGCAAGTGGCGGCATAGGGGATGCGGTGGGCGGCCATAATTTCCACCATGTTTTTTTTGGGTTGGCTTTTGGGATGATTGGCCGGGGTTGTCGTTGTCCAGGTGCCGAAGGGCGTGGCTGAACTCCTCTGAATTCCCGTGTTCATGTAGGCTTCATTGTCGTAGCAGAAGTAGATAATGTCATCGTTCCTCTCGGCTGCGCCGGAGAGAGCCTGGATACCGATGTCAAAAGTGCCGCCATCCCCCGCCCAGGCGGCCACGGTGGTCTCCGTGTCACCGCGCATTTCCAGGCCAGCCTTGATACCTGAGGCAGTGGATGCTCCGGTTTCAAAGGCCGTATGAATCACGGGCACCTCGACGGCACTATAAGGAAAGGGGCCGGCAAGGATCGACCAGCAGCACGCTGGTATGGCCAGGATGGTTTTTTCTCCCAGGGCTTTTAAGGCATAGCGCATGGACATCGTCGCCCCGCACCCCGCGCAGGCCAGGTGACCTGCATACATCAATTCTCTGCGCTCATACATAACGAACTCCCTTTATCCCCTCATCCCCACCCAGACGCTCTGCTTCTCTGGTTGGGCCCGTTTATAGGTCTGATAAACCACGTCGTTCAATACTTGCGGCGTTACGTCCCTTCCGCCCAACCCGGCGATGTAACTGAAGATGGGCGGCCGAGTCTTCTCATTACAAAAGGCGGCATTCAGCTCGTGGGCAAAAATTCCTCCCACCCCGAAAGAAACGTTCCGGTCCACCACCGCCACCTTTTCCGCATCCCGCAGCACGGCATAAAGTTCTTCTTGAGGGAAAGGGCGAAACAAGCGCACTTTTACCATGCCCACCTTCCGTCCTTTTTGCCGCAAAGCATCCACGACCACGCGGGCCGTGCTGGCGATAGCCCCGGAGGTAACCAGGATCAAATCCGCCCCATCGCAGCGGTACGCTTCAATCAGCCCGTACTTCCTGCCAAAGGATTGCCCGAATTCCTCATTCACCCGCCGGCTGACCTCCTTGCCCTGGAGCATGGACTGCTGGATCTTGTATCGAAATTCCATAAAATATTCGGGAGGAGTCAGGCAGCCGAAAGAATAGGGCTTCTTGGGATCCAGGCGAAATTCGGGTTGATACCGGGGCAGAAAATCATCCACCCCTTTTTGCTCCGGGATTTCAACGGGTTCTGCCGTATGCGAAAGGAAAAAGGCATCCAGGTTTAACATGACCGGTAAGTGGATCTCCTCGGCAATTTTGAAGGCCTGGATCGTGGTGTCCAGGACCTCCTGATTGCTCTCACAATAAAGCTGCAACCAGCCGGTATCCCGCTGGGAGAGACTGTCGGTCTGCTCACCCCAGATGTTCCAAGGGGATCCCAAGGCCCGGTTGACGTTGGCCATGACGATGGGCAGACGCGCCCCGCTGGCCCAGTGGAGCATCTCGTGCATCAAGGCCAATCCCTGCCCTGAAGTAGCCGTGAAAGTTCGCACCCCGGCCGCCGAGGCTCCGACGCAGCAAGCCATGGCCGAGTGCTCCGATTCTACCGGGATAAATTTTGCTTTTAGCCTGCCGTCCGCGCAGAGGACCGATAGTTCTTCGACGATGGTCGTCTGGGGAGTGATCGGATAAGCCGGGATCACTTCGGCCCGGGCCAACATCACCCCCCAGGAAACGGCATGGTTGCCCACCATAATCTTCTTCATTTTATTTCCTCCTCCATAACCATGGCATTTCGGGGGCACTCCTCCACGCAGATGCCGCACCCTTTACAATGTTCATAGTCTATGACGTTGAACGCATCCTCTCCCTGTTTCAGGATGGCTACGTCCGGGCAGAGGATGTAACAGTTGTCGCAGAGGTTGCAGACGCCGCAGTTGAAACAACGATTGGCCTCTTCCACGGCCGTCTCCTCGGAAAATCCCAGGTTGACCTCCTCGAAAGATCCGATCCGTTTAGAGACCTGGGCTTTGGACATTCTTTTACGTTTCTTATAATCGAAATAATCCAGGTTCAAATCTTTCAGGCGTACCGTTTGGGAACTGATGGGAAGGCGATCTTTTTCGTCCTGCAGGTATCGTTTCATCGATAAACCACCGCGCTCGCCAATACGGATGGCGTCAAAGAGACCATCCCATTTTTTCTTCTTCAGGAAGCAATCGATAAAGATAGCCGCCCTCTTCCCGGAGCCGATGGCATGTACCACTGTGTGGGGTTGATGGATCATATCGCCGCCAGCGAAAACCCCTTTTTGCTTAGTCCCTCCCCGCTCATCGGTCAGAATGACGTTTTCTTTCACCCCTAATTTCTTAGGGATAGAGGAAAGATCTGCTTCTTCGCCGATGGCCGCGATGACTTGATCAACTTCCACAAAAAAGTTAGAGCCTTTGATGCCCACCGGCCGTCGGCGGCCATCCTCATCCGGTGGCCCCAGCCGATTCTTCATGCATTCCAGCTTACTTACCTTTCCGTTTTCGGCAATCACTTGCAGGGGTGAGACCAAATAGGAAATTTCAATGCCTTCTTCTTCGGCCTCTAAAATTTCTGTAGGAAAGGCGGGCATTTCTTCCCGTGTCCGGCGATAAAGGATAAATGGTTTGGTCCCCAGGCGTAAAGCCGAGCGGGCAGCATCGATAGCCGTATTCCCCCCGCCGATCACAGCCACTTTTTTTCCCAGGGGCACTTCTTTACCCAGGTTAACGTTCTTTAAAAATTCGACTCCGCTCATTATACCTTCGGCCTCTTCCCCGGGAATTCCCAAACTTTTACTGCGGTGGTTGCCCATGGCCAGGAAGATGGCTTGATATTCTTTTAATTCCTTCAACAGGAACTCTCCCCCCAGGCGGGCATTGACCTCCGCCTTCACCTCCACCTCCAGGATCTGGTCGATTTCTTCCTCCAGCACTCTCTTGGGCAATCGATATTCAGGAATTCCTACGCGGAGCATTCCTCCCAGGACGGGCAGAGCCTCGAAGACCGTGACGCCGTAACCCAGGCGGGCTAAGTGATAGGCGCAGGTCAAACCTGCAGGCCCGGAGCCAACGATGGCTACTTTCTCCTCCCGCCTTTCCCGCCTCAGCAACGGTTTCCTTCCCTGCCGGGAGGCAACATCCGCCATGAAGCGCTCTAAGGCATTAATGGAAATGGCTTCATCGAACTCTCCGCGGTTGCAGGAAGATTCGCAGGGATGAAAGCAGACTCGCCCGCAAACCGCCGGGAAAGGGTTCTCCTCCTTAAATAGATCCCAAGCCTGCAAAACTTTGCCTTTGCCGATCAGGACCATCGCTCCTTCGATGTCTTGGCCTGCGGGACACCCTTCGTTGCAAGGAGAAATCTTATTTTCAAACCGGGGACGCAAGTACCGCCAGCTTCCGGTCTTATTCCAGGCCATCGAACCAAAGGTAATGGGCAGATAAGGCAAATCCTCTTCACGTTTAAAAATGATCTGTTCGGACATAACAACTCCTTAAATTAATTGGGACGCAGATTTGCGCAGATAACCACAGATAATTATTTTCTTTTTCGTTTATCCTGATAATCTGTGTACATCCGTGTCCAAAAAGGAATTTCCTATACAATTAAATTAAAAAACGTAAGGCGTAAGGGGCAAGGCGTGTGCATTTTTTACCTTTTACCTATTACCTATTTACGCTTTCGCCCTTTCATGGGCCTCTTTTATGGCCGCGGCGTTGCCGGCTTTGTTCGACGGCACGAACTCTTTCATGGCTTCGATAAGCGAATCCACCGTGACCATCCCGGTGATCTTGGAAAAAGCTCCCAGGATGGCGGTATTCACGATAGGAGCCGTGGGAGAGCCTAACTTATATTCGACGGCGATGCGGTTGGCATCCACGGTAGCCACCCGGAATTTGGAAAAACGCCCAAATGTTTTGGGAGGGCGGTCGGTGTTGATGATGATCCAGCCGTTCTCCTTCAGCCCCGAATCTACCTGCGTGCTTTCGATCAAAGTGGGGTCGAGGATAATGATGTGGTCCGGTTCATATATAAAATTGCGGATGCGAATGGGCTGGTCATCCACCCGGGTGAAAGCGGCCACGGGAGCCCCCCGGCGCTCCACCCCAAAGGCCGGGAAAGCCTGGACGAATTTCCCTTCCTTAAAAAAGGCCGAAGCCAGGACCTCGGAGGCAATTACCGCCCCCTGCCCTCCTCGTCCATGAATCCGAATTTCTATCATGGTTCCCTCTTTCAGGATTTAATGGGACGCTGATTTACGCAGAAAAAACAGGTCAAGAAATTTCAATTTAGAATAAAAACTTTTTGCCCATGCTTTTGACTTTTAATTTTTTTAAATCCTGCCGATCCGCGTTTATCTGCGTCCAAAATATTTTTGCTTATGGCCTTTTTCATTCTTCCGAATAGACGATAACAATTCCCTGGGCTTTCTTCCCCCTGAGGGCTCGAAAAGCATGGGGAACACCCGAGTCGAAATACAAACTGTCTCCCGAATCCAGGATGATTTCGTCCTGGTCGTAGTGAAAGGCCAGCCGCCCCCTGAAAAGGAACAGAAATTCCTCCCCCCTGTGATTCAGGAAGGTAAGCTCTTCTTTCTGCTTGGGCTCAAACTCCACCAGGAACGGCTCCATGTGTTTGGCATTTCTCGTGTAAGCCAAGGCTTCGTAAGTATATCCCCCTTCCCCATGCTGGGCATACCTACGGCGAAAGGCTTTCTTTCTCTCATTCTTGCGCACCACTACCGCTTTGTCTTTCGATTCTTCCTCGCGGAAAAAATAGCCAATGTTCACATCCAGGGCTCTGGCAATTCGGAGAAGAGTGGCGACGGGAGGGGAAACGGCGTTATTCTCGATTTGCGATAAGAGGGCAATGGAAAGGCCGGTATTGCCGGCTACTTGGCGCAGGGTATAACGTTTCTGCAGTCGAAGGTCTTTAACCTTCTCCCCAAGCTTTAATTTTCGGACTTCTAAATCTACGTTCATGACAACTCTCCCTTTCCTTAATAAAATCTAAAATATCTCGATCGTCGAAGGGATCCGGGGGAGTTTCTCGGGGAAAAGTCACCCAGGTTAACTTTTTTTAAAAATATTATAGCCTCAATTCCCTGTCAAGCCAATTTTAGCCAGAATAAAATAATTTTATTATTACCAAACGAAACGATTGAGGGGTTTAGGAGGATTCAGCAGGGGGAGGGGGTTGAACAACTTCGGCTCCCCGCCTTAATGCCTTTCTGCTGATCTCTAAGCTTTGGGGGGGTACGCGTCCTTCAAGAGCATTTTCCAGAGCTCTTAAACTGATCCATCCCGTATAGGTCGCCATAGCTCCCAACATGATCATGTTGGCCACCACCCGATTTTTGAACTCTTCTTCCGCGATCTGAGTGGCCTCAATGGCCAAAACCTGAGGAGAATGATCCGGGGGCTCGGGAATCAATGTTTTATCCACGATCACCACTGTTTTTCCTTTTCGAACATCTGGCCAGTACTGGGCAATAGCCGCAGGTGATAAAGCTATAAAAAGGTCCAGGGCCATTGGCTTGGTGTAATCGATGGGTTCATCGCTGATGACGACATCCGACCGGCAAGCCCCGCCCCGGGCCTCCGGCCCGTAACTCTGGGTCTGGGCCACTTCTAAATCATCATGGATGCCGGCGGCTACAGCCAAAATCGTGCCCATGGTTACAACCCCTTGCCCCCCAAATCCGGCAATGCGAACCTCTCTCCTCATTTTTTCTCCCGCAGGACGGTCAGGGCCAGATCCGGGCAGGTCATCTCACACAACAGGCAGCCTGAACATTCCTTTTCGTGGCCAACTTCGGGCATTCGATACCCTCCCCGGCTGCGTTTCTCTCCCTGAGAAAACAACTTTTGGGGGCATACCTGAACACAAAGATTACAACCCTTACAGAATCGATCATCAAGGATGATCTTGGTTGTCTGCTGCTTCGGCCGGAAAACTTTCATAGAGGGTTTTACTGAACTCCTTCTTTTCCGTCACGTGATGGATTTTACCCACAATAATCCTTCCCCTTAAATCCTGGGCCGGAGTGCTCCTGGCTCGCTCGACCGCAATCGCTCTTTTCTTAAAAAGAGTTAGAAGCTCTCCCGGATCGCTGGTTCCTTCCAGGTATCTTCCGGCCTGGGTTGGGCACTGGGAAAGCACCTCGATAAAGGAAAATCCCGCATGCTCAATTCCTTCCTTGATGGCCCGGAGAAGTTGCTTCGGGTGGGCGGTCGTCCAGCGGGTCACGTAGGTGGCTCCAGCCGCTCGCGCCAGATCGCCGACGTCAAAAGGAAATTCAATATTACCGTAAGGAGATGTCTGGGTCCGGCCGTGAAGGGGGGTGGTAGGAGCGACCTGTCCGCCGGTCATTCCATAGATTCCGTTATTCATCATGATGACCGTAAGGTCGATATTCCGTCTGGCTCCATGGATGAAATGATTGCCGCCAATCCCCACGCCATCTCCGTCACCGGTAAAGACAACCACCTTTCTCCGGGGATCCGTGAGTTTCAAGCCGGTGGCAAAAGGAATAGCCCGGCCGTGGAGGACATGGAGGACATCGGCCCGGATATAGGTGGGCAACCATCCCGAGCATCCAATCCCACCCACCAAAGCCAGGTCCGGGAAGATGCCCATCTCTTCCACGGCTCGTAAAAAAATATTTAATACGGTCCCATCCCCGCAGCCCGGGCAAAAGATTAAAGGCAGTGCTTTTTTCCGAATGTATTTGTCAGCTAAAGGATTCATAAATTCAGTAACCATTGGCCACAGAGGACACAGAGATCTCAGAGAGTAAAATGATTAAATAATGGATTTAAAAATCAAGAAAATTTTTAAAATTGATTATTTCTTGTTATTTTTTTTAACCTCTGTGTTCTCTGTGACCTCTGTGGCTAAAATAATTTAATTTTTTCGAAAATTTCCTGCGGGGTATGCATCTCTCCGCCCAATTTAGGCAGGGAAATGACTTCTGCTCTTCCGGCGGCCACCCTTTCCACTTCCCGATAAATTTTTCCCATGTTCATTTCCGGGACAATGATTTTTTTTACTCTTGGGCAAAGCTGGTCGATGGCGCTTTCTGGAAACGGCCAGAGAATCCTCATCTTCAAGCATCCCGCCTTCACGCCTGTGTTGCGAGCCTCCTTGGCGGCCCGCAGCGAGGGCCTTGCCGGGCTACCATAAGCGATTACCACCACTTCTGCGTCGTCCAGCCTGTATTCTTCCACATCCAAAAGCTCCCGGGCATGGTCGGTAATTTTGCGGCAGATCCGCTCCACGAGCCCCGCAGAGACATCCGGCTTATGCCCAGCGCGGATTCCCCACTCATCATGTAGCTGCCCGTCAACTAAAATTCCATACCCCTGATTGAAAGTCGGCATGCCATCTAAAAAACCCTGGGCGGTAGGTCGAAAGGGTATGTAGTCGTTAACGGAGTTTTGCGGTTTTTTGCGCGGCACGACCTCTACCTGCTCGGGGATCCGAATTTTCTCCCGAGTATGGCCCACAATCTCATCGGAGAGAACCATGACCGGGTTGCGGTAAATTTCAGCCAGGTTAAAAGCCTTCACGGTCAGGTCGAAGGCCTCTTGGACGCTCGAGGGCGTTAGGGCGATGATCTCATAATCCCCGTGGGACCCATATTTGGCCTGCATCACATCCTGCTGGGAGGAAGAGGTGGGTTGCCCGGTGGAAGGTCCTCCGCGCATGACGTCGATGACCACAATGGGAGTATCCGTCTCCGCGGCCCAGCCGATGCCCTCTTGTTTTAAGGTGAATCCCGGCCCGGAAGTGGCTGTGCAGGCTTTGGCTCCTCCCCAAGCCGCTCCCAGTACAGCGCAAATCGAAGCGATCTCGTCTTCCATCTGTAAAAAAACTCCCCGCACCTGAGGAAGCATGCGGGCCATGAGCTCGGTAATCTCCGACGCCGGAGTTATGGGATAGCCGGCAAAAAAACGGCAACCTGCGGCCATGGCTCCGCGAACACAAGCTTCGTTTCCATGAATGACCAGGGTTGGCACAGGATACGTCTTTCCCTTTCCTGGAATAAAAGCCAATCTTAGAAGAATGGCATCAATTTAGTGCCGCTCCTTCCGCTTCCGGCTGTTTTTCGGCTTCTTCGATCCTTCTGGCACCAATGAAGCGGGTGGAAAAATAGCGGCTCCCTAAACTGCTCACTTCTACCCGTCCCTTGCTGAGGGAGGTATGAATAAACTGATCATTGCCGATGTAAATACCCACATGAGTGGGGCGGTAAGCCTGGCCCCTCTTGAAAAAGACAAGATCTCCCATGCGCAGTGCTTCCTGGGCAATCTTGTATCCAACCTGGAATTGTTCCCGGGTGGTACGGGGCAGATCAATACCAAAAGTTTTAAAAATTTTTTGGACAAAAAAAGAACAATCCATCCCGTTGATACTCGTTCCCCCCCGGCGATACCGTAAACCTAAAAAGCTCTTGGCCACTCTGACCAGAAGCTCGCGATCTCGTTCATCTACCAAGAATCCGCTTCCCTTTACTCTGACTTTTGAGCCCTCCGCATCTTCTTCTTTCTTCTTTTCGGCTTGCTCTGATTTTCCCTCCCCCTTTCCCTCATGGGCTTCACGGATTCTTTGGAGATAAATGATTTGCCCCGGTCTTATTTTTTTCCCTTGCAGTTGATTAATCTCTTCCAGGTCTTTAACCCATAGATGATAGCGGTAAGCAATTTTTGCCAGCGTTTCCCCTTTTTTAACGATATGCGTCTCCGGAATTTTCAATTCCGGAAGTTCATCCTAGCTGGCCTCCGGCTTTTTCCCTTTTTTCTTCTCCGCGGCCGTGTCTCCGGGGTCAATCCCCGGAATCGTTAAATTTTGTCCTGCCCGAATTTTTGGGTCATCCAGCTCATTCGCCTCCTGGATCTCTTCTATGGAAAGATGAAATTTTTTCGCGATGCTGTATAAGGAATCTCCTCGCTTGACAACATAGGTAAGGTCCGCCTTCGCCGGTGAAGCAGTCGCCAAGATAAAAAGGAAGGGGAGAGAAAATCGCGTGAGGAGAGAACACGGCCGGTTCATTCCCTGTCCTCCTGAGCGGTATAAAAAAGATATATCTAACACGGAAAAAATTATAATGAAGAAAGGTCTAAATTGCAACTTTTTTAGCTTGAACGATTTACCTTCTCCCCCTCCTCAACCTCGGGCCTTAGGATCCTCACCGGTTATCCCATGTTCTTTTAAAAATTGCAAACCTTGCAACAATTCCTTCCGGGTGGCCCGATGGTGGGTTTCCATCACCCGGATGGTCTCAGGTTTCAGATATTTTTTAATGAGGGTGTAATCTTCCTCTCCGCTCCCCGGCGCTTCATGGTCATTGTATCCCTTACACCCATGCAGGTGGATGCCTACCAGAAGGTCTCCGCAATTTTTTAAAAGTTCTTCCTGGTTTTCTAATCCCAGGTTCTGCTGAGTTGCGGCATGGCCGACATCGTGCCAATAGCGTACGGGACTTCCAGTAAATTCTTGGAAGAGGACTTTAAACTCCTCCAGATTGGGAACATCTTGAATGTTGGACCGATTCTCCAAACCGATAAGGACGTCTCTCTTTTCTGCCTGCCTGGCTAATCGTTCAAGGCTTCGCTGCGCGGCATCAAGGTGGCGTTGCCCTTTTGCGGCCCGAATTTTTCTTTGCTCCCGGATGAATTCCTGCGCTGCTTCGGTTGGGATTTTTTTTTGATCGTATAATCTCCTCAAAGTTTCCATGGGATTATCCATGGGAATTTTCCCCAGATGCAGGACCACTGCTTGCACTTCCAGCTCTTCCGCCCATTCCAGCGTGCGCAAGGTATATTTTATCGCCAGATCTCGTTCTTCCTTATCGAGGGCTGATAAAGAAAAAACATCACCACTGGCTTTTTCTTTGGGAACCTTCTCGGGAACCGGGAAAAAATTATGCAAACTGACTACGGCGATCTGTCTCTGGCGGCATAGAGGCAAAATTTCTTGCAGCATGGACGAAGTGATCCGGTATTCCAACTCCACCGCTTCCACCCCTAAGTCCAGGACAGCATCAATAACTTCAACCCCGCTGTTGGTAACTTCCGATCGTAAAGAAGTAGATACCCCTAACATTTTTTCCCTTTCAAAATGACCCTCGACCTACTCTGGCCAGGAGAACTTGGATCTCCTCTTCTTTTTGGGCAAAGACCCCCGTATTACCCAGGCGCACATTTTTCAATCCTGTTCCCTTTACCACTTCAAAGGCCGTGATCATTTCTCCCAGAGTTGGAGACCGATGTTCTTTCATTCTATGCTCGGGAAAGAAGGCTAAAATCGTAAACGGAAGCTCCGTATCCACCCTGGCTAAAAGTTTGGCGATGGCTTCCAGCTGGTCGACTTCGACTACCCCGGGAATGTAAAGAGAAAGGACCTCCAGAGTAAAATTGCGCCGCAGCATTTCTTCCGGAAGCTTTAAAATCCATTCGTTGGAGCAACCGGTCAACCAGCGGTGAACTTCCTCTTGATAAGCCTTAATATCCAGCCAGAAGGCGTCAACTCCCGCATCCCGCAGCCTATCTAAATTGGCAGGAGAAAGACCATAGCCATTGGTCTCAATCAAGATCCAAAGCTTGGTTTGGGCTTTAATCAGCTCGGAACAACGCGCGTAAAATTCCGCCTGGCAGGTAAGGTCTCCTCCAGTGAATCCCACGATGTTGCGGACTGGGCCAAATCCTTGAGGACTCAGGGTAATCCGCGAACTGTCCAGAATTCCAGGGCAAAGAGATGATTTTTCCTTATAAAGCACGCAGGTACCGCAACAGCGGCAAGTATCATGGGCATGATAGGCGGTGGCCTTACTTCGCGGCTCGGGCCAATTAACTTTTTTTTCATACTTTAAACACTCCTGAAGAATTCTTTCTGGCGTGTACCATTCCCCTTCCGCGTGCTTGCTGAAATACCAGGAATGACACTTGCGGCAGGAAAAATTGCATCCCGATTGATAGATGGAAAGATAGTTTTCCGGACGGGAAAGATGAACGGCTGAAATCAGCCTTTCCCATCCTAAATTTTTCTTGCGCAGGGTGGCCTGACAGGCCCAAGCTTTCTTGCCGGCTATGGAAACCACGCAGCTTCCCAAACGGAATCCTTGATCCCGGAGCGTACATAATCCTGCTGCTTTTTCTACCGCCATAGGGAAATTATAGAAACGGCGAGTGGAAAAAGAATCCTTCTCCCCAACCATAACCCGGTGGGGTTTGTCTTAATCTTTCCGAGAAAGGGCGGAAGAAACCTCCTCGACGTATTTTGGATAAAGCTCTTCGGTCATTGCGACAGCCTTTAAAATAATCGAATGATCAATACGATCGTACTCGTGGACCAGCCTGTTTCTCAGGCCTGCCGAGGGGGCTAGTTTTTCCGCGAGTTCGGGGGAGAGGATTCTTAGTTCGCCTGCGCGGATAAAACTCCGGTAGTAATCGTCGGGTGGGGCATATCCCAATCCCACAATCATATGGACATTTATATCAATGGCGGCTTCGATGAGTTCTTGCAGCAGTCTTTCGGTGGCTTTTCGCTTATATAAGTCACGGAGATATTCGTCTCGATCCATCCCTTTAATAGGCTCAAGGGCTTTTAGATTCTCCAGTATTATAGATAATTTAGCCTGAATAATTTCGACATCGAAAGGACTCACCCCAGCCCCTTTTCCTTAAGAAAGTGCTGAATAACCCTTTTGCGGGCATCCCGTAACTTTTTTGTGTCGATATACCTTCTAAAACTAAGGGAGTAAAAAATATTAAATTGCCCTGGGAGTCGTTCGTAGAGTAGTTTACCTTGACCGGCAGCCGAGAAGCATAAAAGAGGGTTGGCGCGTCTGAGGTCGATCACATCCACCCTGTCCGTGTGCAGGAGCAGGGTAACTTTGTTGGTGAGATCTATTAGGTCAACAGGTTCATCATAGAGAAATCCAAGGTCTATATCGCTCTCCGGATGTACTCGCCCTGAACCCTGGGACCCGAAAAGCAATACCATCTGTAAGCCCTCTTCTTTGAACAGAGGGGCCAGCTTTTCCTTGATTTCACTGATTGCATACGATCTCTGACTCTTCATGGCCTCATTTTCTCATAAGAAAGAAGCAAAAGCAAACAATTAGAAGGGCTTCTTTCGATCGCATTTTTGAGACAGATTGGCGTCGGGCGTTTCGATCATGAAGTGCAGTGGTTATCCATGAGGCTGTAGGCGTGGCAGAGCCAGTTGTTCCGTTTGACAACTGCGCCTAAGTATGTTCCGCCTCTGGCGGGGCTGCCCCCTGCATCCTTATTATTTTTCTCCCCTTTTGTCTTGGATCATCTCATCCAGCCAGGCCAGGTTCAACTCAGCTAATTTTCCTTTCGTGGGAATTCCCTCCTGCGCATCCCAGCCCATGGCTTCGTAATACATGGTCAAGGCATCGGCAAACTCCTTGCGGTCAATGCCTTTCCCCTGAAGCGGTCCTCCTTCCAGGGGTTCAAAGAGTCGATCGGGAAGCGTATCGTCTTTGCGCCCGAAGCCCTCCCGCAGGTTGAATACCCGGGCTATGGTCACGGTCCGCTCGGCCACCTTCAGCAGTTCCCAGAGGCTGGTATCCCAGCCGGTGACCGCGCCAACGAGTTCGGCCCATTTGTTGATGGGCAACGCCCAAACCGGGCCGGCCGTGAAGTTACAGATTCCCAGGGAGTTGAAGAGGGACCACACCAAGTGCAGATAGACATAATTGCGCACCTTTTGGGGACCCAAATCTCTGGCCGGTACCGGCTCCAGAAGACCCAGGGGGGCAATGCGTCCCAGCATTGTTCCCGGCATGGCGAAAGGCGTATCGTGAGGAGCTTCGATGTGGTCGGCCCCCGTGGGGGAGAGCGCAAAGCTTAGCCCCTGCCCCGTCTTTCCCCGCGGATCGTGCATCGGGAGTTCCTGGCCTTTGATATGCAAAGCAAATTTTTCAGCGCCCTTGCCGATCTTGGCTGCGGCCACTTTTACTCCATCGGCCAGCAGGTCACCCAGGCCTTTCTTGCGGTGGGCAATCCATTCGATGCCCTGCACCATGGCTTCGGCATTGCCGAGCCGAAATTCCATGCCTTCGGTATCAGCCCTGCCAAGAAGGCCCTTTTCAAAGCATTCCATGGCAAATCCAATGGCCACGCCGACGGAGATGGTGTCCAGTCCATAGCGGTTACACAGCTCGTTGCCCTTGGCAATGGCCGCCAAATTATCAATACACAGGAGGGATCCGAGAGAACCAAGAGTTTCATACTCTGGCCCCCCATATTCACAGGAGGTGGCGTAAGGCCCCTCGGGAACTTCAACCGCCCGCTTGCAGCGAACGGAGCAGGCATAACATCCTTCTTCACTTTTCAGGATCGTCTCAGCCATCCTTTCGCCGCTGATCTTTTCCGCACCTTCGAAGACGCCGGTGAAGAAATTTTTTGTGGGCAGAATGCCCTGGGTATTCAAGGCCATTACCAGGTTGGGCGTTCCCAACTTGCGCATGGTTTTGTTCGGACCCCATTGAGCAATCAGCTCGGACTGCAATTTGGCCAGATCTTTCATCTTCTCCGGATCATGATATTCCAGTTTTTTCGTCCCGCGGGCAGCGATGGCTCGTAGATTCTTGGAACCCATGACCGCTCCCATACCCGTCCGGCCATTGGCATGCTTCAGTTCATTGATCACGCAGGCAAAACGAACCAGCTTTTCCCCGGCCGGGCCGGCCTGGGCCACCCGGATCCGGGTATCTCCCAATTCCTGGCGGATTTTTTCTTGAGCCGGACCCGTCTCCAGCCCCCATATCCCTGCAGCCGACCGAATTTCTGCTTCGCCATCGTGGATCCACAGATAAGACGGTTTAGGAGCTTTCCCTCTAATGATCACCGCGTCAAAACCGGCCAACTTTAATTCCGGGCCGAAAAAACCCCCGGCTTCTGCCTCGCCGTATCCCCCCGTCAAAGGAGATTTGGCCGCCACCGTATAACGCACCATCCCGGAGACCGGGGCACCCGTGATGACGCTGGAGGCGAAGATGAGAATATTTTCCGGTCCAAGCGGATCGATGCCTGGCGGAAGCTCCCGCAATAAATAATAGGATGCCAAACCTCCGCCCCCCATATAAGTGCGGTAGATGACCTCGCTGGGCTCTTCTACTTTTATTTCGCCTGATGTCAAATCCACTCGCAAAATCTTTCCATTGTAGCCTTGCGCCATTTACTGTCCCTCCTTTTATTTATCCCCTTAGGGAATTTCTTTTTTTACCTATTGATCCAGAATTATTAAAGCCTCTTTAAAAAAAATCTTGAGAGCAAGAGGAAATCGTCATTCCGGGCAAGCGCAGCCCTGCACCGCATGGTGTACAGGGCGAAGCGCGACCCGGAATCCAGGTTTATTAAGCAGTTCTGGATTCCGGCTTTCGCCGGAATGGCGAAGTAGTGACTCCTGCAAGAAGCTCACTCGATTATTAAGTTTCGCATAAATATGCAACGGCCGCAACCCCTTTAGGCTCTTCTCACCTATGTCCATTCCCTCCGTAGAGATCAGAATTTTAACCGCCAGCCGATCCGTGGCAAGGGAGCCGGTTATTTCTGTTTGGTAGAATCTAAGTCACCTTCTGCATACATCCTCTTGGCTTTCCCCTTCTCCCCGATGATGGCTTGCACTACGTAGACATTGTTGGGAGGACAGCCTCTGACATAACGCTGTCCTCGTTTCCCTTCGGGAACGCATTTTCCCACAGTTACAATGCTCTCCGTAGGGACGAAAGGGGGGATTGCGGGATCTCCCGTAACCACCGTTACTCCCGGAAGATACATGAGTTGGTCAGCGTTGCGCATATCCACCAGGGCACTCATCACCGTGTTGCGGCAGCCGGTGCAGGTAATACCCCCATGGATAAGATTAAAGCCTTCCACCTGCACAGGACTATCTTCGATGGAACGCAAAAAGCGACGGCGAACTTTCTCTAAAGGTTCACCCACGATGGCAATCTCTTCCGTCTTGTGGGTTCCTAAACCTCTGGCGGCAGCAATTTTCGTAAGCTGAATTTCTTCCGGCGCGAAGTCCATAATCCGCCCGCACACCGCATCCACTGCCACGAGGTCCTTACCGGCCAAGATGAGATCCATTTCCACCGGCTTGCCGAAAACCGGGCCCAATCCTTCCTGGCAATAAATGGCGTCCACTATGGTCAATTGCGGCTGCACCGCGGCCAGCAGGTCCACAACTCCTTCGAATAAACCTTCCTGATGCATCATTCTCTTATATTGGTCCGAAAGCAGCCCCTTGAGCTTTTTAATCGCACAGGTGATTTCAGTCTGGTCGTGAGTCTTCATTTTCGGCAGGGAAACAATTACATCCGCTTCCCGCACCAACGGGTGGCTTTCAATTTCTTTAAATACCTTCCAGCCAGGGACGGGAATCATGATCTTCGCGGTCTTTTTTAAATCAATTACTTCATAGCCGCTTTCCCTGAGCTGGCCGTACCCTGAAGCTTCGATAACCTTCTCGCTGTCCACCCCCACGGCCGCAGATTCGGCGATAATCGCCCGGGCGCCCATTTCCTGCACGATGTCGGCCACGGCCCGGGTTACTTCGGCCTGGGTAATACAACCCTTCTCGGGCTCAGTAGGAGGAGCTACCCAACTGGGATTTAAAAGAACTTTCTTGCCGGGCTTAATCAGATCTTCGATTCCCCCGATGAGGTTAATAGCTTTTTCCACCGCCTGGCGGATGGCTGGAAAGTCTGGTTGGGGATCGGTTTTTACGATGGATACTTTGCTTTTGCCCATGAACAATCCTCCGTCTCAGGTAGGCCTGGGCCTACCGATGTTTTTACAAATTCGCGCATAATATCGGTTAATTAAAACAAATTTTTTACAAATAGGAACGGAACCAGGAGAAAAAAGTCCCCAAAGCCCTTTCGTGGAGAGGCCAGGCGGATTGATCCGCCTCGGTTATAGGCGTGGATTCGAGTAGGTCCTGGCGGAACATTTCTTCCATATCATTTCCCAGCTCCCGATCCAGGATCCCGACGCCACATTCATAATTGTAATTGAGGGAGCGGGCATCCAGATTGGCCGAGCCCACAATGGTCCAGTGCCCGTCAAATACCATTGTCTTAGCGTGAAGCACCTGCGGCTGGTAATGATAGATCTGCACTCCTTCCCGGCTTTTCCGGGCCAGCAACTCCGCCAATCCCCACCCTGTTTCATCATCCCGGAAAATGTAGAATTCCAGACAAATCATTCGTTCTGCTTCCTGCACCGCCCGGAATACTACTTCGAAAGCGGAAACACCATCCTTTAAAACCTGAATGGCATGCCCGCTGCAAAACGATGTCGGGGCAATTTTTTCCAGGGTTCTTCGAAAAAAGTTTTCGTCCGTAGCTTGGCCAGATTTTAAAGAAATGGAAGGCGCCTGTCAAATCTATTATTGGTTTGGTAAGCAGACCAGGTCTTCTCCCGAAAGTCAATTCGGGCAAAGATGAAAAAAAAGGGGGTCTTTTAACAAAAAAGCGATGAAAGGATTTAACGCCTCCCATCACTTTTCCATTTTTCTCCCCAAAACGCCCCTCTTCAGGCGGGTAGGAAAATTTATACTTCTGTTACGGTTATGGCACCCGTGGGGCATACCTCAACGCAACTGTCACAGCCCAGGCATTCATCCATATTAACGGGCTCGGACTTGCCGTCTTTGATCTCGAACACATTGGCCGGACAGGTATCAACACACTCTCCTTTTCCATCACATTTGTCTTTATCAACTGTTACTTGATACATGGCTCCTCTTGTTCACCTCCTCCTTATAAATTTTAAACCTTTTCCTCTTTCCATTTCAATAATACTTTATACGAGCCTTTTCTTTCATGACCCGCATCATAAAAGGCCTCCCCTTTCCTCGCCATCCAAAGGAGATGAAAAATATATATCCCTTTGCAAAAGGATGTCAACGGAAAAAAGGATTCCGAGTTTCTTGTAATTTAGTAAGAAACGGGTTAAATTATAAAGAAGGTTAAAAGAAAACCTGAAATTAATTCTTAAACCTTTGAATGATTTCCAAAGCCCAAGAGGAATACATATTACGCCAAGCCTACGTGCCCGAGCACATACCCAATTTAATGGTGGGGGTTTCCAAAGGAGAGCCCTATTTAATAGGGGATTATGTTATTTTTATCAAAGATGATTGGCTCATCTTTGTGGGATATCCTTTGAACCGCGATTGCCGGCCCGAATTTTTCGCCACCACTTTGCAGGAAACCATAAAAAAATTCAACCCGACTTACACCTGGTTTGTCGCCCCCGAGATTCCTGATTCTATTCTGCAATCGGCCCGGCAAAGGGAAGGGGATGAATACTATAAGCTGGAGATGGGCAATCATGACGTAAAAAAAGGGTTAATGCGCATCGTTAAGAAGGCCTCGGAAGCCTTAACCATCGAAAAATCCCGTCAATTTTCTGAAGAACATGTTGACCTGACCAGGGATTTTTTGGAAAAGGAGAGCCCCCCTCCCCGGATAAAAGAATTGTTTTTACAGATGACGGAATATGTGCCTTATTCGAAAACTTCCTTCGTTCTCAACGCCCGGGACCAGCAAAAAAAATTATCCGCCTATTACGTCATCGAACTGGGGGCGGAAGAATTCGCCACATATGTGGTAGGCTGCTTTTCCAGGAAGAACTATGTAGCTCATGCCTCCGATCTTCTTTTCTATGAAATGACCAAACTGGCCAAAGAATATCATAAAGCTTACATTCATTTGGGACTGGGGGTTAACGAAGGAATTAGAAGATTTAAAAAAAAATGGGGAGGATTTCCCTTTTTGAAGTATGAATCCGGCGAATTGGTCAGCGCAACCCGAGGGCCTCTTTCCTGGATGAAAGCCTTGGGAACCAGGTTATGAAGATCAATGAAAAATTGTTTTCGTTCTTTTCTTCAGAAAAAGAATTAAAAAACGTCTGGAAAATTGAAAAGGATGGCAGAGCCGGTTTTCTCGCCGGTAGCGCCCATTTATTTCCTTATCGGTTGAAGAAATCTCTGGAAAGTTATATTCAGAGCACCAAAGTGGTTTTATTCGAAGGACCCTTAGATGACCAAAGTATGAACCGGGTTGTGGAACAAAGTTTGAAGGTAGAGGAAGCCGCCGCTCTCTATGAGGCCCTGGATAATCAAACGATCGGGAAAATAAGAAAGGTGGCGGGCCACCTTTTCAGCAAACCTGATTCCCTTTCTCTCATCCTCTCTTTAACTTCCAGGGGTCAAGATCCCTTGTTGGCTTATTTTAAGAGCCGCAGCCCCTGGATGGCTTTCTTTCAAATCTGGTCTAATTTTTTAAAAGAAAGGGGATGGAAACATTCCGTTGACCTGGAGGCTTGGCAAATTGCCATCCAGCTGGGAAAAGAGATTATTTTTCTCGAAACCATAGAAGAGCAAATCGCCGGGCTGGCAGGTATTCCTTTAGAGCGTTTCGTCCATTTTTTTAAAAAAATTGATCAATGGGGAGAAATGTTTAAAAACCATGCTGACCTCTATTTGCAGGGAGAAATAGAGCCCCTGCTGGCGGCAACGACCGAATTTCCTTCCCGTTGCCCGGCCATTGTGGAAAGGCGGGATCCGGTGATGTTTGAACGTATGAAAGGATATTTTGCCCGGGGAGAGGCTATCGCTTTCGTTGGCACGTCCCATATCCCGGGAATTCAAGACAGGTTTCGAGCGGAGGGTTATACCATCCGGCAAGTTACCCAGGCGCAGGAATGATTATCCCCGAGGAAGAAATTTTTATTAAAAACAACGCTTATGTGCCGGAACATATCCCGGGATATGGAATGGCCATATCTGAAGGAGAGCCTTTTCTCTTGCAAGATTATCTCTGTTACCAAGGAAAAAGGTTTCTCATTTTCGTGGGCTATCCTCTGCAAGGAAGTTTTCGGGAAGACCTTATGAATGAGATCTTCCAAGGGGCCATCAGACGATTTAACCCCGTCCAGATCGCCCTTATGGCTCCGGCCATTTCCTCCCAGGTCGGTAGTCCGAGTCATGCGGATGCCTATTATAAACTTGCTTTGGCTGATTTCAGAATTCCCCCCAAAGTGAAGAATATGACTCAAAGGGCGGAAAGAGAGCTCCGGGTTGAGAAGGGGCAGGAATTCCAAGAAGAACACCGGAATCTGATTGCCGATTTTTTGGTATCCCATCCCGTTGATGAGGGAACCCGTTACATCTTGCAAAGAATTCCCCGATATCTTTCCTCTGTTCCTACCGCCTGTATCTTCAATGTCCGGGACTCCGCCGGGAAGCTGGTGGCCTTTGACATCGCTGATTTCTGGGCGAAACATTATGCCTTTTACATGTTCAATTTCAGATCCCGGCAACACCAGGTACCGGGGGCGTCAGACCTTCTCCTCCATGCCTTAATCAGGGAGGCTGAACAACAGAAAAAAACCTACGTGAATCTTGGATTGGGCGTAAATCAAGGAGTCGCCTTCTTTAAAAAAAAATGGGGTGGCCTGCCCTTCCTCAACCATGAATTCCTTCTTTACCGGCCTTCCCCCCCATCTCTCTTTGACGCTCTTCGGCAAGGACTCTTCAGGTCATGAAAAAAAGGTTCTGGAAAAATTTTTTCCAAGGATCCGGCGGAAAAAGGTTTGCTGCCTGGCAGGTCGAGCTCACTTCCAGATGCCCTCTCCGCTGCCGGATGTGCAATCGGATTGAATATGAAGAATTTTCCCGCGGGGATATGCGCTTAGAGGATTTTAAAAAGCTCCTTCCCTATCTCCAGGATGTAGCAGCATTGGTTCTGGAAGGATGGGGAGAATCCCTCCTCAATAAAAACCTAATCGAGTGTATCCGCTTGGCCAAGAGAGAAGGTCCCCGGGTCGGTTTTGTGACCAGCGGAAAAGGGTTAAATGAATCCTATATCGCCGAACTTCTCCAAGTTGGGGTTGACTTTATAGGGTTTTCGCTGGCGGGAGCCACTCCTCAGACCCATAATGCCATTCGGGTGAACTCGGATCTTGATAATCTCCTCCAGAACATCCGGATTTTTCAGGAAAGGAAATCCCGGGCAAAAGTCATCTATCCCCGATTGCACATCGTTTTCCTCCTGCTGCAGGAGAACATCCGGGAAGTCCCGGCTCTTATATCGCTGGCCCGGGATCTTGAAATCGAGGAGGTCGTCCTGATCAACCTGATTCACGTGACGAATTCCTGGCAGGACGAGCAAAAAGTATTTGCCGAAAAAAGTCGGGAAGGTTACGAAAATATCCTGAAGGAAGCAGGGGAGAAAGCCCGGGCATGGAAAATCAAATTGCGGGTTCCTTCCCTTTCCTATGAGGAGGTAGCCGTTTGCGCGGAAGATCCTCTCCATAATCTATACATTTCTGTAGAGGGAGAGGTATCCCCCTGCGTTTACCTCAATCCACCTCTCCCGTCCCCCTTTAAAAGGATTTTTCAAGGAAGTGAATTCTACATAGAAAAAGTTAATTGGGGGAATCTCTTTCACGAGCCTTTGGACAGAATTTGGAATGATAAAAAATACGTGGAATTCAGGGAAAATTGGACTCGCCGGAAAAAATATTTTGAGGAAAGGGTTGCTTCCCTCTGGGACCGGGATAAATTAAAAAGATTCGCAACCGATTCCTTTCCCGATCCCCCTAAACCTTGTCAGACCTGCCATAAAATCCTGGGAGTATAGCCGAATCAGGCGGTAAATTTTTTCACCAGCGCCAGGATTTCTTCTTTCTCAATCGGCTTGGAAAGGTAACCTTCCGGTGGAGGTACCTGCTGGCGGGAAGAGATAAATTTTTTAAAATCTTCCGATACACCGGTGATAATAATGATCGGGATGTGCTTCCAACGATCCTCCGCTTTCATGTCCCGGTAAAACTTGACCCCGGACTTTCCCGGCATGGAAATATCCAGGGTAATCAGGTCGGGAAGAGCCGCTTCCATCTGTTTTAAGGCTTCTTCCCCGTTTTTCGCCAGAACCGTGTTATAGCCGTTGTCCTCGAGTAGAGTGGAAAGGTAGGTAAGGATGTCCTGTTCATCATCCACGATCAAAATTTTCTTTTTGCTGGCCATAAACCCTCCCTTTACAAAGGTTTGGGTGAAGCTGGCTTAGAGCCCGGTCCTTTCCTGGGTAATTGTATGGTTACTCGGGTCCCTTTATTCAATTCCGATTCTAATTTGATCTCGCCCCCATGAGCCTGGGCAATTTTGTTGGAGATAAACAGCCCTAAGCCCGTCCCGTCGCCCGCCTTGGACGAGAAAAAGAGGCTAAAAGCCCTTTCCCGAGTCTCCTGATCCATGCCGATACCATTGTCATACACTTCAAACTCAACGAATTCAGGATATCCTTGGAGTCTGATTTTAATCTGATGCTTATTTTTTTTCTTATCCACCCGGCAAGCATCCAGGGCATTCTCAATCAGGTTAACCAGGAGCGAGCGGATGGCCTTGGCATCGACGGCAAAATGGCCGGCGCCCGGGTCGAATGCGCACTGAAAATCAATTCCATATTCCTTGGCTTTCCCCTGCATGAGTTCGCAGACTTCCTCGGCGACCATCAGGGTGGGGATCCATTCCAAATCCGGGTCTCGGTCCTTGGCGTAATAAAGCAGGTCCAAGACCATGGTTTTGATGCGGGCTACGTTGCGCTCGACCATTTGCCATCCTTGTTTCACCCGTTCCTGGTTGTTTTTCCCCAACCCGGAGTTAACCAGGTAGATGCCGCCGTCGAGACTGGTTAGCAACCCTTTTATTCCATGGGAAAGGGAACTGATCACCAGTCCGAGGGATGTCAGCTGCGATTGAAGCTGGCGGATTTGGGTGATGTTGGTACTCATCTCTATCACACTTTTGATCTGGCCTTCGCTGTCGCGAATGGGGGCGGTATGGACCAAAACATTTACCTGCTGACCGTCCCGGGACGTCACTACTTCTTCGCTCTGATGAACCTGCCCATCTTGAAAGGTCTGCTTTACGGTACAAGGAACACACTCGGCGGAGCGGTGCATATACACCTCGTAACATTTACTACCCAGAACATTCCCAAAATCTTCTCGAAAGCCGCGGTTGGCCTCGATGATTTGCAGGTCCCGGTTCTGGATGGTCATATAACAAGGAACTTCTTCAAAAAGCTGGCGATACCGCTCCTGGCTCTGCCGGAGTTGATTCTGTAAAAGTTTGATCTCGGTGATATCCGTCGCCATTTTCATCACGGCGGCGATCTCTCCGGCCTCGTTGCGGATGGGCGTAGTATAAACGAGGAGAGATACTTCCTGGCCGGAAAGGTTTCGGAACTGTTCTTCAAGGCCATGCCGGAGTCCATCCCGGAAAGACCGCTCGGCCGGGCATCGCTCGCACCTTTCCGAGCGGTGCCGGTTGATCTGGTAACAATATCGTCCCTCAAATTCCCCGAAATCTTTTCGAAACCGCTGGTTGGCAGCGATGATCCGCAGGTCTGGATCCAGGATGGTAAGGTAAGCCGGCATGACTTCAAAAAACTGCTTATAATTTAAATCCATGGTTAAACCCCAAACCAAACGCGAATGTTTAGTTTAATTTCCTCTCTTCATGGGCCACTTCCAGGACTTTCCTAACGTTGACCAGCAAACTTTCTTCGTTAATCGGCTTGTCCAGGTATCCTTCCGGTGGTCGCACTGGCCGGTCATAGATCAGCTGGCGGAGCTCCGGTTTACCGGTAATGATACAGACGCGGGTAGCGGCAAGCTCTGGATTTTTCCTTAATTCTTCAAAAACATAAGCCCCATTTTTCCCAGGCATAGAAAGATCCAAAGTAATCAAGTCGGGTTTTTCCTGCCGGGCTAAATCCAAGGCTTGTTCCCCATCGCTGGCCTGCACCACGGTCGCCCCTTGATCTTCGAAGACCGCAGAAAGAAAAGTCAGAATATCTGGTTCATCATCCACCACCAGGATCTTGTACCCTCTCAGGATCAAGACCTCGACGGGCGCGACAACCTTTTCTTCGACCACCACAGCATTGGACACCAAGTTGACCAACTGGGTAACCTTCATCCCCAGCTTGTAATGGCGGATCAAGTCGGTCAACGCATCCACACAGTTGTGACAGGTGGTGACTACCGTTTTGGCTTCCGTTGCTTGCAACTGATCGGCTTTGACTTTGGCGGCCTTGAGCCGGAGAGGCGTATATTCGGACATGGACATGGCCCCGCCGCCCCCTGAACAGCAATAGTTCTCCGCCCGGTTCGGATACATTTCACGAAAATCCGTCACCACGAGGTTCAGGAGTTCTCTCGGTTCTTCGAAAAATCCGCAGCTGCGGGCGTTATTGCAGGAGTCGTGGAAAGTTACGGGAAGATCGTTCTTGTTTCTATCCACCTTGATTCGCCCTTCCTTGATATAACGGAGCATGGTTAAAACGGAGCTTTCGATCTCGAAGGGAGCATCCATTCCCGCCCAATTGGGACCTTCGCATCGGGTGGCCCGGTAGCCATGACCACACTCGGATAATACCAGTTTTCTACCCCGGAGCTCAACCACCTTCTCAAAGAGTCTGCGAACCACCGTACCACCTAGTTCATCGTCCCCGGAGAAGAGGCCGAAGTTGGTCATATCCCATCCTTCGCTGGCTATGGTCCAGTTCTCCCCTGCCAGATAGAAAACTTTGGCCGCATCGGAAATGGTACGGGGGTCATATTTGACCTCTCGGGGGTTAATGGCATAGACCACATTCGCGTCCATCTTATCGATCGGAATCCTGGCTGCGGAATCACCCATTTCATTCTCTAATTCATCGGACAACCACTCCAGGGTCTCCAGGTAGTCTTCTTTGAGGACCCCCATCTGATTCCCGATCTCCCATTGGTCCTTACTGACTACAGCCACCCCCTCGGGCATAACGCCTACCGATACTAACAGTCCTCGGGCCATACGGTTGAGGGTGGCAAAATCAACACCCATCGGACAGTTGATCGAGCACCGCCGGCAGTTGGTGCACTTGCCAAAAACAATATCTTTCAACTTTTCCAATTCTTCATCTACGTAGAGGTCTTGCGCCTTCACCCACCAGGGAAAAATCCGGCCGGTCCAATCGAAATGTCGTTTGAAGATCTTCCGGATCTGGTCGGCCTTGTAGGCCGGGGCGAACGTCGGATCATCCGGATTGGCCAGAACGTAATGGCATGATTCCGTACACATGCCACAATGGACACAAGCAACCAAAGAGCCGACCACCTGGCGGTTGAGCTTCTTGCCCATTCTTTCGATGACTTTTTTTACTTTGTGGGATCTCGCTTTTTCCAACATTATTTCTCTCCTGAAGATCAGTTTCCCGTCTCGGTTACACCTTATGCGGTGTTGGCTGGGGGCCTCTTTTGATCGGGTAAACCCCCCGGTATCCCATACTCTTGCCGAAATAGTAACGGGTAAAGGGGTAATAGAGATAATGGGAGATTTTGCTGAAAGGTACATAGACCAGGAAAAAGGCGGTCATGATGAAATAGATCAGCAAAGGTCCTTCCCCTTGATCCGGACGGTTAGGAGCAGCCCCGAGGGAAACAAAGAGCCAGGCAATGAGAAGCAAAAGGGAAAAAATATCGTCCGGAGTGCTGATCTGACGGATATAGGGATTGGTCAGCCGCCGGTATAGCCGGTAACATCCGATTAAACAGCCTGCGGCAAATAGTCCTTGCAGGCCTCGAACCAGAACCATGGGTTTTATCAAACCGGGGGCATAAGGAATGATAAAGGACATGGTAATGGAAGCCGCGACCGCCAGGTGAAAAAGCACGAACTGCGCATAAAAGAATAATTTTTGCCGCGTGCTTTCCATGGCCCAGGGCATGGCAATATTTCCCCAGGAATAGATGATCCCTTTAAAGGAAGATGTATCGGGTGAACCAGTGGGAGCCTGCCGTTCCCGCCCGGGTTTGAAGCGCAAAAGCCAGCGGATGCGCAGAATATAGACAATGCCCATAAAAGTCAGGGCCATTATTTGCAGATCATCGGCAACGAAACGGAGCGTCCCGCTCATCATTTCCTCCTAAATTTTCTACCCTCATATCATCCAATCCCAAAAGCCCAGTCCGCTATCGGAAAAACGTTCGCCGGCGGGAAAAACCAATGCTTTTTAAACTCTTGCGGGCTTCGCTGGTTAGGGTAATTTTTTTATCTGGTCTTGAAAAGGTTTCAACTCCCGGGAGTCTATTAAACAAAAAATTATCTCCCGCAGTCCGGTAGGATTCTCCAGGTATTTCTTCACCGCCCCCAAAGTCTCCCGGGCACATACCTCCGGAGGAATCCCGTAAAAGCCTACTCCCATGGCGGGAAAAGCTAAACTTTGGACTCCATTCTCCTCTGCCCTGCGCAAGGCATTGAGCATGGTGCTCCGGAGTTTTTCTTCCAGGTTTTCTTCCTGGAACCTGGGCCCTACGGCATGGATGATGTACCGGGCTTCCAGGTTTCCCCCCGACGTAACCACCGCCTCCGTGGTCTGGACCGTACCCAATTTTTTCAGCTCCTCCTGAATCTTAGGGCCTCCCCGGGCGGCAATCGCTCCGCCGAATCCGGAGCCTAAGACCAAGTCCGGCCGGGCATAATAGACGATGGCCTCGACCGGCAGGCCGAAAATATCACCCTGGGTTAAACGAATCACACTCTCTTTCACTTGCAGCTCATCCGCCATCTTCAAACTCCCTATTCAAGAATGAACCTAAGAAGTCTCATAAAATTGATTTCCAAAAAATCCCAAAACCGTGATCGTGAATGAAAGGAACGAACCGACTGGAGTTTGATCGTTTCACCATTTCCGCAGCAGGTTTTCTCCCCTACAAAACCTACTTTTCCTTTCAAGATCTATTAAAATATATAATACAAAAAAAGTCAATTTTCAATGATAATATCGATTGGACCAATAAAGGGATACGATAGGGAGAAAAATATTTTCTCTAAATAATGCTTAACATGGTCCAGCCCTGGCCCTTTCTTCTTCTGCAGAAAATGCCTTTTCTTTTTCAGAAAACTTGTTTGGATTGTTTTTAGGAGTAAATTGAACCCGGGCCCTCTTCACGGAATTCGGTTACGAATTCTCCCGGGGAGATTCCTTCAAGATTTATTCAAGGAATTTAACAAAATTGGGGATCCTATAAGCTGCTCCCCCGCCAATCTTTTTAATCATATCCTTCATAGATCGAAATCTGAGCTCCATTAAAAATTCAACCTGACTTATAGTGAACGGCCTTAATAAGTTGACATTCAAGTGAGTTTTCATTGCGAACAGAGTGAAGCAATCTCCCCACCCTTACCCTCCCCCTCGAGGGGTAAGAGGGGAGAGGGGGGGTTCACTAAAATATCGATTAAAAACTTAACGAAAATATACCAGGGCATGAAAACACTTTTCTACTTGACAAAGTTTTGATGATAGGGTAATTTTCATTTTTAGTAACACGGTTTTTAATTTCGTAGCATTTATATTAAAAGCTCTCATCGGAAACAAGGATAGGAGGAAGGTGGATGAAAACAGTAACGGCAATTCTCATTTTGGGGATGATAATTTGCCCAGGCGGGCGATGGTTTCTTTTAGCCCAGGAAACTGAAAAGGTCGATATATGGAAACTGGATGAAATTGTGGTTACGGGCACGCGCACGCCACATCTCTTGAAAGACGTTCCCGTGGAAACCATCGTCGTCACCCAGGAGGAAATCAAACGCTCCAGTGCCGAAATGGTCTCGGACCTCCTGAAAGAGATCCCTGGGGTTTACATCCGGGGGGAGAACTTTCCCGGCGCCTCCGCCTACCAATCGCAGATGAGGGGCCTGCCCTTCGATTCGGGCTACGGGCTCATTTTTATCGACGGCCAGCGGGTCTTGGGCGGCGGCATGGGAGAGAATAGGGACTAAGCTTATTTCCCAGCGAATCAAGCAGAGAAGGCTTTAATGGCTGCCAAAAAAGAAAGAAGAGAAAGTTCAGGAGGTGGTTGATGAAAAGGAGTTTAATGAAAATTGTTTTGATGGGTTTTCTGGGTATTATGGCTTTGTTGGTCAATATAGCAGTTGCATTTGCTGAGGAAAGGGAGAAGGAAATAAAGCTTGAGGAGATTGTGGTTACCGCCACAAGGACAGAGAAGGAGATAACAGAAGTCCCTGCCTCTGTGAGTGTGGTAACAAAGAAGGATATAGAAAAGAGAAATATCCTAACAGTTGAAGGGGCATTAAATACAGTTCCCGGTTTCTTTACCAGGCGTGAAGAAGGTATTGTGGGATTGGTGCCGGTTTTCAGCTTGCGGGGAATCCCGGGACAGAACAGAACATTGGTTTTGATGGATGGTATGACGCTAAATGAACCACGTACTGGAGCGGCTTATCTGGATGGGATCCCGCCTGAGAATGTGGAAAGAATTGAGGTTGTAAGGGGTCCATTTTCGAGCCTTTACGGCGGTTATGCCATGGGAGGTGTGGTAAACATTATCACAAAGATGCCTGAAAAGAGGGAATTCACAATAAAAAGCGGTTACGGCTCAAGCTGGGACAGAGGTGAAGGATGGGATGATATGAGTAAGTTTTACCTGTCCTGTGGCGATAAGCTTAAGGACAAACTGAGCCTCTTTTTGAGTTATGGATATAAAGGCACAAACGGTTATCCATTGAATTCAAATGTTCAGAGCAAACAACCGACAGCAGGGATTACAGGGTGGTCCTCCACCACGGATAGAGAGGGAAATAGCCGTTACTTAATCGGAGATATGGGTGACCAGAAGCGGTGGGATGATGGGGCCACCTTTAAGGTAGGATATGATTTCTCCAAAACTTCAAAGCTAACTCTCTCATTTATGGGGATCCGAGATGGGCAGTACGAATATGAAGAACCCCATACATATTTAAAGGATGCGACAGGTAACCCTGTCTGGTCGTATGGGTCTGTAAAAGAATCATCTTTTCTTTCCGGATCCGGAGGCAAGGAGCGTAATATTTATAACTTAAGTTATGAAACCGAGATAGCGTTGGCCAAAGCGAAAATTTCCCTAACCTACCTCGATCAGGGGAAGTCGTGGTATACGACACCCGACACAACTGCCACCCGAACAGGAGGACCTGGAAAGGTTTCAAATTCACCATCTGAGAGTTATAATGCAGACCTGCAGGTTTCCTTGCCACTTTTAAAAAGCCACATCCTCACCGTTGGCGGCAGCTTCAGGCAAAACGAGGCGGATTCAAAGAATCATAACCTTTCAAACTGGAAAGACGAGGATTCAAAGACTACACTTTACTATGAGTCAGAGGGCAAAGACAGAACATATTCTTTATTTGTTCAGGATGAGATGATGATTCTTGATAATCTCACTGCATATCTTGGTTTCAGACAGGACTGGTGGGAGACATACGATGGGTATGCCAATGATGTGGGTAAAACAGGATATCCAAAACATTATGATTCAAGAGATGTATCATCCTTCAGCCCGAAGGCTGCCCTTATATATAAACCATTTGAAAAGACAACTTTAAGGACCTCAATTGGAAAGGCATTCAGGCCTCCAACAGTCTATGATTTGTATTATACATATACCTCGTCATTAGGTGTCACTTATGAAGCAAATAAGGATTTAAAGCCAGAGACTACCGTATCGTGGGATATTGGTGCTGAACAGGAATTATGGAAGGGGGCAAAGGTCAAAGCCACCTATTTTGAAAACAACATGAAAGACCTCATTTACACAAAGACAATCTCACCTACCTATAATGAGCGTATAAATGTAGGCAAAGCAAAAAGTGAAGGCATAGAGCTTGAGGCAGAGCAGCGGTTTGAAAAATGGCTAAGGATTTTTGTCAACTTTGCTTATACCAAATCGAAGATAAAAGAAAATGAAGCAAAACCCGAAACTGTCGGAAAGCAGTTGACCGATTTACCTGAGAGAATCTTTAACGTGGGCGCCGAAATGGAAAAGGGCCCATTTTCTGCTTCCATAACAGGACGTTATGTGAGCAAAAGGTATTCAACCGATGAAAACAAGGATACGGTAAACCATGTCCAAGGATCTTATGATCCGTTTTTTAAGGCAGATGCAAAAATCTCTTACAAAATAACGAAATTTGCGACGCTCTCCCTTTCTGTAGACAATATCTTCGATGAAGATCACTTCTATTATTACAAGGCGCCGGGGAGGTCATGGTTTAGCGAACTGACATTGAGGTTTTGATGAATAGAATTTTTCGACTCACAGGATGCATCCTGATGTTCCTTATGGTAGCAGCCACATTAGAGGCTGCTACCATAACATACACTGACAAGATGGGCAGGGTGGTAACCGTTCCTGTGCCTGTTAATCGGGCGGTAATCTTTCATTTCCCTGATTTGATACCTGTCCTTGGCATCTGGGATAAGATTGTGGGCATTGGTAGATGGGCATATGATAATGATCTTATAAAGGCAACAAAACCCGATATTGAAAGGGCCATCCCTTCTACCGGAAGTAGTAATAATGTGAACATGGAAGTACTACTTAAACAGAAACCCGATATTGTTATCACATGGAGTAACTACCCTGAGGCTGTGAGGTTTATGGAAGAAAAGGGATTGAAGGTAATCGCGATATCCCCTGATAGCCTCCCTGAATTATATGAAGTGATGAGACTATATGGAAGGCTTTTCTCAAAAGAAGGGCAAATGGAACATGCCATTTCGGAGATGGAGAAGATCTTGAATCTCATTAAAGAAAGGGTGTTAAAAATACCTGTCAGCAAGAAGAAAAAGGTTCTTTATATCTATAATAAACCTACATTGGTAGCTTGTGCCGTTGGGGTTACAAACGATATTTTCAAACTTGTCGGTGGAATTAACCCTGCATCTTCCATACCGCAAAAGCATGCTGATGTTTCGATGGAAAAAATCATCGCATGGAATCCTGATGTTATCTTCATTACGGATATTGCGAAGTATACGGCTGAGGATATTATGAACAATCCGCAGTGGAAGTTTATCAAGGCAATAAAAGAGGGCAGGGTATATAAGGTACCAAAATCGTGGTCCACATGGTCTCCAACGATTGCACTGATTTCCCTCTGGATGGCGATGAAGACCTATCCGGAATATTTCCATGATGTCAATCTTGAGAAGATTTCTGATAATTTTTACAGGAAGGTCTTCGGTATTCCTTACAGTAAGGTGAAAAGGATTGAAGACTAACTCACTGAAATATGTATTGATATTGATTTCACCTTTTCTGGCCGGCGGGCTATCCCTTTTCATTGGGGCATTCAATGTGTCACCGATTATGGTTCTAAAAATTCTTGTCAATGAGGTTATACAATCCCCCGGTTTGTCAGATATAGCTGAAAAGGCTATCATTCTCGACATCAGGTTGCCGAGGGTAATCCTCGCAGGGCTTGTTGGGATTGCACTTTCGGGCTCCGGCGTTACCCTTCAGGGGATATTCAGAAACCCGCTTGTTGATCCATTCATACTCGGCATATCAGCAGGCGCTGCGTTGGGATGTGCGCTATCAGTCGGTTTCTTTCCTCAACTGCCCATACAGCTTACGTCATTTGTCTTTGGCATTGCTGCGGTCATCCTTACCTATACAATAGCCAGGACACAGGGAGAGGTTTCGAGGCTTCCGCTCATATTATCCGGCGTAATAATTTCAGCCTTTTTCACTGCAATGGTCTCTATTGTGAAGTTTCTTGTTGACCCCTATAAGCTTCAGAGCATTGTCTTCTGGCTGATGGGCAGTTTCTCTTTATCGGACTGGAGGCTTGTAAAGATTGCAGGGACAGGCGTAACTTTAGGGCTTTTACCCGTATTCCTTATGAGGTGGCGACTCAATGTGATGAGCATGGGCGAAGAGGAGGCGAAAACCCTGGGGGTAAATGTAAAAAGGGAGAGGATAATCTTTATTACTGCTTCGTCATTTGCAGTAAGTATCGCTGTATCAGTAAGCGGAATTATCGGCTGGGTGGGTTTGATGGTTCCCCATCTGGTAAGGATGATGACAGGGCCTGACCATAAAAGCCTTGTTTCGCTGAGCATGGCAGGCGGTGCTGCGTTCATGATATTTGCTGATACCATTGCAAGAAGCCTGACCGATTTTGATATACCTGTGGGGATCATAACGGCCATAATAGGCGCCCCCTTTTTCATCTACCTCATGAAAAGGGGAGGAAGGGAAAGCTGGGGGAAATAGAAAAAGTTCAAAGTGTAAAAGTTTAAGGTAAAAGGATCATATGTTAGAAGTTAAAGAGTTATATTTCAGGCATAATCATTCAGGGATGGACATCCTTAAGGGGATTGAATTCGGGGCAAACATGGGGCAGATGACTACAGTCCTCGGTCCGAATGGTTCCGGTAAAACCACTGTCTTTAAGTGCATATCAGGATTATGGAAGCCCCAGAAAGGTGAGATATGCTTTGACGGGAAAAACATATTGGAGCTTTCCGTTGAAAAAAAGGCCCGTATGCTTGCCATTGTTCCCCAGGAACATGAACCTTCTTTCGCGTACTCTGTTTTAGATGTCGTACTTACGGGAAGAGTATCACATATCGGTACATTTTCATCTCCTTCCAGGCATGACTATCGTAAGGCTGAAGCGTCAATCGAGACGGTTGGTATCTCTCATTTAAAGGACAGGCCTTACACAAAAATCAGCGGTGGGGAAAGACAGCTCGTATTAATTGCACGGGCCCTTTCACAGGAAGCACCCATCCTGCTTCTTGATGAACCGACATCGCACCTTGATTTCAGGAATCAGCTTCTTGTCTTGAAAAAAGTGAGAGAAATAACCAGGGAAAGAGGGCTGACCGTGCTGATGACACTGCATGATCCAAACCTCGCCATGCTTTTTTCGGATAAGGTTGTGATGCTCAATAGTGGTTCTGTCGTTTCAAGTGGCGCTCCACAGGCAGTGATAACGGAAGAGAACTTAAAGAGGGTTTACGGGATTGAGGTATCTTTAATCCCCTATAACGGAACGAAGGTGATCTATCCGAGGATAGGTTTATGATCGAAGTGAAAGATTTAACAAAGAGTTACGGAAACATAAGGGCTGTTCAAGATGTCTCTTTTGAGATTAGAAAAGGTGAGGTCTTTGGACTCCTGGGACCAAACGGCGCAGGTAAAACTACTATTATTAAAATGCTTACCACATTAAGCAGGCCTGATGCGGGCAGATGCATGATTGATGGTTTTCATGTCGTAGAGGAGCCTTTCGAGATAAAGAAACGAATAGGTATTGTTCCTCAGGAGAATAATCTCGACAGAGAACTTACCGCTTATGAGAATCTGCTGATCTATGGGATGCTTCATCGCGTAAGGGATATGAAAGGGGAAATCAGATCTGCCCTAAGGATGGTTGATCTGTGGGACAGAAAAGATTCTCTCGTTTCCAGTTTTTCCGGAGGCATGCAGAGGAGGCTTCTTCTGTCGAGGGCGCTTCTTACAGTGCCTTCCGTGCTGTTTTTAGATGAACCATCCATAGGGCTTGACCCACAGATAAGGCGTCAGATGTGGAATGTGATCAGAAAGACGAGGATAGACGGAAGAACTGTTGTCATCACAACACACTATATCGAAGAGGCAGAGGCCTTATGTGACAGGGTGGGAATCCTCTCAAAGGGGAAATTGATCGCCCTCGACAGTCCGAAGAACCTGAAGGCAATGGTAGGAGAGTATACTGCCGAGTTCATTAATAATGACGGCAGGCTCATCCAGCAGGTATGCAGACGCCGAGAGGATGCGCTCGAAATGGCACGGGGAAGGGATGACGGTGTGACGATCAGGCGGTCAAATCTTGAGGATGTGTTTATAAAATTGACAGGAGAACGGATAGAGTGAATGCCTTTGGTTGGTATCCGATATTTTTCAGGGAGATGCTCCTTTTCAGGAGGAAACTCCTGAGGCTTGGATATCTCTTTTCTGCAATGGTTGTACCGATAATCTACTTAATAGCATTCGGCTTTGGACTCGGAAGGAATGTCAGGATTCAGGAGACCGATTATCTGAGCTTTCTCATTCCGGGTCTGGTTGCGATGAGCTCGATGAACAATTCCTATACCTGGATAGCGAGTGCCTTTAACTTAAACAGACTCTATTTCAAGACCTTTCAGGTATTTGTCCAGGCGCCCATCAGCCCTTCATCCATTATGGTAGGAGAGGTTCTTGCCGGCATGGTGAAAGGGCTCTTTGCATCGTCCCTGATCATCGTTGCCGGTTTTTTAACGTCTCCCCATTTCTCTCTCACGCCAATTTTTATAACTACCCTACTACTGAACTGTTTTCTCTTTGCGAATTTAGGGGTCATCACAGGTATGCTGGCAAAATCACATGAGGATACTGCCACCTATTCAAACTTCTTCATCATGCCGATGGCATTTTTCAGCGGCACATTTTTTCCTGTGGATAAGGTACCCCAACTCATTAAACCCATAATCTATCTCATGCCTTTGACGCATACGAATATCGTTATCAGGAAGGCTGCAATGGATCAGGAAGGACTGATATCCTTTGCTGTTTTGATTATCTGTAGCATAGCCTTTTTTGTATATGGTTCAAGGCTGATTAAAAATTACACTGAATAGGAGGTGTTTTATGAGACTGTTATCTATCATGTGGGATTCACACTGTGGCACCTTAAAGAGGGCAGGTGAGAATCTAAAAGGGGTTATGGATGTCAGGATCCACTCTTCAAGGCGCCTTGAGGAAGAGCCTGAAGGGATAGAGTTGGCACTCAATGAGGCATCATCTGCGGATGCAATCTTGCTTTACCGCTCAACAGAGCCCATCTGGGAGATGATAGAAAAGAGATTACAGGAGATTGGCAAAGATGTCCCAATCGTTTGCGTGGGTCATGATCCATCCTACTGGGCACTCTCTACAGTCAAGACAGAAATTGTGGCCACTGTTTATACCTATATAACCTACAATGGTGAAGAGAATTTTACCGCCATGCTCCGCTATATCGCCCACAAAGTCTGCGGGATGGATATTGAGGCGCCCCCACCAAAACCGATCCCCTGGGAGGGATTGTACCATCCGGATGCCCCGGATATCTTCAGCAATGTTGAGGAATACCTTACATGGTATGCCTCCTACAAAAAGAGCTTCCATCTTAAAGAGGCAACAGGCACGGTTGGTCTGCTTCTTTCGCGTTTCTACTGGGTTAATAAAAATTTTGAGATCGAGGATGCCTTGATCAAAAAACTCGAAGTCGTAGGCCTTGATGTGATCCCTGCCTTTTCGTATTCGGTCAGGGATGAGGGACTGGGGACAAAGGGAAGTGGAGAGGTTGTGCGAGAATACTTTATAGATAAGGATGGAAGATCCCGCCTGGGTGCCCTGATTAGCCTGCAATCCTTTCTTCTCGGGGCTGACCAAAGGAATGCCGGGAGTGGTGAAGTTGCATCAGGTGGTGTAGAGATTCTTAAGAGGCTTGGTGTACCGGTATTCACGCCCATTACCTCCCATTACAAGACCATAGATGAATGGAGGGATGACCCTCAAGGAGCCGATGGCGCAAGTATCGGCTGGTCAATTGCGATGCCTGAATTTGAGGGAAGGATCGAGCCGATGATGATGGGAGCATTGAGTAAAAAGGATGATGATTTGAAGCTGAGGGCCCCTATTGATGAGAGGATCGGCAAGCTCGCAAGGAGGGTGTTGAACTGGGTAAGGCTACAACAAAGGCAAGTAAACGAGCGCAAGGTCGCCTTTATCCTTCACAATAACCCCTGTGCCTCAGTGGAGGCAACCGTCGGCTCTGGTGCACACCTCGATACCCTGGAGTCTGTCTCGATGATCATGCGGCGCATGAAGGAGGTGGGTTATGACGTTCATCCACCGGAGGATGGCAAGGAACTTATCGAAACGATTATGAGCCGGAAGGCCATCTCGGAGTTCCGCTGGACAACCACCGATGAGATAGTAAGTAAAGGAGGGGTATTAAAGGAGGTAACCAGAGAAGAGTACGAAGGATGGTTTAACACCCTTTCAGAGAAGGTGAGAGGAAGGGTCTGCGATGCCTGGGGAAATCCGCCAGGTGAGGAGAAAGATGGCATTCCCGCAGCTATGGTCCATGATGGTAAGATACTGGTTACAGGTGTAAATTATGGAAATGTCGTCGTATGCGTCCAGCCAAAAAGGGGATGTGCCGGGGCAAGGTGCGACGGGCAGGTATGCAAGATCCTCCATGACCCGGATGTCCCTCCGCCCCATCAGTATATGGCCACCTATCGTTATCTTGAGTATGACTTCAAGGTAGATGCCATCGTGCATGTAGGAACCCATGGCAATCTTGAATTCCTTCCCGGAAAAGGCACGGGGCTCTCCGGTGACTGCTGCCCCGATATAGCTATCGGGGACATGCCCCACCTTTACATCTACAATGCGGATAACCCGCCTGAAGGGACAATCGCCAAGCGCAGGTCGTATGCAACCCTGGTTGACCACATGCAGACAGTAATGACGCAGGGTGGGTTGTATGAGGAACTTGAGGAGCTGGGACAATTCTTGGGCGAATATGAGCAGGTAAAGGGATATGACCCCGGCAGGACACATGCATTACAGCACCTCATCATGGATTCGATAAAGAAGACCAATCTGGACAAGGAGATAAAAATTTACCTTTCCGATAAAGAGACGGGAAAAACTAAAAAGACAATGCTTTGTGAAATAGGCGAGGAAGAACTCCCTTCCTTACCTTTTGCTGAGATCGTAAGAGAGGCCCATGGGGCATTGTCGCGCACAAGGAATACCCAGGTTCAGGACGGAATGCATATATTTGGGGAGTTGCCAGAGGAAGAGAAACGGATAGACTTTATCCACTCTATCCTTCGTTATGATGCCGGAGAGGCTGTTTCCCTGCGAAAGATGGTAGCCTCCATGATGGGCATGAACCTTTCGGATATGTTGGCAGATGGAAGCAAAGTCTGTCCGCATCATAAAAAGAGCTATGGCGAACTACTTGAAGAATTAGACATGCGTTGTAAAGAGTTTATTCGTAACATGCTCCATAACGGAAAAGATATGAAGGATATGGCCTATGCGATCCTGGCTTCCCGGTTAAAAAAGGTAGATTTGGATAGCCTGGTATTCATTCAGGAAAGAATAGCTGATTTGAACCGCAGGATAGAGGCATCCAAAGAAATAGATGCCCTTTTACATGGATTTGATGGCGCCTATATCCCGCCGGGTCCATCCGGGTTAATTACCCGGGGCAGGGATGATATTCTACCCACAGGAAGGAATTTTTATTCCCTTGACCCCTATAGAATTCCGACAAAGGCGGCATGGGAAGTTGCTCAGAAACTGGCAGAGGCTGTAATGGAAAAACATCTGCAAGAAGAGGGCAGGTATCCGGAAAATATTGCCATCTTCTGGATGTGCAATGACATCATGTGGGCAGACGGCGAGGGTATGGCGCAGATCATGTATCTTCTGGGTGTCAGACCCACATGGCTTTCGAATGGCAGGGTGAAGGGATTTGAGGTAATACCGGTAGATGAACTTGGAAGGCCCAGGATAGATATTACGATTCGCGTCTCTGGCATCACCCGGGATAACTTTCCCAATTGTATTGAACTGATTGATGAGGCGGTGCAAGAGGTGGCCTCTCTGGATGAGCCCTTGGAAATGAACTATGTAAGGAAACATACCCTGACTCAGATTGATGGTAATAACCCATCAGAAGAGGCATGGCGGGATGCAACACTGCGTATCTTTGCCTCCAAACCGGGGACCTATCAGGCAGGGACACAACTGGCTGTCTATGCCTCGGCATGGAAGGAGGAAAAGGACCTCTCCGATGTGTTTATCTACTGGAATGGTTACGCCTATGGCAAAGGGATTTTTGGCAAGGAGAAGCACAGGCAGTTTATGGAAAGCTTAAAAACCGTGGAAGTCACCTACAACAAAGTTGTCACGGACGAATATGACCTCTTTGGCTGCTGCTGCTACTTTGGCACCCATGGTGGGATGACCGCAGCCGCCAGAACCCTCTCCGGTAAAGAGGTTCATACTTATTATGGCGACACCCGTGAGCCTGAACATGTGGAGGTAAGGGACCTTGCGGATGAGATAAGAAGGGTAGTGAGGACAAAATTATTAAATCCCAGATGGATTGAAGGGATGAAGCGACATGGATACAAAGGCGCCGGTGATATTTCTTCGAGGATAGGAAGGGTCTATGGCTGGGAGGCGACAACGAAGGAGGTTGATGACTGGATATTTGATGATATCGCCCGCACCTTCATGATGAATGAAGAGAACAGGAAATTCTTTAAGGAAAACAATCCCTGGGCACTGGAAGAAATAGCGAGGAGATTGATAGAGGCCGTAGAGCGCAATCTCTGGAACCCTGCTCCTGATGTTAAAGATGCACTGAAGGAGATATATGTCGAAATAGAGGGATGGATAGAGGAGAAGATGGGAGACATAAAGGGCGATTTCCAGGGAGGCAGCATTGACATCATTACAATGGAAGAAGTTGAAACATGGAAAAAGAAGATGGAGGCGGTCTTAAGATGATATTTCCCTTTACCGCAATAGTCGGACAGGAAGAGATGAAGACAGGATTGATACTGAATGTCATTGACCCTTCGATCGGCGGTCTTCTGATCATGGGAGAGAAGGGTACTGCAAAGAGCACGGCTGTGAGGGCGCTTGCCGATCTCCTGCCGGAGATGGAGGTGGTAAAGGAGTGCCCTTTTAACTGTGATCCAGATGGCTTTCTCTGTAATCAATGCAGAGAACGGTTGAACAATGAAGGGCATCTTTACAGCGAAAGGAAAAAGATGAGGGTGGTTGAACTTCCGCTCGGTGTTACTGAGGACAGGCTGGTCGGCACCCTCGATATCGAACATGCCCTGAAAAAAGGCGAGAAGAGGTTTGAACCGGGCATACTGGCAAGCGCCAACAGGAATTTTCTGTATGTCGATGAAGTTAATCTCCTGGAAGACCACATAGTTGATTTGTTGCTCGATTCTGCGGCAATGGGCGTAAATACCGTAGAGAGAGAGGGTATATCTTTCATCCACCCTGCCAAATTCATTCTTGTCGGAACAATGAACCCTGAAGAAGGTGATTTGAGGCCGCAGCTTTTAGACAGATTCGGACTCTGTGTCCGTGTCGTATCCATTCAGGATAAGGGAGAACGGATGGAGATATTGAGAAGGAAGGAGGCATTTGATTCAAACCCTGAAGATTTTTTGATGGCCCGGAGTTCAGAGCAGAGAGACCTTGCCGGGAAAATCATAAGGGCAAAGGACAGGCAGAATAGTATCAGGATTACAGACGATATACTCGGCAAGATCGTTGATATAACGTGTTCATTGAATCTTGACGGACACAGGCCTGACATCGTGATTATGAAATCTGCACGTGCGTTATCTGCCTTCAGAGAAAAGGATACTATAGAGCAAGATGATATAAGAGATGCTGCGGCTCTGTCTTTAAGCCACAGGCTGAAAAGGCTGCCGTTTGAGGATATAGGCAATGAAAGTAAGAAGATGCAATCAATTCTTGGGGGGATGCAGGCATGACATTTAGTGATTTTGTCGGACATGAAGATGCAAAACTGGCATTGATTTTAAATGCGGTTGATTTTAACTGTGGCGGAGTTTTATTCGTTGGGGAAAAGGGAAGCGGTAAAACAACCCTGTCGAGACTTTTCAGAAATCTCCTCCCTGAACAAGCCCCATTTGTAGAAATTCCACTCAATATTACAGAAGATGTCCTGCTCGGCGGCATTGATATGGAAGAGACAATACAATCCGGCAGAAAGGTTTTTCAGCACGGAATTCTCAGTCGCGCTCATGGTGGCGTTATTTATATTGATGATATTAATCTGCTTTCACAGGAGTTAGTCGCGCTTATTATTGAGGTGCAGGGAAGAGGAGAAAATATTATTGAAAGAGAAGGCCTTACACTAAAACATCCATCCAGATTTATTCTTATTGCAAGCATGAACCCGGAGGAAGGGGCGTTGTCTCCTCATCTCCTCGACCGTTTTGGAATGTGTGTTCTGTGGGAGGGGCTGAGAGAAACTTCACAGAGAATAGAGATTATGAGAAGGGCGATGCAGTATCAGGAGTCAGGAGACGGAAGTCAGAAGTCAGGTTTTAGGGACAAAAATCATGATAAAGAACTTAAAGACAGGATTTATGCTTCCAGGTCTTTCCTTAAAGATGTGGCTGTGCCACCGGAAATAATCGATTATATTACACAATTATGCATCGAAAACTACATCTCTGGACACAGGGGCGACATCTATCTGACGTATGCAGCCCGCGCTTATGCAGCATACTGCAATCAAGGGAAGGTCAGAGAAGAAGATGTAGATGCAGTAGTCCCTCTTGTTCTCATCCACAGAAAAAGGATGCTCCAAAATATGGAACAAGAGCGTCATGATCATGAGCAACGTGAAGAGAATCAGCCACAAGAGCATGAAAAACCTCAAGAGCATGAGAATACGGGTGATCCAAAAGACAATGAGACCGATCGAGATATGTCTACAGAAAGCGACGGAACAGATGATTTCAGCAATCAACAGCAAGAATCGTCCTCCAAAGAAGAGGTTTTTGAAACCGGAAGGGCATTCAAAACAAGGAGACTTATCTTCAGAAAGGACAGAGTTAATCGCTCTGCTTCCGGACGCAGGACAAAGACCAGATCAAAGGACAAAGGCGGCAGATATGTAAAAAGCATTCTGCAACCAAGAAAAGATATTGCTATTGATGCAACTATAAGGGCAGCAGCTCCTTACCAGAAAATCAGGGGCAGGAAAGAGACCCTGCTCATTTATGATGAAGACTTGAGATACAGGCAGAGGGAAAGAAAGATGGGGCACCTTGTCGTCTTTGTTGTGGACGGCTCTGGCTCGATGGGTGTACAGAAGAGAATGATAGAGACAAAAGGTGCAATCCGGTCCCTACTTATGGAATGTTATCAAAAACGGGACAAAGTCTCCATGATTGTCTTCAGAAAAGACAGGGCTAAGGTTATACTGCCTCCATCATCCAGTGTCGAACTTGCCTCAAAGAGATTAAGGAATATACCGGTAGGAGGCAAAACACCTCTCAGTGCAGGATTATTGGAGGCATATAACCTTATCAGACGTGTTGCCCTTAAATCGCCTGAAACAAGGTTTCTGGTAGTGCTTATAACCGACGGTAGGGCCAATCACAGTATTTCTGAAGCACCTGTCAGTGAAGAAATAGAAAAAGTATCACGCCTTCTCAGAGAATTAAAGTTTACAGATTATATCGTTGTCGATACAGAAGACAAGGGGAAGTTCATTAAGACCGATCTCGCCCTGCAGATAGCGTCACAGCTTGGCGCAGATTATCATACTATTGAGGACTTAAGATCCGACTATCTTTCTGAAATGGTCCAGATGAAAAAGGCAGAATTGTTCGTTGGTCTTTCATAAACTCTTGATGCTACGGGTATTAAGAACATCAGCTTTATATAACTGAAAAGAGGCCCTTTTCTGGATGTCTCAAAAACGAATTTGATTGGGGGGAAAATGTTAAATTACATCGAAAAGGGGGGAATCGTGATGATTCCCATCTTAGCCTGTTCGCTCATCTCCTTGACCATTGTCCTGGAAAGGCTCTATGTGCTCCTCAGAGCCAGAAGGAGCGGGCATCGTCTATGGGCGGTAATCGAGGATCTTTTACGGGGAGGGAAGTGGGAAGAGGCGTTAACCTTCTCTCAGAGTCAAAGAAATGCCGGCCCTCTCCATCGAGTCATCGCCAGGAGTTTTGTAAACAGAGATATGGCCCCGGAGAAGAGAAAAGAAGAGCTTTTAATAACTGGAGCCAAGGAGATGAAGGGCCTAGAGAAACACCTCTGGTTTCTCTCCCTCATCGCTGACATTGCCCCTCTTCTGGGGCTTCTGGGAACCGTTACCGGGATGGTCAAGGCCTTCATGAAGATCGAAGAATTTGGTGGAAGAGTGGACGCCTCCCTTCTGGCCGGAGGAATCTGGGAAGCCCTGATCACCACCGTGGCCGGTCTCTCCGTGGCCATTCCCACCATGGTGGCTTACCATTATTTGGAGAGAATGGTTTCCGAATTTTCAGATTTTCTCAGAGAGGTCATGACCCGGACGGGGGTGATGGTCGAAGGGAAGGATTAAGATGGAATGGCCGAAGAAAAATCGCATCCAGCCCAGGTTGAACATTGCGCCCCTCATTGACTGCGTCCTTCTGCTGATTATCTTTTTCATGCTCACCTCCCAATTCGTGATGCAGCCGGGCTTGAAGATCTCCCTGCCCTCGGCCAGCACCTCCAGGCCAGAGGAAGGCCGGATCACCATTTCGGTGACCCGCGAGGGAAGAATCTACTTGGAGGGAGAAGAAATTGGAGAAAAGGCTCTTTTGGATAAACTGCGACAGCGGATGGACACGGAACAAAGGAAGGGGGTAATCATCAAGGCTGATAAAGAGGCTTCCTTCGGTCAGGCGGTAAAAATCATGGACATCGGGAGAAGAGCGGGCGCAGAGTGCATGACCATCGCCACGCGAACGGAGAAATAAGTGAGAGATGAAATCCTGGGATATGCCTTCATAGCTTCGCTGACCATCCATCTTTTGGCCTTCATGGCAGTCATCCCCTTCCCTTTCTCTCCTCCTGTAACGCGAGAGAAGGAAGTAAGGATTGAGATGGAGGTGGAGAAGGAGGAAACCATATCCCCTAGGGAAAAACCTTCCCCCCTTTCTCAAAAACTTTCTGTGGCGCAGAAAAAACCTTTGCCCAAGCCACCATCGGTTCCCCAGAGAGAGGAAGAGCAAAGTAGGGAGAGTCCCCTACCGGAGGAGAAATTGTTAAGGGCAGAAGAAAAGGATCTTTTTCGAGGAGAACTTCCCCCAGAGCCCGAAAAGCCTATGACCTCCTCAGCCATCTCCAATTTCGAAGAGGCGCTGATCATGAACCCTCCCCCAAAAATAGGGAACGAAAGAAGGGCCCTTGAGAAAGCGGAAAAAGAAGAAGTGAGCGGTTATACGGCCATCCAGACGCCACCGGCAGAAGTTCCTGACCCCATCCCTAACATAGCGGCAGCACTTCCTTCCGAGGCCGACCCCCTCTCTCGGTACACTGGAATGGTAAGAAAAAAAATCGAAGAGAAGCGAAGGTATCCTCCGTGGGCCAGGAGGAATGGATGGCAGGGGAAGGTGGTCTTGAACTTCGTCATCAGGAGCGATGGGTATTTGAATGGCGTGGAGGTGGTAGAATCCTCAGGCTACCAGCTTCTGGATGAATCGGCGAAAGAGGCTATTCAGCGGGCAACTCCCTTTCCTCCGCTGCCGATGAAGGAAAAGAAATCTCTCAAATTACGCATTCCTATTATTTTTAAGCTCGAAAAGGGAAGTTGAGGCGGAGAGTTCCCAAGGAGGGATGAATGGATAAAAAGAATTTTTTCAACGAAATGGCCGCAAGCTGGGATGGGCGCTTCTATACCCCTGAATTAAAGGAGCATCTTAATAACCACTTGGTTCCTCTATTCCATCTCCGTCCGGATTCTTGCGTATTGGATGTGGGGGGTGGAACGGGTGGGATTATTCCCCATCTACTGCAGGCGGTCGGGCCTCAAGGTTCCATTTGGTCTATCGATTTTGCCGAAAAAATGGTGCAAATCGGAAAGGAGAAATTTGCACACGAACCCAGGGTTATTTTTAAGGTGGCCTCTGTGGAATTACTCCCTTTTGAAGACGAATTTTTTGATCATGTCGTCTGCTACGGAGCCTTTCCGCACTTTGATGATCGTCCCCAGGCGCTTCGCGAGATGAAGCGGGTCTTAAAGATCCAGGGAACTTTGATCATCGCCCATGCCTTAAGCAGTAAAGAAATTAAGACTCGTCACAAGGGGGCCTCGCCCGTCAGTCAAGATTGCCTGCCGGAAGAAGCGGAAATGAGAAGATTACTGGCAGAGAACGGCTTCCAGGTTTTACAGTTGATTGACCAGCCAAAATGTTATGTATGCGAAATCCAAAAAATATATTAAAGCCCCCTCAAATCTTTAGCTTCTTCATCTTTCGCCAGAGAGTCACCGCCGAGATCCCCAATTCCTTAGCCGCCACTTTTCGATTGCCTCCGTGCTTTTCCAGAACTCTTAGGATTGTCCGTGCTTCCGCCATTTTCAGAGGATCGTTAGGAATCGGCGCAGGCATGGCCGCTTCTCTCGCTTTCTCCACCATTTCTTTAGGAAGGTGTTCCAGCTTAATTTGCCCGGCTTGGCAAAGGACGAAGGCGTGCTCGATGGCATTCTCCAGCTCCCGAATATTTCCCGGAAAGGCATAACGCATAAATAACTCCATCACCTCGGGAGCGGCAGATTGAATCCGTTTGTTCATTTTCAGATTAAAACGATGAACAAAATGATCTACCAGCAAGGGGATGTCTTCCTTCCGTTCAGCCAAAGATGGAAGCTTAATCTTGACCACATTCAGCCGATAATAGAGGTCTTCCCGGAAATCGCCTGCCTCGACCATGACCGAAAGATTTTTATTGGTAGCAGCCACGATGCGAACATCCGCCTTGAGGGGTTTGATGGCTCCCAGGGGTTCGTATTCTTTCTCCTGGAGGAATCGTAAGAGCTTAACCTGCAAAGCAGGAGAGATATCGCCGATTTCGTCCAGAAATAGTGTGCCTTTTTCCGCCAGGGCAAAGCGTCCGGGCTTATCTTTTTTCGCATCTGTAAAAGCTCCCTTCACGTACCCGAAAAGTTCCGACTCTAAAAGAGTATCGGGAAGAGCTCCACAGCTAACCACTACGTAAGGTCCGTTTTTATGGGGGCTCAGAGAATGGATAGCCCGCGCCAGGAGTTCCTTACCCGAACCACTGGGCCCTTGGATGAGTACTGTGCTACTGCTCTCAGCAATGATCGGAAGCAGGGAAAGGATCTTCTGAATATTTTCGTTTTTACTGACAATGTCGCCGAAGGTATATTGCCGGGAAAGCTCGCGGCGGAGCATTTCAATAGCCGAAAGGTCGCGAAAAGTTTCTACCCCCCCGATGACCTTTCCTTTCCGGTCACGCAGGACCGCCGTACTGATGCTAATCGGCAGGTTTTCTCCATGATTGTTGAGAATATCCACGGGTAGATCAATGATCTCTTTTCTCGTTTCCAGCGTTTGCTTCAGAGCGCAGGCGGTCTGACAGATACTGGCATGGAAGACGTCGAAGCATTTCTGACCGATGGCCTTTTCCCGGGAAAGCCCGGTAATCCGCTCTGCCGCCCGATTGAAGGAGGTGATCCGCCAGTCCTGATCGATGGTGAATACGCCGTCGGCGATGGATTCCAGAATGGTCAAAAGCCGGAAACCCTCTTCTTCTCTTTTCCGCTTTTGATTAGCAAGGTTTTGCTTCATGGCTTCTCTTTCTCTTCTATCCTCATT
>JAHJQK010000112.1 GCA_018819135.1 Pseudomonadota bacterium | reverse complement strand
GCTTGGCTTTGACCCCTTGTGGTTCGGTCTCGTGTTCACCATGATGGTGATAATCGGGATGATCACGCCGGTTTTTGGCTATAACCTGTTCTATTTCAAAGGTTTGGGTCACGCCGATGTGGACATGGTGGATATCTATATAGCTATTTCTCCCTACATTCCCCTTATGTTGGCTTGCCTATTCTTGTGTATTATTTTCCCTGAAATTGTTTTATGGATTCCGAACACGATGATTAAGTAAGAGGAGATATTGGAAACTTTTCTTGCGACGCCCTTTCGGGATGAACCTTAAGGGAAATGAAGAAGGGAATCGTTCCGATGATTGTTTTGCTGGGGACTTTGGACACCAAAGGGGTGGAGATTGGATACATCCGGGAAAAGATCAAAGCCCGGGGATGCGGGGTCATCTTGATTGATGCTGGCCTCATGGGCGAACCCCAAGTTAAGGCGGATATCAGCCGAGAGGAAGTGGCCCGCGCAGGGGGAGTGAGCCTTGAAGAATTGCAGCAAAGGGCCCAAAAAAGCTCCGATCGCATGCAAAATATTCAAGTAATGATCGAGGGAGCCGCCAGGAAGGTTCAAGAACTATATCGAGAAGGGAAATTGGATGCGATCCTCTCCGTCGGTGGCTCTATGGGAACCGCCATCGGCGCGGGCGCCATGAAGGCGCTTCCTTTGGGAATTCCCAAATTGATGGTGGGAACCCATTTTTACCCCCAATACCTCGGCGAAGCGGACCTCACCATCTTGCAGTGCCCCACAGACATCATGGGTCTCAATCCCATCACCAACTTAACCTTTGAACAGGCCGCCAACGCGATTTGCGCCATGGCGGAGGCCAAAAGGCTGGCGGAAAAAACCAGGTCTCTAATAGCCATGACTGCCATCGGCGTGACCACCCCGGCAGTCATGCGCCTCCAGAAGCTCCTTAACGCCAAGGACTACGATACTGTGGTTTTTCACGGAAACTCTGAGGTCCTGGATCAACTCGTGGAAGATGGCCAGATCGATGGGGTATTGGATTTTGCTCCAATAGAACTCATCCGAATCTTCATCACCAGAGAAACGCCTTGGCGAGCGTCCAGGTTAGAGTCTGCAGGGCGAAGGGGACTTCCTCAGGTCATTGTGCCGGGAGGGCTGGATATGATTATTTTGCGCAAAGCCAAAGATGAAATTCCCGGCGAATACAGAACCAGAAAAATTTACATGCACGGCCCGTATGTTACAGCCATCCGGACAACCCCGGAAGAATTAAAGCAGGTTGCTGAGATTATGGCGGACAAAATGAATCGCGCTACGGGTCCTGCCGCGGTGGTCTTCCCCCTGAGAGGATTTTCGGCCATCGATAGAGAAGGCTTCGCCTTCTATGAACCAGAAACGGACCGAATATTGCTGGAGGGGCTGAAAGGCAAGCTCAAAAAAGAGGTGCAGGTAAGGGAAGTAGATGCTCATATTTTTGATGAGAATTTCATAAGAGAAGTCGCAAGAATTTATGATGATCTCACTGGGGGGAATGTCAAACATTAAGAAAAAAAAGTTGGATTTTTACCTGGGAGGGGTCCAGGTCGAAACCATTTACCTGGGACGAAATTCTTGCAAAGCTGGGCAATGAAACTAAAAATGGCGGCTGATTATATGTTATGCCTCCATCCAGGGGGCCAAAGTCAGACCCGCTACCCTGCCCCCTTTCAGAGGGCTTCAGCGGGGGTGCCCAGTGAATTCAACTTCGAAAGCCATGATGGACCCCCTCAATGGATCGACGGATTTCGGCGCCGTTCCCTATTTCCTCAGGACGGAGAAGGATGTGGCTTAAATCACGTTCTCTCTTTTCAGCGCGGAAATTTCCTGGGGGCTGTACCCCAGCTCCCGGAGAACTTCATAAAGTTCAATGCCATCGGGACCACCCAGCTAAAATTCTGGCGGTAATTTGGACCCCTCAATCTTGAGAAGAAAGACCTTGTTGACCCTCGTTTCCGCCCCAACGAAGAGAAAGACTATTATAATTTTTTTCTTGAACCCTTGGACCCATTATGAAGAATCTGCAAGAACATATTCGCAAGCGTGCGCAACCCTATATAGCTCCCAATAAGCGGACCTATTCCACCCTAACCTTGCCGGATCGGGATTTCATAGCCGCCGCCCTGGGTCTCCCCAAAAAAAGCGTAGAAATCGCTGCCCTGGAAACAGGGATTATTCCGCAACGCTATTTGCGGAATATAGGATCGCTGGAAATCTCCGGCCAGTTAAAGCTTCTTAAGGCCAGAGTTTTGCTAATCGGGGCGGGCGGATTAGGGGGAACCATTGGCCAACTTCTAGCCCGGATGGGCCTGGGTACTCTTATCCTTGCGGATGGTGATTTTTTCAGTGAAGACAACCTGAACCGCCAGGCTTTCTCCTTAGAACAGAATATTGGCCAGGGCAAGGTCCAGGTGGCTTGTTCTGAAATCCTGAAAATCAACGCCGCCACGGAAGTCGAAAGCTTTGCAGGATTTGTCAAGGAGAATGAACTGGCCAGCCTTATTAGGGGCGTTAATGTGGCCATTGATGCCCTGGATAATATGCCTACTCGATTCTTGTTGGAAAAAGTATGTAAAGAAGGTAAAGTCCCTCTGGTCCACGGAGCCGTTGCCGGTTTCAGTGGCCAGGTGACAACCATATATCCCGAAGATGTCGGTTTTAAAGCTTTCTATGGAGAATCCCAAACAATCCCAGAGAAAGGGATCGAGGTGGAGCTGGGAAATTTGGCTGGGATCGTTTCCACCGTCGCCTCTCTCCAAGTGCAGGAAGTGATTAAAATCATCACCGGCCTCGGCCGGCCTCTCCGCAACCGCCTCCTTTTCCTCGATTCTCTGAATGGATCCGCGGAAATTATTCTCCTGAAGTAGTCCGACTGCCCAGGAGCGTTGCCAACCATCATCATGAGGAGAAATAATTTCCTCCAGGTTCTGGTCAATGAAAATGAGGCGGGGTATAATAAAAATAATATTGGGAAAAAGGAGGTCCAAGAATGGAACTGAAGGGGAAACGCATCGCCATCCTTATCGAGGATATGTACAATGAGTTTGAGTTCTGGTATCCCTACTACCGGATGAAAGAAAGTGGTGCGGGACGGCAACCTGATTACCTCGCGTACTCCGGATGATCTCCCGGCCTTCTGCCGCGAAATCATCGCCGCGCTGAAGTAGAATTCCGAAAAAAGCAATAAGGAGCCAGAAGGAGGATATAACTTTTTCTGAATTCTGGCTCCGTCACCCACTGCTGGAAACCAGGACAATTGGCGCAGAGCCGGGCAAGAAGTTTTGCATCCCAGACCAGTTGGCGGCGGTTAAGTAAGCCGGTCCAGGAAGCCACCGAGTAACTTACCGCCGTTGTCCCAAAGAGTTTCAACTCCAGATACTCGCCAATGGATATCCAACGGGCTACCCGGCGGAAAAGATCGGGCTGGCGGCTAAATAGCCAGCGCAAACGGGCCGGCAAATAACTGGAGTGGAAATGGCACCCCGTGCGATCATGGATAGCGGCTTCGTCAAAATCAGTCTTCAGCCCGGCTATTGCCGATTCGGCCCGGGTGTCGGCATAGGTGGTGAGCGGCGTTACGGCTTGGTTCTTCTTGTCCACCCCCAAAATATTGTTGACGAAGGTGCAAGCGGCCACCCCGGCAATTCTCCCGGCCAATGGACGGGCTTTGCCCATTAATCGGTCCAGGCAGCCAAAGACCCGTTGCAACAGAAGGTCGGGGTCCGCCTCGGAAGCGCCTTCGCCGGTCGTCCTGATCTCATTGGCCTGACGGGCCTCCAATCCTTCCAACGCCCGGCCCAACCGGTCAAAGAGTGCGGTGCGCACCGAAGATGTGCCGATGTCGATCGTCAGGATGAGGGGGTCCTCGGCCTGGTTTGGGGGGATGGTGGCTGAGGGCAACTTCAGATTTATTTTTCGAACTGCGGGTTTCGCGCTTCGAATTTAGAATGCTCCTTGATCCATAACAACTTTGTTGCCATTCTGCGCACAATTTCATCCCAAAGGGACTATCGTTTTGAACCCTGTAAGTTAAAACCTGAATCGGATAGAATGGATTCGACCAACCCTAAGATCTCCTCATTGGTAGCTGAACCTTTTACCAGGAAATAATTGGCTCCCCGCTCGTAAGCCGCTTCAAATTGCCGGCAAAACCAGCTGATGGCCGATAAAATTCCTAAGTCATCGAGGACGGACGGCCACAGGTCCATTGATATCCGGCGACTTTCTTCAATGGCATTTTGAATCATGGGGATCACCTCTTCCAGAGTACCCCTCGGAGGAGCTATGCTGTTGTTTAATTGGCTGACTTTCTTTTCCAACACGAATTTGGTGGCGGCCAGGGACTGCCCGATGCTGTCGTGAAGTTCCCGCGCGATCCGCCTTCTTTCATTTTCCTGGGCCGCCAGCAGCTGGGAAGAGAGGTGGCGAAGTCGATTCTCTGACTCCCGCAAATCATCTTCCAAATTAAACCTGTGGACCGCTTCCCCGATCACAAGGGACGCGGATTCAAAGAATTCCACAATCCTCAAAGGTATGTTCCTTTCTCTTTCATCGGCTAGATGGATGGCTCCAAATGTTGAGATCGATGACGGTATGACCAATGACCTCTTCCCGAGAATATCCCATTAGTTGCAGAAAACTGTCGTTGACCTCGATATAGCGCCCTTCGGCGAGGGAAGAAATCGTAATCGGGCTTGGGCTGGAGCGAAAGGCTTTGGAGAATTTGCTCTCGGAGAAGCGCAGGGCTTCCTCACTTTTTTTCAGATTACGGAATAGAAGATCGTAAGGCCTTACCAAGCCCGTCTCGATCAAGGCTTTATAGACGAGATAGAAAGATACAACCTTGAAAAAGTGTCCGGCCAAATTGGGAAAACCATAGACACTTTCATAGAAAGTAAAAGCCAATTCCGCTGCAATGGTGGTAAGGATTGACCCCATCAACAGCTGGAACACATTATGGTCGAATTCCTTCCGCCTTGGAATCAAAAGGATTATGGCCGTCATGAGAATCGGGGAAATGATATATTCGCTGATCTTCTTAAAGGGGGTTAATCCCCGACCTTCCATAAAGCAATCCGGAAAAATCTGCCAGGGAAAAATCGATAAAAATAACAGGGCCACGACAGCCCCATAAGCCAGCAATACAAAATTAATTTTCAATTTCCGCCCGATCCATATAGGGGCCAGAAGCAGGGAAATGCTCTGGAGATAGCGGGCTCCAATCCATAATTGGGTGGACAGGTTGGCATCATATCCGGGAAAGACTCCCATCCCTTGGTAGGCCAGGGTGTAGACTAAATCCACACTGCCAACAAACAAATAAGCAATACCGATAAAAAGAAGATAATGGTTATCGAGAAAGCGACGAGAGTTCCAGGCAATTATAAAAATGCCGCAGGCAATGACGATGCTGAATATCTCCGCCAGGCTGTGGAACAGAAGATAGTTATAAAGGCTGGTTAGGTATAGCCCGAATAGGATGCCCAATCCAATAAGATACGTGACTTTACTCCGATCCATAGGGAAATCACCCTTTCATCGTCTCGGGGACGATTTTTTCGCCTCCGGAAAAAGGATGTCAGCGATATCCCGGATGCGCTTGATTCCCTTCACCTCATCGGCAAGCAAAGGGACTTCGATGAGAGCCATGCGCTGGCCATAGGTTTCCTTAAGCTGCCGCAGATATTTACGCTGCATGGCTTGCCGCCGGCGATGGAAAGGGCAGTCTGCTTCCTGAATGAGGTGGTTGATGATGAGATGACCCACGGTCAGATGAAAAGCCTCAAAATCGTGCAGCAACCGCTCGGTCAAGCGAACGCCGAGACCCTCGGCAATGGTTACGATGACATACGGAGAGGGTAGATTCCACTGAGGTTCGCTTAAAGTTCCTAAAAAGTGATCCAGAGCCTCCTGCTCGGCCTTCAGGTCGGTTAGGATTTCTTGCATGGACCACCTGCCTTTAAAGGGTTCGAGGATTCATGGATTCAAGGGTTCAAGAGAAAAATCCAAAAGACCTTTTTTTAAGGGTGTTACGTTTCACTGGACCCCTTGAACCCTTTATTTTTTCTTTAAAAGCGTGGCCAACCCCTTTTGTAAGGTCTCGGGAAAATCCTTGGCCGTGATCAAAAGGCTTTGGACGTAAGCCTCGATTTCCATATGGGTCATTTTGTCCAGGCCCACCCCCCAGTCAACGGCCCGCTTGGCCAGGCCGAGCGCCAGGGAAGGTCTTTGCAGCAGCTTATCGAGAAAGGCTCCGGTTTTTTCTTCCAGGGTTGCTTCGGGGAATACCTGGTTAACTAGGCCGATCTCGTAAGCTCGTTTAGCCGGAAGCATATCGCCGGTCATAATCAACTCCTTGGCCCAGACCGGGCCGAGCATGCGCGTCAAGCGAGTCGTACCGCCGCAATCCGGAATTAATCCCAGGATGATTTCGGGTACCCCCAAGGTGGCGTTCTCGCTGGCCAAGCGAAAGTCAGCCGTCAAAGCCAGTTCCAGACCTAGGCCTCCGCAGAAGCCATGAATCTTGGCCACCACTGGTTTCTCGATGCGTTCAATCTTGTTAAGGATAGAATGGATGATATCAATGCCTTCCCGTAAGCGAATTCCCGGGGCTCTCCCATCGTCTCGGGCCACGGTGGCCAGGTAGTTAAAGTCAATGCCGGCAGAGAAAGCAGTTCCTGCGCCTTGTAATAAAATAATTCGGGCTTCAAGGTTAAGGCTGAGTTCGGAAAAAGCTTTCTGGATTCCTTCCAGGATTTCTCCGTTGATGGCATTCCGTTTTTCCGGACGGTTGAGAGTGATGATGCCGATATTATTTACCACTTCCCATTTGACTACTTGGTTGGCCATGAAATACCTCCTTTTTTTCCTTAAATCCATATTCCGCAATACGCAATCGGCATTCAATTAAATCCGCTTAGCTTAGCAATTTCCGCCATGATTTTTTGCGTTATTTCCTGTCCATCTTCTTCCCCGTTGGCATAAAGAGGCCAGCCAATTTCTACCTGCACCTCGGTTCTAAATTTCCTGGCATTATATCGAATTCCCATGGGGATAAAGGGGATCCTTTTTCCCCCCTTCCATCCCATTTTCTCCTGAACGCGCAGGATACGCTGGATGAAGCGATGCTTTCCCCAGCCCATGGAATTGGGGTAATAGGTTCCTTCCGGGAAAAGAACGATGAACTCTCCCCTTTTTAATAGCTGCTCCACATAACGGAAAGAATCCAGGCTTTTTATCGGATGGGAGCGGTCTATGGGGATGCCTCCCATGGAGGAGAAAAAATGGCGAACCACAGGATAGACGAAGAGTTCTTGTTTGGCAATGAAATTCAGCGGTTGAGGAGCGGCCAGGCTCACGATGGGAATGTCTGTCCAAAATTGATGTTTCGGCAAGAGGATCCCAGGGCCATTCAGGGGGAATCTTTCCCGGCCTTCAACCTTTAGACCATAGAGGGAGTAAAAACAGAAATGCCCAATGATCCGAATGATTTGATAGAATAATTTGTTACGGCGAATGTTTCCTTCCATCCTTTTTGAGCCTTTAATGTCCTCAAGCTACCATAAGCAGACAGGGGAATCAATAAGATATGGCTCCTTATGCGGTGCAGGGCTGTCTTGGGCCAAGACTAAAGTGGGAGAAGATCAGGGCATAGCGGTTACATGAAAAACTGGGAAAGGGCAATAATTTTTTACCCTTGACGCCTTGATAGGGGCTGGCGATAATTAAAGTAGGCCAAAACTTCATCAACCTCAAAAAAGGAGGGAAAAATGAGCCAAAAAGTCATCGATCTGTTGAATGCCGCTCGCTCCAGGGAACTGGCCGCTATCAGCCAATATATGATTCAACACTATGAACTGGAATATAGCGATTTCGGCAAGCTGGCCAAAAAAATGAAGGAAACTGCCATTCAGGAGATGAAGCATGCGGAAGCGCTTGCGGAAAGGATTCTATTCCTGAAGGGGACTCCCATTACCAAGCCCGATGCGGAAGCCAAGAAAGGCCTGGAAATTGAGGCCATGTTGACCACGGACATCGCTCTGGAGAGTCAGGCGATCAAAATGTACAATGAGGCGGCGGAAACCTGCGCCCAGGAAAAAGACCAGATTTCCAAACAATTGTTCGAAAAACTCCTCGGCGAAGAGGAAGAACATCTCAATTTCTTCGAAAACACCAAGGAACATCTCGCGAAACTGGGGGCTGTATACCTGGCCAGCCTCACCGGCGCATGAGAATAAAATGACGGCTCCGTCTCCCGCCTGAAGTCGGAGACGGAGCCGATTGAATATCGAAGAAGATGGCTTCGCAAAAAGTCTTCAGATAGATGGCAATGTAAAAAGTCCATTTTGTCCATTTTCGTCATTCCCGAAAGCGGGAATCCAGTTAATTCAACTAGTTCTGGACTCCTGCTTGCGCAGGAGTGACGGCTTTTCCGACTTTTTACGAGATCATCAAAGAAGGTTGGCTACTTTTTTAATGGCGCAAAGTTCTCCGCACATGGTACAGACATCGCTTTCTTTGGGCATGCGGGATTCGCGGAGTTTACGCGCCCTCTCTGGATCTACTGCAAGCCGGATCTGTTCCGGCCAGTTTAAAGCCTTGCGAGCCCGGGCCATGCAGGCATCCTGATCCATGGCTCCCTTTAAACCCCGGGCGATGTCGGCGGCATGGCCGGCGATTTTGGAAGCAATGACCCCTTCCCGCACATCCTCTACCGTAGGCAGGCGGAGATGCTCCGATGGGGTCACGTAGCAGAGGAAATCGGCCCCTGCCCAGGCAGCAATCGCGCCTCCAATGGCCCCGGTGATATGATCATATCCGGGGGCGATGTCGGTGACCAGAGGACCCAGAACATAAAAGGGGGCCCCGTGGCAGATGCGCTTTTGCAGCAGAACATTGGCCTCGATCTGTTGTAAAGGGACATGGCCCGGACCCTCGATCATGACCTGGACACCCTTGGCCCAGGCCCTTTCGGTAAGTTCCCCCAGAAGGAGAAGCTCTTGAATCTGGCCTCGGTCGGTGGCATCGGCCAGACATCCCGGGCGTAGGCCATCTCCCAGGCTCAGGGTCATGTCGTAGGCTTTGGCGATTTCTAAAAGGCGGTCGTAGTCCTCAAAGAGAGGGTTTTCCTGCTTGTTATAATGCATCCACTCCACCAGGATCGCGCCCCCCCGGCTGACTACCCCCATCAGGCGGCCCTCTTTTTTAATTGTCTCCACTGAGCGAAGGGTCACGCCGCAGTGTACAGTGATAAAGTCCACTCCGTCCTCTCCCTGGCGTTCAATCACCTCGAAAAGGTCGTCGGCAGTCATTTCCACCATGGGGCGATTCTTCTTCTCGGGCATCTCCACCGCCGCCTGGTAAATGGGCACAGTACCCACAGGAACCGTTGAGGCCTGGATGACTGTTTTGCGGGTTTCACCGATAGCTGGGCCAGTGGACAGATCCATGATGGTATCGGCCCCTGCCTCGATGGCTGCGCGCACTTTGGCCAGCTCTTCCTCGACGTTGGTGTGGTCTTTGGAAGTCCCGACATTGGCGTTAATTTTGGTGCGTAGCCCCTTGCCGATAGCTAAAGGAGAGATTGTTCGATGCTTTACGTTCTGGGTGATGACAATCGTCCCTTCGGCTATACCCTGGCGAATGGTTTCCGCCGAGATTCCCTCGGAGGCAGCGGTCTTTTCCATGGCCTCGGTAGTCTCACCTTGCCTGGCATATTCTAATTGAGTCATATCTTACTCTCCTGTTGAGTTGGGGCATAGCAGTTGCGGGTTTGAGGTTAAAAAACCCCAAATTAAAAACGGCCATGCCCAATGGTTTCTTAAATAAAAAAAGCCGTCGATTTCACAACGAACCGGCGGCTTACAATCTCTACCGAATTTGCTTCCCTCCGCTGGTATTACCCAACAGGTTCGAGGGGTCATCCCTATTCTTGGTTGCGGGATCTCTCAGCCGGTCCAGCTCCCCCAGCAAATCTAATAATTATTCTACGCTGATTCGAAGAATTGTCAAGAGGGCTTTAAAAATTTCATCTTCGACAACCGAGCATCCAAAAGCTCGCGGACCTTGGCCTCCAAGGTGTTTAAGGTGAATGGTTTCTGCCCCCCTCGCGGAAATCCTGCGGCGTTCAGTCCGCGCGTACTTTTCTTTAACCGCCTGGGTAATCATGCGCAGGTATATTTTAAAAGTTGTCCTTTGCCCTTCTCTTTGGTAGTAAAAAAGGGCTCAAAGAGGTGAGATTGAGTCTCCTGGTCCATTCCGCCAGCCAATCTGCCAATTGCCTCCACTTTTTGCCACTGGCGCAATTGTTCCTCGCTTTTTCTAAGAGCCTCTTCTGACCGCCTTCGCTCGGTAATATCCTCCACGGTGGAACGGATCCCTATAATTCGCCCCCCCTTATCCCGGATAACCCGATCTTTAACCAATACGGGCAGGGTCGTACCATCTTTTCTCCAGTAAGTGCGTTCGAAGGTTTCGTGAAAGGATACATCCCCGGCGATTTTGGCCATAACGACATGACGGGTCGTTTCATCCTCAAGGACAAACTTCCACACCGGCTGCCCCAGCATCTCTTCGACCGGGTAACCTAACATTTCCAGCTCGGTGCGATTGACCCGGATAATCCTTCCCCCCGTGTCGAGTTCGTGGTAGCCTATGGGAGTTTCATCATAAATCTGCCGGAATCTTTCTTCACTTTCCCGCAGGGCTTCCTCGGCCCGCGCATGTTCTTTTTCAAGTGCTTCCAGCTTTTTTATCCGTTGACGCAAAACAGTTAACTCTTCTATCAGCTTGCTCTTTTTTTTATTCTCGTCTTTCATCTTAGGCCTGGTCATTTTGATCCAACAGCTATCTCTTTCCCCATTCAGCATCCATCGGGAATGTTTGCTACCAGTATAGCGAAATTCTTTCCCGGAGGTCAATAATCGTTTTGAACTTGCCATCCTTCACTTTTCAATAGGTGGATAAATTTAATAGGACGCAGATTTACGCAGATAACCGCAGATAATTATTTTTTTTTAGTTTATCTTGATAATCTGTGTACATCCGTGTCCAAAAAAGAATTTCCTATACAATCGAGCTTAAATTTTTTAGATCACACCAGGAGGTGTAAGGGATGAAAAAAATATTTTGGGTTTAAACCTGGTTGGGGGTTTCACTTATGCGGGGGAAAACCTCTGGGAAGGTGGTTTTATTTACGACCCCCGGGAAGGGAAAACCTACAAATGCAAGATGACCCTGGAAACGCCTGATCACTTAAAGGTTAGGGGTTTTATCGGCATTGCCCTGATCGGAAAAACCAACAATTGGACCCGGGTAAAATAATTTTCACCCCGGTCATCCCTGAAAAGCCTCTTCTGCTTCCTTGTAGAGGTCAGCCGCCTCTTGCTCGTATTTGGGGGAAAAATGAAATATATGTAACTTTTTGACCTTAGCCCGCCGGGCCAACTCTCCTGCCTGGCGGGCCGTCAGATGGGCTCTCTCCTCCGCTCGCTCCCGGTCTTTTTCCAAAAAGGCCGCCTCGCAGAAAAACAAATCTGCCCCTTCGGCCAACGGAAGAATCCTGCCGATATTGTCCTCGCTGAAACGGCAGTCGGAAACATAGGCGATTTTTTGTCCGGAGGTGATGGTTAGGGCTTCTTTCAGCGATCCCAAAGGTAGTTCTCTCACCCGCATCCCCTCCCCCTTCCTCAGAGGAATCTGCAGGCAAAAGTCATCCCTCTCTCCTCTCCATACGGCCGTTTTCAGTTCCTTCAGCCAGGGCCCAACAGGAAGATCCATCTGGGCCAGGTATTCCTTATGCACATTGATATGAAAACGCTCTTGGACAGCGAAAGCCAGACTGGGAATGATATGGTCGAGATGGGTGGCGAAAATTTGCATTTGCGGATCTTCTTCCAAGATCCCCTGGAAGGCCTTTTCGTTCCCCGCTTCAGGGAAAAATCGCTGCTGGCAAGGAAAAACCTTGGTTACAATCCGATCGGGATGGACCTCGGCCGCCTGGATGGAAAAAGGATATTCGGCAGTCAAGTTCCAGGTATAACCTGAAAGTTTGCCCTGGACATTGGCCAGGAATCCCGGCGGACCGAATATTTTTAGGACTTTTTTCCGGTTTAGCATCCCTCGCAGCAGGGTGTCGAAACCGATGAAGTGGTCAATGTGGGTATGGGAGATAAAAGCATGCGACACTTTGAGGAGCTTGGCGGGACGAAGATCGGTAAAGCCCCCCAGGTCAAAAAGCAAAGCGCGGCGTTCCCAAAGGACCTCGACAAAGAGCGCCGGGTCTCCAAAAGGTGCGTTGAGTAATTGCGCGAGAAGAAGGGGTTTCAAATTTTATCGAGAGCGGAGGCCATCGATCAAGCATCCTTCGGGGTAAAAAGATTGTATCCAGAACTGATGAAATCATAAGCAATGGAAAAACACCCGTCAACAGGTAAATTTTCCTTCAATAAACCCTGGGACTGTGTTTCACCATCCTGATCTTTGGCCTAGGCCAAGCCCTGGCCCCGCCGGTTGCCGGAAAAATCGCTGACCTAACGGGCTCTTTCACCCCGGCCTTTATCCTTTCAGCGGTAGTGGCTTTTACAGGCATGGCCGGAGCCTTGCTCATCAAAAAAACCACACCGCCACCGTCTTAAGAGATAAATCCTATTGAAAAAGGCTTCTCTTAAGGTTATCATTCAGTAAATTCACTGCCTAAATGTATTGTATAGGAATTTCCTTATTGGACACAGATGAACACAGATTTTCAGGATATAAAATGCAAAAAATAGTTATCTGCCTTTATCCGTGGAAATCTGTGTCCCAATTAATTGATTCAAGCACATAAAATGGGAGCGAAGAAAAAAAATCATCCCCTCTTTCTGGGTCCTTACCAACCCGTGCTGGAAGAGGCTTTCCTGGATTGGGTGCAAAGGAAAAAAGGCCAGGATCCTCTCGCTCCCCTTGTGGTTCTGGTAGGGTCAAATCTATTAGGACTTTATTTACGAAGGCTTTTAGTCCTTAAAGGCCTTGATCATTTCAACATCCGCTTCCTTACGTTTATCGATTTAGGCCGAGCATTGGCTGCCGATCCCTTAAGCCGAGAAAAACTCCGCCCCTTACCGCCCTTCGGCGACCTGGTTTGTATTGCTTCCCTGGCGGAGACGACGGGAGCTGACGGCTACTTCAAGGACATCGCCCCCCGCCGGGGTTTTCAAAGAGCGCTGGCCGCGACCTTCCGGGACCTCGCCGAAGGAGGGGTGGAAGAACTGCCGGTTAAAGATGGCCAAAAGTTGATCGATCTCAACCGCCTCTACCAGGCTTTCCGGTCGATGACCAGCAAAGAATTCTTCGATCCTTCCCAGCTCCTCTTCCACGCCAGTGCCGCCGTCCGAAACTTTCCGGAAGCTTTTGGCACCAAAGAATTGATCCTGTACGGGTTCTACGACTTTACCACAGCCCAGAAGAAGCTTTTCCAGGCCTGTTCGGAGACTCTGGACGTGGTTGCCTTCATGCCCTGGCGCGAATCTGCCGCCTTTGCCTACGCCAATCCGATTCTGGAATGGTATAAAAGCATGGGCTTTCAAGCTGAGCGATTGGAGAAATCCGTTGGCCAGGGAAAAAGGTCCGTCGAGATTCTGCAACAGCATCTCTTCACGCCAAGGCCCGCAGAGTTCAAGGCCTTGGATGATCACTCGGTGTTGTTCCTCTCCGCTCCCAGCGAGGCTCAGGAAGTTCGCGAGTTGGCCCGGGAGATTTTGCGGCTGGCCGGGGAAGACGATATCCCCTTCCCCGACATGGCCATTCTCCTCCGCAATTACGATCTCTACGGTCCTCTCATCCAGCAAACGTTTCAGGCCCTCCGGATTCCAATTTACTTCCAAGGAGGATTGCCTCTATCCCGCACCCAGGAAGGGAAAAGCATTCTTCTCTTTCTTGACCTGGTTGGCAGCAACCTTAGAAGAAGCATGGTAATGGAGTTCCTGACCTTTGCTCCCATCGCCTGGAGGAATTTTTTTCAGGAGGAACCTTCACCCGCACTGTGGGATCTTCTCTCCAGGGAAGCCGGAATCGTGGAAGGAAGGAAAAAGTGGGAAGAGAAGCTCTCGGCGCTGATGAGCCGAAGGCAAGAGGCGGAACCAGTAGAGGGAGAGAAAGAGGCTTTTGTTTTCGCCGATGAAGCCCGAAGGTTCTGGGGCTTCCTCCAAGAATTGTTCTCGGTTCTGGACCTTTTTCCCAGGAAAGATACCTGGCAGGGAATGGTGAACAGCTCCATCCACTTCATGAAAACCTATTTCGAAAAAAGCGAGGCTCAGGAAACCCTCTGCGAATGCCTACGTGCCCTTGAATCTCTCGATACCTTTGGCCAGGAAGTGGGTATCCGCCGGTTCAAGGAAATCGTCTCGGCAGCACTGGAAGAAAATACTCAACGGCTAGGTTGGTTTCAAAAAGAAGGTATCTGTGTTACGGACCTGATGCCCGCACGGGGCCTGTCTTTCCGGGTGGTTTTTATTCCCGGCCTGGTGGAACGAGCCTTTCCCGCTCCGCCGCGCCAGGACCCTTTGCTTTTGGACCATGAGCGCAAGGCCATGAACGATGCCCTGGGTATGCCGGGAAGGATTTCCCTGAAAAGATTTCGTTCTCAGGAGGAAAAGCTTCTTTTCTCCCTGGCCGTGGGTTCGGCCCGGGAAAAGTTGATCCTTTCTTACCCGCGCCTGGATCCTGCCTCTGGCCGCGAGCGGATTCCTTCCTTCTTTCTCCTGCGGGTCGCCGAGGCCCTGTACGGAGAGGCCATGGATTACAGCCGGCTGGAGACTCTTCCCGCGTTTCGGCGGGTGGCCCTTTCCCAGCTCGCCCCCGATGACGTCGAGCAAGCGCTCGATGAAGAAGAGTTTGATCTGGGTCAGGTTGCCGGCGCCTTGAAGAGGAATGAGCGCAGGGAGGTCGCCTACTTAAAAAGCCTTTTCCCCGTCCTGCAGCGGGCCGAAAAGCTGGCCCGGCTCCGCTGGGGCTGGCGAACTTTTACTGAGTATGACGGTTGTCTCAAGTCCCCCCAGGCCCTTCACCTCCTGCGCGAACGGTTCGCCCTTTCCGGGCAGGTCCTCTCTCCCACCCGGCTGGAAACGTACGCTTCCTGCCCTTTTAAATATTTTCTTGCCGCAGTTCTGGGTCTAAGGAGCCTTCCTTATCCCGAGGAAATTCTGCGCCTCCCGCCCTTAGAGCGCGGCGCGGTCGTTCATGACCTCCTCTTCCGCTTTTACCGGGAAGCCGTTAAACAAATCCCCGGGCCGTTGCAGATCGATCAAATCGACACGTACGGGAAGATCCTGGCTGATGTCGCCGACCGAGTCTTTTCTGAAGCCGAAGCCGCAGGAATCACCGGAGCTCCTCTGCTCTGGGAAATTGACCGGCAAGAAATTCTCGAGGATCTCCGGAGCTTTCTCCAGAGGGCAAGTGAAGAATCTCCTGAATATATTCCCACCCATTTTGAATTTCGGTTCGGACATCAGACCCCCCGCTCCAAGGCCAGCCCCAGCAGCGAAGCAATTTCTTTGACTCTTGAAGGGCAATCCACGGTTTCCTTCCGGGGAAGGATCGACCGGGTCGATTTCTCCCTGGACGGAAGCCGCCTCCGCGTCATCGATTATAAAACTGGAATCGTGGCCGGTCAGGCGGATGGTTTCAGTGGAGGAACGACCTTGCAGCTTCCCCTTTACCTATTGGCTTCTTGTCGGATCTGGAAACAGGCGGATATCGAAAAGAGCTGGGCCGAATATGACAGCGTGAGCCGCAAGGGAAAGTTCAAACACCTCCTGTTCCGCGGCGAAAACTGGATGGAGAAAGAGAAGACCCTAAAGAAAATCATCCGCATTATTGCCCAGGGAATTCTGGAAGGAACCTTCTTTCCCTTTCGGGAAGGAGATCGTAGCTGTGATTACTGTGATTTCCAGGCTCTCTGCGAGCAAGGCACGAACGCCCTTTTCCAAAGAAAAAGAAACGATCCTCGAACTGCGGCTTTTTTGGAAATGAAGAGTATTCCCTGAGACCGGGCGCATGAAAAAGAAAAAATCGATAGCCACAGAGTTAACCGACCGGAACGAGCGGCAGGTAGCTCGGCATGATCTAACTCGATCCCTAACCGTGGAAGCAGGAGCCGGCACGGGTAAAACAACCCTTCTCGTTGACCGGATCCTCTCCCTCCTTCGCAACCACAAGGCCTCGCTGGAGCAAATCGTAGCCATTACCTTTACCGAGAAAGCAGCCGGGGAGCTGAAGATCCGGCTGCGGGAAGCGATCGAGAAAGTGATTCCTCAGTCCCGGGACAACGACCGGGAAGCCTTGCAGCAGGCCCTTGGAGACCTGGAACGGGCCCCCATCTCCACCATCCACTCCTTTTGTGCCAGCCTTCTCCGGGAGCGTCCGGTGGAGGCCAAGATCGACCCGAATTTCGAGCCCATGGATGAAATGGGCATGGATATGCTCTTTCAGGAAATTTGGGAACTTTGGCTGGGCCAAGAGCTGGAGAAAAAATCCGTCCCTTTGCGACGGGCCCTGACCCGGGGCATGAGTTTGACCGACCTAACCAGTCTTGTGCGTCAGCTATACGGCAACCGCGACCTGGTTCCCGAAGGTCCGCTTCCCCGGCCTTCTTACTCCACCGAGGAATTTATTCAAAATTTCAAAAATGGAATAAAGGAAGCTCTTAAATTGGCCCGCGATTGCCAGCAAGTAGAGGACAAGGGATGGCAAAACATTCAGGCGCTGAAGGAAAAAGTCCCAGAGCTGGAAGGAGCTTCCCGGGAACGGAAAGAAATCCTGATCCTGCGCGAGCTTGTAATCAAGGGCGCAGGGAACAAGCAGAATTGGAAGCCGCCCTCAAGCTGCGATGCCCAAAAGCGGATCTTCGCCGAACTGGCCGAGGAGCTTGAGGAATTAAAAAGGGCGATTTGCGCGGAAACCATGACGGACTTGGTGGAATGGCTCCGCGGATTTCTAAAAGCCATCGCCGAAGAAAAAGCCCAGCGCGGCGTGCTCGATTTTCAAGATTTGCTCCTTCTGGCTAGAAATTTGCTGCGGGATGATAGGGAGGTCCGGAGATATTTTCAGGAAAAATTTCTCTACATCTTGGTCGACGAATTTCAGGACACCGATCCGCTCCAGGTGGAAGTCGTTTTCTTTCTGGCTGAAGACCATGCCCGGGCCGAAACCTGGGAGGAGGTTGAAGTTTCTCCGGGGAAACTCTTTCTGGTGGGTGATCCCAAACAATCCATTTACCGCTTCCGGCGTGCGGACATCGAAACCTATGAAAAAGCCAGGGAGCAATTGACCAAAAAGAGGGAAAGCCTGAAGATCGTGCAGAACTTCCGTACGGTTCCGTCTATCATCTCCTGGATCAACCGGGTCTTTGAGCCTTTGATCCGGCCCTCGGACCAGGGTTATTTTCAGCCGGCATACATCCCCCTGGTTGCCCATGAAGAGCGGAAAGAAAGCGTGAAGAACCAGCCCGGGGTCATTCTGCTTGTTCCCCCGCCGGGCTTCGATCCGGAAGAAGCTTCGGCTCCCTTCGTACGGCAAAAGGAGGCCCAATCCATCGCCGCTTTGCTTGAGGTAATGGCCGGAGGGAAAAGTAGAAATCAATGGATGATCTGCGATAAAAAAAAAGGAGACATCCGCCCGGTTGGTTTCCGGGATATAGCCTTGCTCTTCCCCGCTCTTTCGGGCATCGAGATTTATGAAGAAGCCCTGAAAGACCGGGGAATTCCCTTTCGCCTGGAAGGGGGGAAGGAATTTTATATGCGGCAGGAGGTGCGCAGTTTTCTTTGCTGTCTCCGAGTTCTGGATGACCCCGCGGATGAGATTTCCTTGGTCGCTGCCCTGCGTTCCCCCTTCTTTGGATTTTCCGACGAAGAGATATTTCTTTTTGTCTCTTCCGGCAACCGCCTGCATTACCTTCAGGAGCCACGGGAGAAGGAAAGCGATTTTGCCAAGGCTTTTTCTTTGCTGCGCGACCTCCATGAAAAAAGGAATACCGTTCCCATTTCCAGCACGGTTGTGGACCTCCTGGCTAAAACCAAAGCCCTGGAATTTTCTCTTCTCCGCCATGGAGGAGAACAAGTGGCTGCCAACCTGCGAAAAATTCTCGACCAAGCCCGGGCTTTCGAAAAGGAAAGATCGGCCACCTTCCGGCGCTTCGTGGAATGGCTGGGAAGCCGCGAAGAAGAAGGCATCCGCGAAGGAGAGTCACCCTGGTCGGAAGAAGAGGAAGAAAACGTAAGGTTGCTAACGGTCCACAAAGCCAAAGGGCTGGAGTTTCCGGTCGTCATTCTGGCCAACTTGGCCACCGAGCGCACTCGCCAACAGCAGTTCATTCCCCAGAGGCTCCAGGGAAGTTTTCAACTGGCCATAGGCGATTTTAAGACCGCGGGTTACGATTCCGCCTGGGAACAAGAAAAGATTAAAATGGAGGCCGAGGATCGCAGGCTCTTCTACGTCGCTGCCACGCGGGCGCGAGATTATCTGGCCATTCCGCTCTTCTGGGGAAAAAGGAAAGGATTCTTCAAGATGCTCGAAGGACAACTTCCGGATGGAAAAGAAATGAGGCCTGGTTCGCAGAGGAACGGCCAGTTGATCCTCGGCGGAGAAATTTTTGATCTTGACCCCGAAGGAAAACCGCCTCTTCGCCTCGAGTTGGCCGAAGCGCCGGAAGACAATGCCGCTCCCCTGCAGAGGCGTCTTCAATGGCAAAAAACATTGGCCGGGGTCAAAGAGAAAGCTTCCCGCGGGCTTCCTCTTGCTACCCCTTCTTCTTTCGCAGGGTGGATCGATTCCTCCCGGTTTTCTTGGGACGAAGTCCCCGCGTCTTCTTCCGCAACAGGCGCAAGAGGAGCGGTTTTCGGCTCGGCTTTCCATGAGGTTATGGAGCGGGTTGACTGGACCGATGGCAGAAACCTAAAAGCTCTTGCTCAGATGAAGGCCGTCGAGCAATCCATTCCGGGGATGGTGGACAAGATCGAGGAGATCTGTCGTCAAACCCTCAGCCACCCCTTCATGGACCGGGTCCACCAGGCCAAACGTTTCTTCCGCGAAGTCCCCTTTTCCGTTTTCCTGCAGGAAAAAATCATGGAGGGGAAGATCGACCTGCTTTTCGAAGAAGATGAGGGGTGGGTGATTGTCGATTATAAGACAGATGAAGTCTCCGGAGTTGCTCTCGATGAGCGGTTTGAGGCGTATCGAGAACAGGGAATCTGGTATGCCCGGGCCGTGGAGAAAGTAACCCGACGAGCCGTCAAGGAAGTCGCTTTTTTCTTTGTCCGGACAGGTGAGGTGCGATCTTTAAAGAATTGGGATAACAGCATCCCGGTCTAATTCTTCCTGAACAAAACAGACGACCTCAGGAATGGAATTAAACCCGGCTAAGAATCTTTCCCGTTGAGGCGATGAATTTTTTCTGATAAAGTGGGTAAAAATATCCAATTGGGTTTTACCTCCTGTCTCCTGAATTCTGTTTTTTTGACAGCTCCATGGAAATTTGGGTCATCATTCTTCTTGCCGTTCTCATCGCCTTGCTTCTCCTCTTCGTCTGGCAGAGCTCCAGGCAATGGCGGGAGATGCGCGCCACGAAAGAAAAAGATCCGGCCTTCCTGCTCCTGCAACAGCAGATCGATGGTCTGCGTGACCAGGTGGGGCGGAGCTTGGAGGGAAATGTTCAGCTTGTGCATCAGCAACTGTCCTCCTTAGCCAGTCAGGTTACCAGCCAGTTGAATTCCATCGCTTCCCAGGTTAGCGAGCAGGTAGGAACCGGGATGGGCCTGATGCAGAAGACCAGCCAGCATTTCGGCGATCGGGTGCAGGAAGTTCAGTCTCGATTGGCGCAGCTGGATGAAGCCAACAAACGCATTTTAGAGGTGGGACGTTCCATTGCCAGCCTGCAGGAAATCCTGCGGGCCCCTAAAGTCCGGGGTGGGTTGGGTGAATTCCTGCTGGGAGACCTTTTGGCCCAGATCATGCCTGCTGAATTTTTTACCTTGCAACATTCTTTTAAGAGTGGCGAGCGCGTGGACGCGGTCATTCGCTTAAGTCAGGGGCTCGTCTCTGTCGACGCCAAGTTTCCTCTGGAAAATTTTCAGAAAGCCCTTCTGGCTGAGGACGATGGAACCAAGAAGAGTTTCCTCAAGCTCTTCGCCGCTGACGTGAAGAAGCATGTGGAGGCCATCGCCGGTAAATACATCCTGCCGCACGAAGGAACCTGCGACTTTGCCCTCATGTATATTCCCGCCGAGAATGTTTACTACGAGGCCTTCATCAAGGATGAAGCCCTGGGCGAAGGGAAGAGTTTGCGGGAATATGCTTTCGTCAAACATGTCATCCCGGTTTCTCCCAGCAGTTTTTATGCTTACCTGCATACGATTCTCCTGGGACTGCGGGGGATGAAAGTGGAAGAGAGTGCCCGCGAAATCATCCATCACCTATCCGGGCTGCGAGGCCAACTGGCCAGGTTCCAGGAAGAGTTCAGGAAATTGGGGAAACACGTAGAGCAGGCCAAAGGGAGTTTTGACACGGCGCAACGGCAGATGGAAAAGTTCAGCGATAAACTCAATGCCCTGGAAACCCCCTCCCTCCTTCCTGCTGAAGAGCCCGCCGCAAAAGATTCCCCAGGGCAATAAATTAACAAAAATAATATTCACCGCGGAGCACGCCAAGATCGCAGAGAATTAGATAAATTTAAAACCAAATTAATTTCTTCGGCATCTTTTGGTTCTTGGCCTTAATATATCTCCGCGTTCTCTGCGCTCTCTGCGGTGAAAAAGTTTTTCAACGGTCTTGAGGATCGCGATGCGTGGCGAACCATTCCAGCTGGCGGAAGATCCCGCGCAGAACGGCTACGTCCCGGTCGGAGAGGTTGGCCCTTCCGAAAATCCGCCGCAGAGTGTGCATGATGCGTTTAGGGTTTTTGGGGTCGAGGAAACCGATGCGCAGGAGGAGTTCTTCCAGATGGGCGTACATTCCTTCTATTTTTTGAAACTCCGCTAATTGGGGAAGCACAGGTTTTCCGGGAGAGTGGGAAAGACTGGCCAGGTAGAGTTCATAGCAGAGCAGCATCACGGCCTGGGCCAGGTTCAGGGAGCGGAGGCTGGAGTGGGTGGGCAGGGTGATCAGGGCGTGGCAGGGGGCCAGTTCTTCGTTGGTCAGCCCTTTGTCTTCCGGGCCGAAGAGGATGGCCACCGGGATCGTCCGGGCATGGGCAATGATCTCCGGGCAGATTTCTCGCGGCGTGATAAAAGGGCCGCGGTTTCTCCCCTTGCGAGATGAAGTCCCGGCAATCCATCGAAATCCCCTTAAGGCCTTTTCCGGGGCGGGATAAATTTCTGCTTTCTCCAGGATGTCCCGAGCTGAAGTGGCCATCATGCGGGCCTCTTCAGACAAATGATCCTGGACCGGTGATACCAGGATGAGCCGGGAAAGCCCCATGTTTTTCATGGCCCGGCTCACCGCCCCCATGTTCCCGGCGAATTGGGGCCTGATCAAAACAATGGCGATGTTGTCCAGGGGATTGTTTAATTTAGCCACAGAGGACACCGAGATCACCGAGTCTTAAAACCTTTCACCGCTGCAATTCTCCAGTTTTTGCTCGCCGAAACCCGGCTTTCTCGGCCTCTTCCGGAGTGTCGAAAAAAAGACGATTCTTGGGGCTTACCCGTGCCGCTCCCGGGCTGCCGGGCATATGATAGATCATGGAGCGTTTATTGGCTACGACTTTATCTGGCGGAATTGGGTACGCCTTGGCAGTAGGTTTTTTCGCCTCCCCCCGGATGAGGTGCGTGAATTGGGAAAAAAGGCCTTCATCCCGCTTGGTACGGCTGCGAAACTCATGCGGCCTTTCCTGGAGGCCCTTTTTTTTATCCCAGACTCCGACTCCTTTTTCTCTGGCCGCTTCTTCAGCCTCCTTAAGCTCCGCGGCGTGTTTTCCATTAAAATGGCCCGGGTAAAAGAAAGCGTTGCCGGATTTGACCATCTCCCGATTGATAAAATTATGGTCTGTAAAAACATAGGCCAAAAGCCGGTAATATTTGTCCCGTTCATCACCTTCTTCTATCTCCAGGCGCACGATCTTTCCTTTGACCAGCGACTGAGCAAAATCCCTGGCTCGCCTCCCCCAAGGTTCTTGGCCGAATCTCTTTTGGTGGGTAACTTCCGGGGCATCAATCTCGCGCAGGCGAACGTGTTTTTCCCGAGCATGAATACGCACTAAGATGGTGTCGCCGTCAAATACCTTGAGGACTTTGCCGGCAAGAGTCTTGGCTGCGGCGGCTGAAGGGAGGAGGCAAGAGACGAGAAAAAGAAAGAATAAAATCCAATGGAAGATCATGGAAAAAACCGCCGCCTTCTGATTATTTCCTACGCCTGAAAGTATCAAACGGGGAGGGTTTCGTCAACGGAAGAAAAATTTTTCCCCCTTCCCGCCCGAACCACCATAGAAGTAATCACTCAAAAAAAACTGGAGTGGGGCAAGTTATAAAAATGGGTTGACAATGAAGTTTAAAGATTTAATATTTACGGATATAGGGATGTACCAAAACGTTTCTTTTTAAAGGGGGAAAACGAGCATGAAAAAGGTAAGTTTTTTTCAAAATTTCTTCAACATATTACCACCCATATACAGTATTTTTCACCTTAAAATACAAAGTTCACCTTATTTACATCCACAATATTACTGCGAGATAATATGAATGATATCTTAATAATAATGAAGTATTCGGGCTCTGAATAATTTCATGGAAAGGAGAAAAAAATGTCCAATGAAAAAAAAGGTACACAACTGCTTTTGGAATCCCTGTTGCTGATGATCAGAACAGCCTAACAGCCGGTGAGCGCGGTCCGGTACTGATGCAGGATGTTCACCTGCTGGAGAAGCTGGCTCACTTCGATCGCGAGCGCATCCCCGAACGTGTAGTCCATGCCAAAGGAGCTGGAGCCCATGGGTATTTTGAAGTAAACGCCGATGTGACGAAATACACCAAAGCTAAATTTCTTTCTAAAGTCGGTAAGCGAACCGAAGTCTTCGCCCGCTTTTCCACGGTTGGCGGTGAAAAGGGTTCAGCCGATGCCGCGCGCGACCCGCGGGGTTTTGCCGTTAAATTCTACACCGAGGAGGGTAACTACGATTTCGTCCAAGCAGGGAACCTATATCGTAACGTCATGACCGATCAGGATCGTGAGAACTTGATCGGCAATATCGTCAGTCATCTCGGCAAAGCCCAAAAACGCATTCAACTTCGCCAGGCCGCCCTCTTTTTCAAGGCAGACCCGCAATATGGCCAGCGGGTGGGCCAGGGGCTTGGTTTGGACATCAAAGAGGTCCAACTCTTGGCTGAAATGTCCCAGGAGGAAAGAGCTAAAGCTACTGCCTAAGAAGCTTGAACAATGGAATGCGCACCGGCCTGACATAGAAGGGGGCCTTGAGGAAACAGCGGGCATAATTTCAGGCTCTGGTGGAAAATATTCGTTGGCATAATCAAGCCGTATGGGGTTACACTAGGATAATGGACGAGAGAGACTTTTACATTGAGAAACCCGAGACGAAACAGGCCACTTACAGTTGTCCGAAGTGCCGCCAGTCATCCGAGTTCCAAATTCGCTGGCTGCGGCGTTCGAAGAAGAAGAATATTCCGGCCGGGGCCAGCGATAACGACCGCGCGAAGTTCGCCAAGGCGCGTGACTATTTAGTGCGGGTAGATGATATCCTGACTTGCCCGAACCCGCGTTGTCGGGGCAGTTTCGAAATCCCGAATGATCAAACCGTCGTGGTCATTTAAAGACGGTTGAAGGTCAGGAACCAGGGGGGGAGAAAAGTCAATGGAGAACATTTTGACTGCCGCGGTAGTCGGTATCCTTGTCTTCGCGATGGCAACCGTCGCCAGGCCTCAACCCAAGGAACCTCGTTTTTTGGACATCAAGCGGGAGCAGATGACCGACGCGCAGAAGCGCGTGTATGACGAAATCGCGGACTCGCGCGGCGGTGTGCGAGGTCCTTTCGGTACGCTGCTGCGCAGTCCGGATTTAGCCGACCGGTGGCAAAGACTCGGCGAATACGTGCGGTATAAAACATCGCTGCCGGCGCGGCTCAATGAATTAGCGATCCTTATCACGGCCCGCTTTTGGGGATCCAAATACGAGTGGTACGCCCATAAACCGCTGGCGATTAAGGGCGGGCTGGCCGAGGCCGTCACCGAAGATCTGGCCCAGAACAAGAGACCGAAGAACATGAAGCCGGACGAAGAACTGGTCTATGATTTCTGCACGGTCCTGCACCGACAGCATTTCGTCGATGACCAGCTGTTCAAACGCGCGATGGAGACACTCGGCGAGCGCAGCGTGATCGACCTGGTCGCGGTCAGTGGATTCTACGTTGCGGTTTCCATGGTGTTGAACGTGGCCGAAATTCCGATCCCCCCGGGCGAGAAATCTCCGTGGTGACGGAGACGAAAAGGGACGAAAATTCTTGTCCGAAATTCTGTTGAAGCCGTCTCCCCTCATTTCCTGATTAGCCTCGTAGACACTATCCGCTATCGACCCGAAGTTTTTCAAGCCTCAAAAAGTTGCGATTTTGAGAAGATAGGGGTCTTTTTGGCTTGACCTACAGCGCCGGTTTTCGTTATATTCATCTCATTCTCCAGTGAGTTCCTATCACTAAAGGTGGTCTACGCCGGATCAATAATCTCCGACCTTCTGAATGAAGGCTGGGCATCGCCGACCTTTTCATGACCGGATATTTTAAAATTATTTAACGGGAGGTATTACCAATGGAAATCCTAAAAGCTATCAAGACGAGGCAGAGCATTCGCGCTTTCAAGGCAAATCCCATCAACCAAGATGTGATGAAAAAGATTTTGCAGGCGGTGAGCAACAGCCCCTCCTATACCAACACCCAGCCCTGGGAGGTATTCGTGGTAAGTGGTAAAAAGAAAAAAGAACTGGGCCAGAAACTGCTGGAACTGGCGAGAGCAAAAGCGCCGACCCATCCCGCCCTGCCCACCCCCAAGGGCTGGCCGCCGGCACTGGAGGAGCGCTCCCGGGAGCATGGCGCCCGTAGGCTCAGCACGCTCGGGGTAGCGAGGAGCGATGAGGAGGGGAGAGAAAAATTGCGCCTGATGAACTTTGAGTTCTACGGCGCGCCGTGCGCCGTCTTCCTCTTTATTGACGGCTCCCTGGGAGAGTGGTCCATCTTCGACATGGGGCTGTTTGCTCAGAATCTAATTCTGGCAGCGCACTCGCTTGGCGTGGAGAGTTGCCTGCAGGCCTCGGTGACCAACTACGCACCGGAGATAAAAAAATTCCTGGGCATAGCGGAAAGCAAAAAGCTGGTCATTTGCATAGCACTGGGCTACCCGGACGAGAAGGCTAAATTAAATACCTACCGCAGCCTCAAGCAAAAGCCGGATGAATTTACCAGGTGGTATGAGTAGGAAATAAAAAGAGGGGGCGAAAGCTCCCTCCAAGCTTTCCACGTTTTGACCCTTTATCAGCCTCTCCCCTCCTTCCAGCAGAACCTTTGTTTTTGCGAGGGAGTTTTTTGACTCAAGAGACTTTTTGAGGGTGTCGATAATTACTATTACCTTTACCTGCCGCTCGAGACCCAGCGTTGTGTCCTGCGGATTGTCGTAGTCAAGCTGATCATCTCCGATCCCCACCGATATGGTTTTCGGCTTTCAGACGAGGACTACTATCCACCTCTTGCCTTCGACCGCGTCGAAATCGACCTCTTTCAGAATGTTTCCCTCAAACTAATTGCTCAGGCAGCAAGCACCCATCAGCCCTCATCATTTGGAATCGACTGGACCCCAGGGTGTGCCTCCAACCTGGTGATCGCCTGGTCATTTACCGCCAGGAAAACAAACCTACCGGGATTGACCAAGACAAAGATAGGCCGGAGAATTCTCTTTTAAAAACAGACTAGGCCCGTGGCCCCATATTCTGGGATGACGAGGAAAACAGGGCAGAGGAGAGGGTCTTGAGTTCCGCTTAATCGCCCCTGCATTTTGGTTATAGAGCCTGTGAAGTACTTCTTGAAATGTTGTTTTGGGGATTTTTCCCAAAAATGCAACATTTCAATCGGAAATCAACAAATCTTTAGGATTTTGACTTTTACAATTTGGAAGCGTTAAATTCGGCAGCAGGGCGAATTTTTATCGAGAAAACGAAAGCTTCTTCCTGTAATCGTCAATTTCGAAACACCTAAAATTATTCATGCTTTCTCTTGGTAATTATCACCTTTATCGTGACCCCGACTATGCCTGGGACGCTTACCTACAGTCGTAAAGATCAGGAATACGGGGCGGGAGGAACTGGTGTGCCCAGATGAGCCTCAAAAATGCCTGACGGTCCTCGTCAAATCGTTGCAAACACCCCCTCCCCACCTCTACCCCGAAAATCCCCCGAATCCCCGCTGAAAAGCCCCCCAAACAAACCCAAGATCTTGTGCTAAAATTCCCTTGACACACAATTCCCTTTTTGTATATTCAACCCACCCCAAAGCGAGTTCTTAGTGCGCCAGGCAAAGCCTGGGGAATCCAGTTGGCTGAGAAGCCAGCCTGACAAAGTTAGCCGACCGTCAGAACCGAGTTTTGCATTTATGCGGGTAACCGGATGAGTGAAGCGTAAACAGGGAGACAGCAGGCCGTAATCCGAAATGGGTGAAGGAGTTCAGCCTCGAAAACGCTTATG
>JAHJQK010000111.1 GCA_018819135.1 Pseudomonadota bacterium | reverse complement strand
CTGCAATTCAGACAGTGGAGGGAGGTTAGTAGGGGGAGGAGGGGCTGGAGGCAGGTTCTTTCATTTTTTGGGATATCTCGGGAAGGGGAAAAAGATCTTCCTCAGGGGTCTCTATTTGCGGGCGGGTTTGGTGGACAAGGGTGTGTGGTCTTCGACTGGGAGTCGGTGGAAAGTTTTGGCATTTAGGGAAAAGGTTGTGGGACAAAGATTACGGGGGCCGGGCATGATTGAGCTGATGGGCTAGGCTGCGGCGCAGGCGGCGGGTTTTGGTGAGGATCTTTTTGCGGGCTGGCTCGCTGAGAGTGAGGACGAGTTCTTGGTGTTGCAGCGGTGTGAGAAAGGCCATATAGTTTTGGTAATAGATGACAATGACCGTAAGGGTGGGGCGCAAGAGTTCCAGGGTACGGGTGCGAGTTTTGGGGTTGAGGGCTTAGCGGCTGATCCGCAGCAAATACCATTGCAACAAGCTATAGGTCAGCAAGACGAAGACAACCTGGTTGGCGATCACGTTGAAGGCACGGGAGGTGAAAGCTTCTAGGTCACTAAAACACTTCAGTTGTCGATGTCGTTCTTCGATCGTCTCCCGCAGGCCATATTCTTGGCGGGTGCTGGCCGGCTGCCGGATTGGCGCCGTATCCAGCAACACCCAATAATCCACATGTCCATCGGCGTAAACCTCCCGGTTGACCAGGGCGTTGAGGGGAATGGGACAGGAGGAAAAGGTCTCCAGCCCGTTGACCGCGGCCACCTCCGATCGAACCCGCCGGGTGGAAAGCGCTTTGGGATCTAGGGTCGGGGCTTGGGCTTTCTGTCGGGCCAAGGTTTTTTGTCGGGCCTCCTCCCGCTTTTTGATCCGTGGGGGTCGATGGAGGGGAATGGGTTGGGGGCCGGGAGGGGCGGGCGCCCAGGGCTGGAAGGATAACTGCCCGGCTTGGGCTAGGCCCACCACGTCTTGATAGATCTCCATATTGTGGCGCACCGGAATCAGGATGTCGATGCCCAACTCCTGTTGGCAGCGGCCCATCTGGGCGCCATCCAGAAACCCTCGATCCAAAATCAGCCGCTTCATCAACCCCCGGCCATGATTCTGCACAAACTCTTCCACTAGACGGTAAAGAAGAGGACCCTCGTGATCCTGGCCTGCGGTCAGCACCAATCCCGCATAAAGAAAAAACTCCGCTGCCCGATTGGTATGCAGGAGACTGACCAGCTTGTAGCAACGACGCCAGGTACACCGGGCTCGCTGCTGGGGCGTAAGCTTTGATCCATCCACCGGGTGATGGTGCTCATCAAACAGCATCCGCGACGAGCCTTCATAGCGCGGGTTGTCCGGCAAAAAGAGATAGGTCGCATCCCCGATAAAAATCCCCTCGGGATCGAAAGCATGATGTTGCTTGAAGATCCCAACCACATCCCGATTGAACCAAGCCTGCAGCCCCTGGGCACCGGTCCGCAGGGCCATCTTGCGTAAATAGTCCTGATCGCAAGGGGTCTGCCGATCATACTCGTTCTTGTCATTAAACCCTTGACAACGCAAAGAGATATCCCCGGTCTCCGGATGGACAGCCTTATGCCCCATCTGCGGGCCAAAGGCTTGGACCAGGCCTCCGGAACGCACCACATAGGGAAAAGCATGAAAAGGATGGACGGCATGAAACCGCATGGAGAGGTCGCTGGCAATGTACACCCACAAAGGAACATCGTGCTTCTGACACGGCGAAGGGTACGTATCGGCCAACTTCCGCAAAATCTTTCTCTCCGTAATGGCCCGGAAAAAATCCACCTCGGAGACTTCTCCGACCCCCTCCAAATAATCAAACTCCCCCCGCCGAAACGCCTCGATTACCAACGCATCGTTGCGCTCAAAATACATCGGCATCGAACCGGACTCGGCAGATTCCTTCAACTCAGGGCTCTTCGCGGCGAAGACTCTCCATCTGATCCAGCACAGCTAAGATCTCCCGACAAATCTCCGTGACCCGGGCCCGCGCCCGGCGAAACCGCAGATACTCCTCGCTCTTCCCCTGAAGCTCCCCCAGCCGCTCCGGCGGAATGGAGAACAGGCGGGTCTTGCCTCCCTCACTCCAACTGAGGACCTTACTGCGATGTAACCCTCCCCGGGTGCAGACACAGTTGGGTTTGCCGCACTTGCGCGCCATCTCATAGACATTGCCTTTGACCAGCGAGGACCGCCCGAAGGCGACTTCCAGAGACCGCTCCAGGTCTTGGAGAAGGCGGCGCAAGGCCTGGCGCAGGCGGCTGAGGTTATGAAGTTTTTTTCCCTGCATTTAATTATATTATATAACATACAGATTTATAGACGTCAAGAAAAAAACCATCGACCCTACTCAAAAATGTTTTTAGGACTGAATGAGAGACCTACTCCGATGGGTTTCCTAACAGGGAATTGGCCACTGTCTGGATCGCAGTAACGTAGTATTAAATCCTCAAACTTTTCAATTTTCCATCCATCACTCATTCCCTTTCTTCTCAGTCCTCAGTCCTTCTTTGTTTTACTTCGTCTTTAATCCTTTTCACATGTCCTCTCCCCAGTCCTTTCACTTCACATCCCAGTTCAAAGTAACGCCTGATTTTGTCATCATCCAAAATCCCAAAGCAGTCGATCACGGCGATCGGGCCTCCGGCCATTTTCACTACTTCGTCCGGGTCGAGGTTCAGGTAATGTTTGTGTCTTACGCCCAAAATTACCGCATCTGTCCCGGACAGGGACTCTTTAAGATCCTGAGCGACGCGCAGATCTTTTAATTTCTCCTGACCTCGAAAAAACCTTTTCAGACTCTGGGAAGATGCAGGATATTCATCCTGCTTTTCAAATTCCCACCAGTGCAAGACATAAGGATCATGCACCCTCAACTCCGCTCCCATCTCGGTCAGCCGCCGCACGATCAGCTCAGAACCGCTGTATCGCGTATCGCCGACATCCTCCCGGTACGACGCTCCTAAGAATAAAATTTCCGCAGAGGCGATCGGCCGACCCATGTTGCGCAGAGCATCGCGGGTAAGCTGGGCTACATGCAATGACCGGGTGTCGTTAATATCAATGGCCAACGGAGTAATCTTGAATATATCATCCTCCCAGCCATGAATATGTTGGTAAGCCCAAAGGCCTAATCCGCCATCCTTAGGAAGGCAATAACCGCCGATCCCTGGCCCGGGGAAAATTATGTTGCTGTGCGTCGGCCGGACTTTGATTGCTTGGATCACTTTGATCAGGTCAACACCGTTCCGTTCTGCAAACAGGCTCCATTCGTCAAGAAACGCCAGAATCGTGGCCCGGAAGCTGTTCTCCACAATCTTCGCCGTCTCTGATTCGATGGGCTTATCCAGCACAGAAAGGGGGTACTCCTCTGTATTGATTACCTCTTTTAAAAATTTAACCACCCTTCTTGTGGCTTCTTCGTTGACCCCGCTGCAAACCCGCCAGAAATCTCGGATGCTGGAAACATAATTTTTTCCGGGCATAACCCGTTCGTAGCTATGGGCCAATATTGGATCAGTGGCAATCCCGCGCTTTCGAAACACCTTTTTCATGATGGGGTAGGCGACTTGTTCGGTGGTTCCCGGAGCCACCGTGGTTTCGATCAGGACCAGTGTCTCCGGAGGAATATGATTGGCAATGATCTCCATGGATTCTTCCAGCGCCTCCATGTCGGCCCGGCCAGCCCGCACGTTTCCCAGAGATTCCTTTAAATAGTCGCACTGGACATCCACCACGACTACATCGGCCAGCTTCAGGGCATCGTAAGTATAGGTTGCAATCAGCGTTTTTTTCTCCTTCACGCAACGGTGAATCATCGGGGCAACTTCCGGGTCCTCGGAGCTGACCGGCGGCAAGCCGCGGTTCAGAAGTGGCGTCTTCCAATAACTTCGCGTGCTGGGCCGCTGCATGCCGATGACGAACTTGGTTGGGTTTTTCTTTTTGTCCTCAGCATCAGCTACAACAGCTGCCATCACAGCGCCCACGAACCCCAGGCCCATGACCACAACAATCTCCCTCCCCATGTCCCGTTGGTTCTTAACCAATTTCTTCAGCCGTTCAAATTCTTTTATATAATCTTCCGGCTGCGGCAATTGAAACTTCTCACCCGTTGGGCTAAACGAATATTCAGGCATTCTCAATCCTTTCAGTCATATGGTGTTGCGTGTTTAAGTTTCGTGTTACAGGTTTCGTGCTCCACGTTTTGCTCTTTCCGATAACCTTTCGCCTCTTGCCTTTTATTATTGCCAATGCGGCTCGTCTCGCTTTTTTAATTCAATTCTATTTTTTCTTCGTCCAAACCAACTACCGATGATATCAACTCGAAATCGCTATTTGCGTGTATAAGCCGGGCTTTTTTATAGGCAGCCGCTGCGATAATAAGGTCTGTGGTAGAAACAGCCTTGCCCTTTCTGCCCAATAAAAAACCCCATTTCGACGCTCTCTCGATGACATTATCATCGATAGGAATTTGCGGAAGTGCCATAAGAGAATCCTGAAGAGATTGAAAGTCCTTTTCATTCCTGGCACCCCTCAGGATCTCGACAACAACAATACCACAGGATACTGCCTCTTCCTTTTGAAGAATTTCTAGGACTTTTCCCTTAATTTCTTTAGATCCTTTCGGGCGAAGGTACTCGATCCACGCAGAGCTATCTATGAGGAACATCTTTTCTCCTTCTCTCGATGAATTCTTCCAATGTAAATGAAAGGTCGATTTTCCCCTCCAAATCGATTAATCCCTTCGCCTTTCTCCTCCTGACAAACTCTTCAAGGGCTTTTTCCACGGCCTCCTTCTTTGTTTTTACGCCTGACAACGCTTTTACCGCTTCCAGTAATTCTTCTTTCACAATTAAAGTTGTTCTCATTTATGCCTCCAAATTATCTTTCTAAGGCATATTATTATATGCTGCTATAAATGTCAATGGAAAGCATAAATTGAATGCAAGCTGTAAGGTGCAATGTCATAAATGATAATTGATGATCTCTCAAAAAGTCTTATTTTAGCCAAAGAGTGCGCAGAGAGCAGAGAGTTATAACTAAATCACTCATAGCCCTGGATGTCGATGATCCCTCCCATGCACGCGACCTCCAGGCCTCTTTGCCGAATCGCGCGAATAAAAGGAGTCAGCCCTAGGGAGTCCCCCAGAAAATGGCCTGTGAGAATCAAATTCCCCTGCTTTTCCATCCTGAGTTTCTCGAGATTTTCGAACTCGCCATGAAGAACAACAACTGTTTTAAAGCCGTTCTGCCAGTAAAACTTAATAATTGCCGGGTGGGGTGCTGATAAGGCACCGTGGACAAATACCACTTTGGACGCCTCTGTTTCAGGATCTCCAATAAATAGCCGTGGAGATATTCCGTAAACATCCTTAGCATAGCGGGCTTCTGGTAAGTTTTCGATCAAAGCTAGCACATCTTTCAGTTTCCAGTGGGGGTTTTTTGAAGCAGCCGCATCAATCTTTAACTGGAGAATCCTTCTCCCTGCTTCATCAAAGGGGTTGTGGATATTCATAAAGGGCAAATTAAGCATCCTCGCTGCGTCGACCTCCAATACTGTTTGATTAGGGCATTCATGGTGAAGCATTCGAAACCGATTATTCTCCATACGCCGAACGATGGTGTCGATGGACTCTGAGAGAGCCGCCATCGACTTCCCCCTTGGAATGCAGTACATCTCCAAAAGATCAATATGTCTTCTGTATACTTCTCCACGCTGTAGGAGTACTCCGCACGGGTGATGGCCAACGACAGCATCAAATCCCATCTGTTTTGCCATATGGAGCAGGCCAACATTTACATCCATTGCCAGGATAAACCTTTTGATATATTCGCCCGGAACATGAATACCCGAATCCAGCGGGACTTCGGCCATGTCTGCCAACTTCAACCCTATGCTTAGAATTTCATCGGTGCTTAGCCCTTTCATCAGAAAATATCTCCTTTGGAAAATTGGGTTGCGATAGTATATGAAATGAACCGTGTGCTTGTCAACGAAAGAGGATGTAAGAGAGGGGCGGGCATCTTTTGAAACGACCTTTCAAAACTCTTCCATTAAAAGACATACTTCTCGGGTTGGGTAAGAGATTTGATCCTTCCGTTAATTCGGAGGCTGAGGTCATCGGGTTTATAAAAAAGACTTAATGGATTATATCCTCAACAATGGAGGTTACAATTACGGATGGGGCCCTGCAATAACCCAGGGTTTTCAGATTGCCTTTCCGGAAGTAGTTTGGTATAAGAAACATATGGAGGAAACGAGGTTTCTGTATTTAAAGGTTGGTGATTGGGTCGTGCACGACCGCTATCCCGAATGGGGTTCGGGTATCGTGCTTGAGGAAAAGAACTCCGTTGTTCAAGGGGGGTCTTCTTACGTAAAGATTATGTTTCGCGACGGCCAGACGCGCATCTTCGACAATAATTTCAAAAACGCCACCTGCTGCTATCACGCCGGACTCCGGCGCCGCTAAATCACTCCTCCATTTTCCTGTCCAGCAAAAAAATCATTCACCGCAGAGCACGCCGAGACCGCAAAGAATAATAAAAAAACAAAAAATTTGCCACAGAGGACACCGAGAACACAGAGTTAACCTAAACGTTGCATAAATATTCGCATATCGCAGGTTCGTCATTCCCGTGAAAGCGGGAATCCAGAACGAAAGACCGGATTCCGGGTCAAGCCCGGAATGACGGAAACTAAACTTTTCTGGTAGTGATATCCAGTGAACGCATGGTCATGAACCACCAATGCAATACAACCAACGATTCTCATGGTTCATCCGTATCAATTTATGCAACTGATGGGTTAACACATTTACCAATAAAAGTTTTCCACTGTACTACGAACGTTCAGTTTCTCGAAATCTTGTTAAGATTTTTCATAGATGACTTTATCTGGGTTTATCGGCGTTAATCTGCGTCCAATAATTTTTTGGGTTACGGCTACGCCGCTCTCGGCGTTCTCGGCGCTCTCGGCGGTAAACCGATTACGGCTTGACGATCAAACCCGATTCTTTCTTTCGTTTTTCCTCTTCCGCCCTTTCGATAAGAGCCCCCAAGCTCCTTTTTACGAGTTCGAGAAGAAAGGGGTGAGGAGTAAGAAGTCCGCTTTCTTTTTCCAAGCCTACAGCAGCCGCCAGACTTATTTGGGCTTCAGGCTCTTTCTCTTCCTGTAAAAGGCAATAAGCCATTTCTTCCAGCCGGCGCCGGTAAAGAAGGCGCCTCGATTCATCAAAAACCTCCTGAACGGCCTGGCGGTAGATATCTTCAATCCGGCTTTCTTTCTGGTAGGGACTAAGGATCAACCTGGAAGTAGAAGCTTCTTTAACCAGATTCAAATATTTTTGCGCTTCCTCCTCACTGAGGGTCCAGTTTGGGAAAGAAGCAGTCTGGAAAAGGGAGCCTGAACGGTCCAGAAGGTCGAGTCGGGATTTTACCTCTTCTTCTTTGATATATTGATAGATCAATGGTTTAAGCGGCAGGGGTGCAGGTGTGCCCATCAAAGGGCGCCATTTTAAAAAATCGGCTGAGGGCGGCTTGCCTTTTCTCTGGCCGATTTCATAGGACTCCGTTATCAAACCGAGGCAGTATGCTGGATCTGCCTCCACGAGTTTAAAGGGGTATTCCATTTGAAACGCCGTCAGGTATTCGTGGGAATTTTTGCGTGATGTCTCAAAGGCGTTAAAATCAACGATCCCTTCCGAGTCACTGATCAGGGTGTTCATAACAGCCACCCCCTGCGGAATTTGCGGCTGAAACAGCAGGACGAACCGACTTCCGGAAGGGTCGATCGGGCTCAGAAAACCCTCCGCAGGCGCAAGTCGCGGGGGTTGAAAGACCGCTGGAGGCGTACCACCAACCTCTTCTACAGCTAAACCCATGCTTTTGAGCCGAAAGATCGCTTTGCGGATGGACTTGGCGACGGTTTTGGATGGAGTGGCGGCAGCCATACGATGGAGGAGGGCGGCTGCTTGGGGGGAAACCCAATGACCAAGGGTAGAGGCCAGAACCAGATCCACCATCTCTTCTTTACCGCATAGTGCCTCCAGCAGAAGCAATAAATTATCATTCTCCTGCTTATAAAGGTTGAGAAAAAAAGCTTGTTGCTGATCAAGAGAAAGAAGTTGAAGCCTTGGTAATAATAATTCTCTATCCTTCGCCCAAAATTCCATATGGTCTTTTGTTTCTTTCAGGAGGTTCTCAACTTGTGGAGAAATAGAAAAAACTTTCTTCTCGGCTGCCTTCTTTCTTTTACTCATTTTTTCCTCAATCTGGTTTCATAATTTAATAGGACGCAGATTTACGCAGATAAAAGCCGATAATTATGTTCTTTTCAATTTATCCTGTTCATCCGTGTCCTATAAGGATATTTTTATACAATTAAATTAATTTGGACACAGATTTCCACAGCTATCCACGGATTTATTTTTTTCGTTTAATATCCTGAAAATCTGTGTTCATCCGTGTCCCATAAGGAAATTCCAAAGGTCTAATCCTTGGGCTGGAGATCGACAATTTTCAATTCCAAGGTGCGCTTCCCCTGAAAAAAACCGATTGAGGGGGTAAAAGCCATTTTCATGCGTTCGCCGGATAAGGGATGCCACGAGGCCATATTAAAACCGATCGCCTTCCGGGTTACTCTACCTTCCTTGATGCGCAGGCGTAAATGACCTTTTCCGACCAACCTGGAGTCCAGCACATTTAGATTTTCCAGCGCCAAAACTGGCTCCGGGTTCCCCGTCCCAAAAGGAGAAAGGGATTCGAGCTCGGAAAGGAAAGATTCATTCATCTGATCGAGTCGAGCGATCGCATCAATGGCCAGACGAGGAATGAAGTCCTCTTCCTGGAGACTGGCGCTTACGACTTCTTCGAAGGCCTGGATAAAATTGGGAATGCACTCGGCGCGAATGACCAGACCAGCAGCCTGTTCGTGGCCGCCAAAAGTTTCCATCGAAGCCCGGCAAGCTTTCAGCCCCTCATAGAGGGAAAAGGGATCAATAGAGCGACCGGATCCTTTCCCCAGATTTTCCTTTAAGGCGATGAGAATGGTGGGGCGATAGTATTCCGCGGTGAGGCGTGAAGCTACGATGCCAATAACGCCGGGGTGCCAGTCCGCAGATGCCAAGACGAAAGATTTTTTCCCTCGAGCCATGGCCGGGGAGTCAATCATCTTTTTAGCTTCGGCGAGAATTTTTTCTTCGATTCTCTGGCGGTGAGAATTTAGCTGATCCAAATGGGCAACGATCTTTCGAGCTTCCTCCTCATTCTCCGATAAGAGAAGGCGGAGGGCTTCGCCAGCCTCTTCCATGCGCCCAGCAGCGTTGATCCGCGGAGCAAAACGAAAATTGATTCCGGTGGTATCCACTGGCGTTCCGCCCATCCCGGATACTTCTTTTAAAGCCAAGATACCGGGGCGAGTGGAATGGGTGAGTTGTCCCAAGCCATGTTTAACCAGGAGGCGATTGACCTCCAAGAGGGGAACCACATCGGCAACCGTTCCCAGGGCGACCAAATCCAGATATTCCTTTAGATTGGGAACGCCAGTGTCGTTCCAAAAACCTTTCTCCCTCAAAATGCTGCGTAAGCCGATTACCAGGTTGAAAGCTACGCCCACTCCGGCGAGTTCTTTAAAGGGATAGGGACAATTTTTTTGCTTCGGATTTAAAATGGCCAAAGCCGGAGGAAGGTTGTCCGGAACCTCATGGTGGTCGGTTACGATAACCTCCAGCCCATTGGCCATTGCCCAGCGGATTTCATCGGCATTGCTGATCCCGCAATCTGCGGTAATCATCAACTTGGTGCCGCGGGCGTGGATCTTTTTTAAGGCCTCCAGGTTTAACCCGTAACCTTCCTTCATGCGGTGGGGAAGGTAAAAATCCACCATGCTCCCGGCTTTTTCCAAGAAAAGGAACAAGAGGGCAGTCGCAGTTGTGCCATCCACATCGTAATCCCCGAAAAGCGTGATTTTTTCTTTTTGCAGGATAGCCTTGGCAATACGCCAGACGGCTTTATCCATATCCTTCATGATGAAGGGATCCGGGAGATCTGAAAGGGCAGGAGAGATAAAGCGCCTTGCCTGTTCGGCATTGACAATTCCTCGATTATAAAGAACCTGAGCCGTGAGAGAAGAAATGCCTAACTCTTTCAAAAGTGAATTATCGAAGCCATTAAAAGGACTGACTTCCCAACGTTTGTTAACTTGGTTCGGCAAATTATTTTTTCCTCAATATCTTTTATTTTCCGATTTCCCGTAATCCAGGAAACAGGCGATAGTCAAAAATTGACTAAAACCAAAATAACGGAGTGGGCCTTCTTCTGTCAATCAATTTCGCAATCTTGCCCACCCCCAGTTTTGAAGCTTGGCCTTTTCTCCCCGTTGGTGTGCCGGTTCGGGCAGGAGGGGCCCCCCTCACCCCCGCCCTATCCCTCGTTTGCGGGGGAGAGGGGAAGGGTGAGGGGGCATCCAGAATTTAATGCGGATATTTACGATTGTCATTTTTCTTAAAAAATGTTATGAAATAATAAATTCCTATTTTGAGCCCAATCAGGCGACAAAGATTCCTCCATACGGAAAATGGGCGACAAGAGGGGGCGTATTAATGAAAAATTTTTTCGCTGCTGTATTAGTTATAATTTCTTTTTTGTTCCTTATGGGCATGGGGGGATTGGGCGGCAATCCTCCTATTGATAAGATCCCTGAGCCGAAAAAGAATTTTTCCGTGGTAGTTATTGACCGCCAGGGGGTCAAGACTTCCCTCTCGCAATTCAGCCACGCTGGCAAGGTTGTTATTACGGGAAAACGAGGTAGCGCTGACGTAGCCGTTCCTTTCGAAATCGTTTCCCAGGTTCAATTCCAGGGCCAGGAAGGAAATAAAATCCTGCTTGAAATTTCCCTGCGTGAGCCGAAAAAGGTTGAAATAAGGGTGGACAAACTCTCGAAGTTTTATGGCCAAGCAGTGTTCGGAACCTTCCAGATCGAGGCCAAAGACCTGCAATCTATAAATTTCCACCCGTAGGACTTATTCAGGCTATTCCCGCAAAAAAGTTTTTTTGGATAAAAAGGAAGGAGTAGGGGTCTATTTTTTATTTTTTCGGAAAGGGAAGGAGGGCAAATAGTTAATGCCCGGTAAAAAAGTATCCCGCAAGAAATTATTGAAAGAACCGGATGAATTTTTTTCAACTACCGGAAAAATTATTCAATACATCCGGAGCCATCGTCGACATATTACCTTATATGGAATCATTGTCGTTGCTGTAGTGGTCGCCGGTTTGGGAGGTTATTCTTACCTTCTTTGGCAGGAAGGGAAGGCCCAAGCCATCCAGCAGCAAGCCCTCCAGCAATACCAAGAAGCATTCTTTAAAGGCTCAAACGCCGACGGTGAGAAAGACAACTACCAAAAAGCAATGAAAAAATTCCGTGAAGCCCTTGCAGTCTATAGCCGGGGCAACGTTTCCCAGGTATCCCAGATTTACATTGGCCATTGCCATTTTGCCTTAAAAGAATACGATCAAGCTGTAGCGGCATATTCCCGATGTCTGGAAGGTCCCTTCCGGGCCATGGCCTTTGATGGGCTGGCGCATTGTTATGAATCCAAGGGGAATTTTGCCAAAGCTGTGGAGAATTATCAAAAAAACATGGAAGAAGATCGCAGCCCCTTCCAGGGGGAAGGTCTGCTTGGCGCTGCTCGCTGTTACGAAGCATTAAATCAAAAACAGAAAGCTTTGGAGATTTACCAGAAGGCCTTGGCCAGGAACCCGAACTCCCGGATGGCGGAATTTATCCAACGAAAAGTCAGTGAACTCAAGGGGTAAAGGAATGACCGAAAAACGTGTTGTATTATCCGGAAATGAAGCCATTGCCCGCGGGGCGTACGAGAGTGGCGTGCAAGTAGCTGCCGCATATCCAGGCACCCCCAGCACCGAGATCTTGGAAACCTTGAACACCCATAAAGGGATGCATGTTGAATGGTCTCCGAATGAAAAAGTGGCTTTGGAAACAGGGATGGGGGCAGCCTTTGGGGGAGTTCGGGCCTTAGTCGTTATGAAGCATGTGGGGGTCAATGTGGCGGCCGATCCTCTATTCACTCTATCCTATACGGGGTTGCGCGGAGGGCTGGTTTTGGTCACGGCTGACGACCCGGAAATGCACAGCTCTCAGAATGAGCAGGACAACCGCAACTATGCCAAATTTGCCAAGGTTCCCATGCTGGAACCCAGCGATAGCCAGGAGGCCAAGGATTTTACGGCAATGGCTTTTCAATTGAGCGAAAAATTCGATACCCCTGTAATGTTGCGCACTACCACCCGGGTGTCTCATTCCAAGTCCATTGTCCTTACCAAAGAACCTTCACCACCGATAGCCCCGCCCAAGCTTATCAAAGACCCGATGAAATTTGTTATGCTCCCGGCCAACGCCCGCAAGCGTCACCCGGTAGT
>JAHJQK010000110.1 GCA_018819135.1 Pseudomonadota bacterium | reverse complement strand
GGAAAGTCAGGGTGGTATTGCGCACCTTAAATAAAAATTTGTATGGATCGGCAATCCGATACTGAACAATCCATTCCACTTCGCCGGCGTTCAAATCGCCGGTCAGCATCAGCGACTCTTGTTGGTAAGCGCGGGTAGAATATTTAGATCTATCTCTTTGTGCCTCCGTTCGAAAGCCAAACTCCAGCTTTAATTGCCGCTCCACAGGCACTTTCGTCACCATTTCGATGCCGAAAGGCAATTTAAAGTTCATACCCGGATTCGCCGTCCGCGTGTATTTTCCGAACCGGAGGATGACCCCAACCTCTTCCGGGTTCACCGTGAAAACCGACGAAAATATCAGGATGAAAATGATGATTCCAGCTACAATTCCGCGAATAACTTTCATCTCAATTTTAGGGAATTGGAATTTGCTGAAATCAAAAGGCAGGTCTTGATTCATAGTTTTCCCCCCTTTCCAGCAGAAAGATATAAACGTTTTGCCTATATTTTTAGTATAGATGTTGAAAAGCTGGGTGTCAAGGGAAAAAGAATTTCTTGGACAATTAGATTATTCCCCATATTCTCTGTGGTTTAAAAAATCGCTCCGTTTAGGTAATAGATAAATCCCAATAGTTTTAGGGTCTTTACTTGAAGGGAAATTTATGCTTAGAAGATCGGGAGTTGCAAGGCAGCCTGCCTTTCCTTTTCTTTAAAGACGGAATGCGGGAACTCCGGTTTATGGAAGGCATCGAAGAATGGGAAATCAAGGGACTCGCCGATATTATTATCCAACGGGACAACATCAATGAATTTGAAGATGATCTGATAACGCTGATCTGGGAAAAGGATTTTATTCATATCAGTTATTTGGCCACCGACCAATTTCTGGAAGAAACGCCGGTTTTGATTCCGGAAACGTGGTATCTGGTCAGGAATTTGGTTTATATTCTGGGACGAATCGGGCAGGAAGCCTCCATGCCTTATATTCAGAAATCATACAACCACAGTGAATCTCGCGTGCGCAGAGAAGCAGTGCAGGCAGCGGGCCTGATCGGCGGTCCACGGGCCACCGCCCTGCTGACCAGAGCATTAAAAGACCAAGACCTGCGGATCCGCAGCATGGCCGGCATCAGCTTGGCCCGGGTGGGGAAAAAGGCGAGTCTACCAGCGCTCTTAGAGGTAATCCAGACGAAAGATTTTTCCAAAAGAGATCCCTACGAAGTGAAGGCGTTCTTCGAGGCCGTAGGAAGCGTGGGTTCCAATGAGGCCGTTCAGCCCCTCCAGCAAATTCTGGAACACAAGGGCTGGTTTGGCGGGGAAGTGAAGGATAAAGTGCGCCTGGGAGCTGCCTGTTCCCTGGCCTTGATCGGAACCCCGGAAGCGAAAGCTGTTTTGCAATCGGGAGCCAATTCGCGGGAGGAAAGTATCCGCCAGGCGTGCTTGGAAGCCAAGAGACGATATGGAGTCTGAAAGGGTAGAAGCCGATGACTGAGGAAAGGGGACTGGATAAAGGAGCGGAACTGCATGCGGCCAAAGGAGAACCCCTTGCTTCCAGTCAAGAGAGCCTCCCGGCAAAGCTGGGAGCCGAATTAATCATTCGTTTTTATCGCCTGCTCAAGGCCGCAGATTTTTATAACCGCAACAATATTCATATCAATAAACTCACTTTAGACCTTTTCCAAATAATCAACGCCTTCATCCAAGCCGAGGGCGCCCTCTCTTTAAAAATCATCCGCGATACCTTCTTCTCCAACAAAATCCGCATGCCCATGAAGGCCGATCAGTATTCCTTCCTAAAGAATTTTTCCCAGGAAATGGCTAAAAAGTGCATCGGGGAAATCGAATTCGCCGCCGAGGTCGGGGAAGAGGAGCTGAGAGATTTCATATACCTCCTTGCTCTCTTGGAAGAAAAAAATGAAAGCAATTATCTTTTCATCAACAAGCAGCTGGAAGTCCGCCGCATCCAGAATATTGTCGTGGGCAAGCTGGAGTTCTTTATCAGCCAAGAGGAAATCGCGAGCTCAGATGAACAAAAAAGACAAGCCAAAAAAACTTACTTCCACTCGATCCATTTAGTTCAGGAAATGGCCGAAGGGGTAAAAAAACAAAAAATGGTCAATATCCGCAAGGCCAAGCACCTGATGGAGAATACCGTAAATTCCATCATGCAGGATGAGTCGACGATACTCAGCCTGGCCAATATCAAGAACTATGATGAGTACACGTTCAATCACTCGGTCAATGTAGCGATTTACGCGATTGCCTTAGGGCAGCGGATCGGGATTCCTAAAAAGCTTCTTTCCCATTTAGGGATGGCCGGCATATTTCACGACAGCGGCAAAATAAAAATTCCCATAGAAATTTTAAACAAGCCCGAAAATTTGACGCCGGAGGATTGGGCCGTCATTCGCCGCCACCCGGTTTTCGGAGCGGAGACCATCATGCGGGTCAAAGAATGGGGAGAACTTTCGGCCCGCATGATCCACGGGGCTTTTGACCACCACCTGAAATTCGACCTGAGCGGATACCCCAAGCTTTCCCGCAAACGGAACCTCAGCCTGTTTGGCAAGATCATCACCCTCCCGTCCGAGCTCCGTTAATCAAAACAAATTCACCAACCTATTGAAAAATGAAGGGGGGCCAGGCCAGGATACTACTTGACAAGGAAAGAGCGATCTGTCAATAAAGGAACGGTACCCCCGGATCCAAGAGTAAAAAAGGGTTAAAACGCCGACTGAAAGTTAGTTTCAGGGGAAAGGAACCGGCTTAATGCCCTCACGAAAAACAAACCCTGCGCAAAAGCCCCCCGGATCCGCTCCGGATTTGGCTTATGGCCTGGATGATCTTCCCCCCTGGCCCCGGAGCCTGATTTACGGATTCCAATGGGGGATCATCTTTTTGCCAACGCTGGTAATCCTCTCTTCGATTTCCACAGAATACCTCGGCTTGGGGGGCAGGGAAAAGGTATTATTCTTTCAAAAGATCTTAATCCTTTCCGGGGCAATCATGGTCCTGCAGACCCTCTGGGGACACCGCTATCCTCTTCTCGACGGGCCCTCTTCGGCCCTCCTCCTCAGTTTTATCATTCTATCTTCCCATGGAATGCCGGCCATGCAAGGGGGGATGATCGCGGGAGGACTTTTTCTCATCGGGTTAAGTGCCTTCAGGCTGGTTCGCCATCTGGAACCCCTTTTTACGGACAACGTCATCGGAGTCATCCTCATCTTGATTGCCGTTACGCTCCTTCCTTACCTGGCTCCTATGATCATTGGCGCCCGGCCCGGGAGCCCCTCGGGAGATCCTGTGGTATTCGGAGTCTCCCTTACCGTGATGGTGGGAATTGCCCTGTTCAGCCACTGGCTTTCCGGCTTTCCCAAAACGATTTCTTTAATTTTGGGAATCCTTCTGGGAACGATGCTTATGGGCGTCCTGGGTCGACTCCGGATGGGCGCGGTTTGGGAAGCTTCCTGGTTTACGATTCCCCACCCTCTTTTTTCCACCTACCCCAGGTTTTCCATCTCGGCCACGGTTACTTTCCTGTTGGCCTATGTGGCTGTGATCATCAACGCCGTGGGCAGTATCTACAGCGTCGGAGAAGTGGTGGGCAAAAGGGATTTAAGCAGGCGGGTCGCCCGAGGGATCGGGCTCACCGGCCTGGGGGGCTTGGTTGCCGGCGCCCTGGGTGTCATCGGGACTGTGAGCTATGGGATCAGTCCAGGGGTGGTCCTCGTAACCCGTGTGGGGACCCGCTTCGCTCTTACGGTGTGCGGCGCTTTTCTGATCATCCTGGCCTTTTTCCAAAAATTTCTGACTCTGGTGTCATCTATTCCGGCCTCGGTGGTGGGCGCGGCTATGATCACGGGGATGGCCGCTCAGGTGGGAGCAGGGATCTCCGTTATTGCCCGTTCCGAACGCCCCCTGGAGGCACGGGATTATCTGGTCATCGGGATTCCGATCCTCATGGGAGGAATCATCTCCGTTTTTCCGGAAGGATTCTTCTGGGCCTTTCCTTTCCTAGCCCATGCCTTATTAAAAAATGGACTGGTAGTTGGCATCGTGCTGGTCTTGGTCCTGGAACACCTTATGCTTCCCCGCAAAAAATGAGTTGGACCCCGAAGGTCGAGGGACGACTCAAAGGAAGTCGCCAAATGGGGTCGGAACATCAACCCATAGCCTTTCGCCCCAAGGTATTATTACCGGGAGGATTACATAGTTGTCATCTGGGTAATCTCAGTTCCCCCTTGCCCCCGCCCTCTCCCCCTTTGAGATTGGGTCACAATACCGGAATCGGGAGACCCGGGCGGGAGGGCATTCTCTCTGAATCATAAGGCAGTGGTTCTTCCTTGGATCGAGGCGGGCTGAAAATCAAACATTTCCGCTGCCCTACGAATCCGCCGTATCTTTGCGGAAACAAGCGGGAGAGTTTTGGATAACTTCTTCTCCCGCCGATGCTTCCTCGTTCATGCCCTCCTGCCCGGGTTACGACACAGTCTCTTTAGGGGGAGAGGATTAAGGTGAGGGGGCCTGCAAGCTGGTAGGGAAGGAGGAAAGATGAAAGATTTAATTAAAAGAGCGGCTGAAGATTGATGAACCCGTAAAAAGTCAGAAAAGCCGTCACTCCTGCGCAAGCAGGAGTCCAGAACTGCTTGAATTAACCGGATTCCCGCTTTTGCGGAATGACGAAAATGGGATAAAAAGGACTTTTTACGAGATCATCACTCTTTAGAAGCAAATATTTTTATCATTGACAATAAGGGCCTTGCCCACATAAATTGATAAAGCTTTCGTTAGAAAGCTTGCGGTCAAATAAAAAGTCAAAACTTTTTTTCATTGCGGCCAGAAAGCAGGCATATGGTTCCGAGGGATGAAAAGGAATTGCATGGGGGCTCTTAATTTTTCTGGCTACATTTTTGATCTCGACGGCACGATTTATCGAGGAGAAAAGCTCATTCCCGGTGCCCGGGAAACGATAGAAAAATTAAAAGCTTGGACTAAAAAAATCGTCTATCTTTCCAACAAGCCCTTGCAGGCTCGGGAAGATTATGCAGCCAAACTGACCCACCTGGGCATTCCGACTGAACCGGCAGAAGTGATTAATTCTTCTTTCGTCATGGCCCGTTGGCTCTCCCAAAGGGCACCGGGAGCTACGATTTTTATCATTGGAGAACCCCCCCTTATCGCCGAGATGACCCGGGAGGGTTTCCACCTTAGCGAGAAGCCGGAGGAAGTCCAATATGTTATCGCCTCCTTTGACCGGAGTTTTGATTACCGAAAATTGAACATTGCCCTCCAGGCCATCAACAAAGGGGCTCATTTCGTGGCCACAAACCCGGACCGCACTTGCCCGGTGGAAGGGGGAGAAATCCCGGATTGTGCGGCCATGATCGGGGCCGTGGAAGGGGCGACCGGTAAGAAGGTGGAGGTTGTTGTAGGGAAACCGTCGGATATCATGATTCAAGTTGCTGGGGAGACTATGGGCCTCAACCCGCGGGATTGCCTTCTTGTGGGGGACCGGCTGGAAACTGATATGATCATGGGGAAAAAGGCGGGAATGGCCACTGCTTTGGTGCTCACAGGAGTCACCAGCCGGGAAGTCTTACGGCAATCGCCCCTACAACCCGATTATATCTGGGAGAGCGTTGCGGAGATAATAAAATAGCATTCAGCTGTCAGCAATGAGCCAAATGAAGAGGGATTTTTTCCAATATCCTCCAGCTTCGGCTGTGGCTCACCATTTAGTTTTTCTTTTGCTGAAAGCTGAGCGCTGGTTGCTGAGAGATTTTTTCTATGAAAACCGAAGTTGTGGTAATCGGTGGTGGAGCTACGGGAGCGGGAGTTCTCCGCGACCTGGCCCTCAGGGGAATCGAGGCCGTTCTCCTGGAGCAGGAAGAGCTCACCAGCGGCACCTCGGGAAGAAACCATGGCCTCTTGCACAGCGGGGCCAGGTATGCAGTGAATGATCCTGATTCGGCCCGGGAGTGCCTTGCCGAAAACAAAATATTAAAAAAGATCGCTTCCCCTTGCATCGAACCAACGGGGGGATTTTTTCTTGCTCTGCCCCAGGACCCTCCGCATTATGCAGATGACCTTCTCAGGGCTTGTGCCGGCCTTGACCTTCCGGCTGTAGAAGTTCCCCCAGCGGATGTTTTGCAGAAGGAGCCTGCGCTTTCCCCCAAGATAAAAAGAGCTATTTGTGTACCTGATGCTTCCATAGACCCCTTCCGTTTGATCCGTTCCAATGTGGAGGAGGCCGAACGACTGGGGGCGAAAATCTTTCCTCATCGCCGGGTTGTAGCCATCTTCACCGCGGATGGAACCATTCATGGCCTGCAGGCCATTGACTCCAAGACAGGAGAAGAGTTTCACATTGCCTGCCGCTTTATCATCAATGCCGCGGGGGTTTGGGCAGGAAGTGTTGCCCGGATGGCTGGAGCTCGGCTGGATATCCTTTTCTCCAAAGGAAGCCTGGTGGTATTGAATCGGCGCCTGGTAAATTCCGTAATCAACCGCTGCCGCCCTCCCTCCAACGGCGATATCCTCGTCCCCCATGGACCGGCCCTGATCATCGGAACAACTTCGCAGACCGTTACCGCAATTGAAGATCCATCCCCGGAGGAAGAGGAAGTGGATCTTCTCCTCTCTGAAGGGGAGACCATCCTTCCCGAAATTGGTTCTACCAGGGCTATCCGGGCTTACGCTGGCGTCAGACCGCTCATGGGAGCCCGGGAGGCAGGCGAAGACAGCCGAAAAATCAGTCGTGATTTCCTGCTGCTGGACCATGGAGAAGCTGACCAGATCAAGGGGCTGTTTTCGATCGTCGGCGGCAAGCTGACCACCTACCGCCTGATGGCTGAACGAACTGTGGATGAAATCGTCAAAGCAATGGGAGGGAAAACTTCTTGCACCACAGCGGGAAAACCCCTGCCTTTCCCGAAGGAAATCTTTCTATTCCTGGTCCCGTTCTCCTTCTCGGTCTTAGGGGCCTTAAAGATTTCTCTCCTTTTTTGGCCGCTGAAAATCTAAATATTTTATATGCTCAAGGAAAAGTCGCCTCCTCTTTTAGGGCTGAGATCCTGGGAAAGTTGGATTGGGGTGAAAAAGCGACGAATGGACTTAACCTGGCCAGGGCTTTTGACGGCGAAGATTTCCGCAAAGCGTTCGTAAAAAATGTTCAACCCATTCTAAAATCAGGAGAGAGGCTGGGTCTGCCAGCGGTCTTGGGTTTTCATTCTCCGGCTGAGGTCCTGGCGGACTTGAAAAAAAAGCTTCAGGCCGACGTCTTTGAAATTCCTATGCCCCCTCCTTCAGTTCCCGGCATCCGCCTTTTCCGCAAGCTGCAAATGTACCTTCAGGAAAAAGGCGTGCGCATCATTTTGGGACTTTCAACGTTAGACCCCCGCCAAGAGTCAAAACGCCTTCTTGGCTTTTCCCTCGGCTTTTCCAAAAAAAGCCCGATTTACCAGGCTGCGGCCATTGTTCTGGCTACCGGAAAGTTTGCCGGCGGGGGGCTTGATTCGGACCGGGGAAGAATTTTTGAGACGCTTCTCGATCTTCCTATAAAATATCCGCAGAACCGCAGGGAATGGTTCAGGCCCCGCCTCCTGGCTGCCGAAGGCCAACCTTTCAATGGGATACCTGGCAGGGAAACTGGCCGCAGAGATCGCAGAGATATAGAGATATAAAGAAAGATCTTAAAAAAGACGATTGGGGACACAGATAACAACGGATAAACATAGATAAAATTAAAATATGCTTAACAAAATTTTCAAAGTTTGAACGTAAGTAGTACAGAGATGGGATTAAAACCTAAAGATTAAAATGCAAAATAACTATCAAAAAAATGGATGCGGGGATTTTTCCTCTGTGCCCTCGGTGATCTCGGTGGCAAAACATTTCTTTTTATGAAAAACAACATCGATCAGTGCATCAAATGTTCCATCTGCAACGCCTATTGTCCGGTGTTGAGAGCCACAGGCCTTTTTCCAGGCCCTAAACTCGCCGGTCCCGATGCTGAACGTTTCCGCCTAAAGGGGAAAGCCATTCCTGCGGAATGGCTTGAATTCTGCGATTACTGCAAAATTTGCGAGCGGGTCTGCCCCCATAATGTACCCATTCCGGAGTTGCATATTCGTTCCCGCCTTACCATAGGGAAAACCCAGAAGCCTTCTTTCAGGGACTGGCTCCTTGGCCATGCTTATCTCCTGGAAAAGTTAGGAAGCTGGGGGGAACCCCTTTCTAACTGGATCAATGGATGGACCTTTTTCCGCTGGCTTCTGCACCGCGGCCTGGGAATTGATCGCCGGGCAAAAATGCCATCTTTCCATCGCCAGACTTTTACCCAATGGTTCCATTCAAGGAAGCTAGTAAAAGGGAAACCCCTTGCTTATTTCTACGGCTGCTATACCAACTATATCGAACCATCCCTGGGGCGGAGCGTAGTAGAAATTCTGGAAAAGAACGGGTTCCAAGTCTTCCTGCCTCAGCAAGAATGTTGTGGGCTTCCCTTGATCAGTAACGGGTTTTTTGCTTTGGCCGCCAGAATGGGGGAGAAAAATCTAAAGGCTTTGCAAAAAACGGTCGAAGATGGGGTAGAGGTGGTTTTCTCTTCACCCAGCTGCGGCATGACTTTAACCCAGGAATATGAAGACATCTTGCACCTCCCAGGGGCATCCGTCGTGGCTGAAAATCTTTATGAAATATCCCAATTCTTGCTCCAATTACATGAGGATGGTAAACTGCCGACGGACTTTCAGGAAACAAAGGACACCTATTATTACCATGTCCCCTGTCATCTGCGCGCCTTACAAATAGGTCTTCCGGCCTTAGAACTGCTCTCCCTCATTCCCGGCCTGAAAGTCATTGAACTTCCTGAAGGGTGTTGTGGTTTGGCGGGAACTTACGGGTTGAAGCGGGAAAAATACGCGGTGGCCCGGGAAGTGGGGGAAGAAATTTTTCAGGTGATCCGCCGATGGAATGTCCAAAAGGTTATTTCCGATTGTGAAGCCTGCCGCATGCAGATTGGGAGCCAAACCGGCGTGCCAACCTTTCATCCTGCGCAGATCCTCCGCCAGGCTTACGGAGAGTAAAATTTTGGAAGACCACGCTCTGATCATCGTTTTGGGGTTGATTGCTATTATTCTTCTCTTCGAATTCAGCAACGGGTTGAATGATTCGGCCACTCTGGTGGTCACTTCGGTCATCACTGGGGCTATGGAGCCTCGCAAAGTTCTCCTGATCATAGCTTGCTTCGAATTAATCGGGGCGTTGTTTTTGGGAACGGCCGTTGCCCACACCCTAGGCAAGGGGATCGTAAGTCCCCAAGACATTTCCCTGGCCGCCATATTCTCGGCGATTATTGGGGCCATTCTATGGAACTTGGGGAATTGGTTCTTTGGAATGCCTTCCAGTTCTTCTCATGCCCTGATTGGCGGCCTTGTAGGGGCCGTGGTGATGGGCTCCGGTGTTCATATGGTCCATTGGACCATGGTTTTGGAGGTTCTGGGAATCCTCATCCTCACCCCCGTTTTGGGATTAATTGCCGGTCATTACGCCACCAAAAAAATTCTCGCCCTATTTGAAAACTTCAAACCCACCAGGGCCAACTACATCCTTAAAAGATTACAGATTCTAACCTCGATTACCTTAGGTTTGAGTCATGGTTCCAACGACGCCCAAAAAGGCATGGGGATCATTAGTCTTGCCCTCATTATCTTGCACAAAATCTCCCCGGAGACGATCGGCAAAATATACCAGCCATTGCCAGGATATGTTTTTTACGTGCCCTTATGGGTCATCTTGGCTTGCTCTTTGGCCCTAGCCTTAGGGGTGAGTTCGGGAGGTTGGCGGATCATGAAAACTCTGGGAACGAAGCTTTATAAGGTGAGGCCTATCCATGGATTCAGCGCCCAAGCTTGCTCTTCGATAATCATTTACCTCTCCTCTTGCTTTGGTTTTCCGGTGAGTACCACTCAGATTGTTTCTTCCTCAATCCTGGGGGCAGGGTCTGCTCAAGGTCTCGGGGCCGTACGTTGGGGGGTTGGCCGACAAATTTTTTTCACCTGGATTATAACCATACCTGGGGCAGCCATCCTTTCAGCTTTGATTCTTGTTATTATCAGAAGATGGATATAAAATATCCTGGACAGGTTAAGCATCTCGGCCTACAATATCATTCATGAAAAATCCAAGTAAAGGAATCTGAAATGCCGTGGTTGCGGAAAAAGAAATGTGACTTTTGTGAGCTACTGCACGCTCAAGCCGATAAGGTCCTGGAAGGTCTTGATGCTCTTTACATCTGGGCTGAAGGGGCCGACGGCAAAACAAGAGGAAAAGTGAAGGAAATTGAGCAGGAGGCCGATGAACTGCGGCGTATCCTCATCGAGGAACTCAACCAAACCTTTGTTACCCCCTTTGATCGGGAAGATATCTTTTCCCTTTCCCGGGCCATTGACGATGTTATGGACTATGCCGATCGAACCGTGGACGAAATGGAAATTTACGAGGTGAATCCGAATCCTTTCATCATCGAGATGATTGACATCCTGCGTAAAGCCGCGCGGGAACTGAAGGATGCCATCCGCTTAATCCAGAAATACCCCAATATTGCTTTAGAACATGCCACCAAGGCGAAAGCATTTGAGAACGAAATGGAGAAGGCTTATCATCGAGCCCTGGCCAATCTTTTCAAGGGCACGGACACGGTTTACATGCTCAAGATGCGGGAAATCTACCGCCATCTTTCCAATGCCGCCGACCGGGGTGACGAAGCAGCCAACCTGATTGGGGATATCGTCGTTAAAATGACTTGAAGTCTTTGCTCCCGGCCAAAACACCCTGCTTCCCACACCGTCGATCTTCCCCGGGAAGATTGCCCTTGCGCATTTAGCATTGGCCCTATGGTCAACCTTCCTAAGCTGCAAAAAAAATTTGTTTCCTCACCAAAAAGCAAATTTTAACTGGGATAAAACAAAACTGAAAATGGGAAAATATTTTCCCCAGCTTGACATTAAGCCTTAAAATGCTAATATTCATTCAAGAGGAGATTGCCAAGGATTTATGGTTAAAAGAGACTATTACGAAATCCTGGGAGTGCCGCGGAATGTCCAGGAGGCCGAGATTAAAAAAGCCTATCGCCAGTTAGCCCTTCAATATCATCCCGATCGCAACCCAGGAAGTAAAGAGGCCGAGGAAAAGTTCAAAGAAGCTTCCGAAGCCTATGAGGTTCTCCGTGACCCGGAAAAAAGAGATCTCTACGATCGTTATGGCCACGAAGGTGTCCGGAGGATGGGATTTTCCGGGTTTACCGGTTTTGAAGACATCTTTACCAGTTTCAGTGATATTTTTGAGGATTTTTTCGGCTTGGGTACAGGGCGTCGCCGCTCCGCCGGCCCCCGCAAAGGGCCGGATTTTCGTTATGATTTAACAATTTCATTTATGGATGCAGCCTTGGGCAAGGAGACGGAAATTGAAATCGAACGCCCTGAATCTTGTAATGCCTGCAAAGGAACGGGTATCCAGCCGGGAAGCAAGAAAGAGACTTGCGCCGCTTGTCATGGAAGCGGACAAATTACTCATTCCCAAGGCTTTTTTACCCTTCGTACTACTTGCTCACGCTGCCGCGGTCAGGGATCTTCTATTCCCCACCCATGTTCAGAGTGCCGGGGTAACGGGAAAGTCAAAAAATCTAAAAAAATACCCATCAAAATCCCGGCTGGAGTAGATACAGGGAATCGTTTGAAGGTTTCCGGAGAAGGAGGGGAAGGCGAACGGAGCGGCCGGTCAGGAGATCTTTACGTTGTTTTACACGTAGAACCCCACTCCTTTTTTGAACGCCATGGCGATGACATTTTATGCCAGATCCCCATCTCTTTCACCCAGGCCGCCCTGGGAGCAGAAATTGAGGTTCCCTCTCTGAATGGGTCCAAGAAGCTTCCCATTCCCCCCGGATCCCAGAGTGGCCAGGTATTCACTTTGCGAGGCCAGGGAATTGCTCGCCTGGATAGTTTCGGAAAAGGCGACCAGCATATCCAGATCTTGGTCAAGGTCCCAACCAAGTTGAATAAGCGCCAGAAAGAGCTGTTGAAAGAGTTTGCCTCCTGGGAAGGGAAAGGAGATTGATTCCAGCTAAATTTCTTTTTTTCGCCCTGCGCTATGCCTTTGGCGTTCTCCACCTTTATCCTTGCAGAAAATCCGGCCGGACGAATTCCGGATGGGGATAAGTATAAAAACCTTTGCCGGTCTTGACTCCCAGTTCTTTGCGGTCAATCATGTCCTTTAGAGCCTGGGGAGGACGATCTTGGGGGTCCTTTGATTCGTTGCAGTAAGACATTTCGATGTCGTAGACCACGTCCAGCCCCACCATATCCATCAAGCCGAAAGGCCCACGGTTCATCCCGGTAAAGACCATCCACGCCCGGTCGATGTCCCGGAAGTCGACAAATCCTCCGGCCCACATGTAAAGGGTCTGTTTCTTAATCGCCCGCCACACGCTGTTGAAACAGAAGCCCAAGATTTCCTTTTTCACCGGCAGGGGGATGCAGCTGATCGACCTGACAAATTGTTTGGCCGTTTCGATTGCCTCAGGGATTGTTTTTGTACCCCCCATCACATCAACAATATTCATGCTGATGGCGGGGGCGTAGAAGTGAATATTCAAGCATTTTTCCGGCCTCTGGGTGGAGCCTTCGATCCGGGAGATGGGGATGGAAGAACTATTCGTGGCCAGAATTGCCTCCGGGGGAGCCAAGGCATCGATCTGAGTAAAAATTTTTCGCTTCAGCTCCAGGTTTTCCGGCACAACCTCGATCACCAGGTCTGCTTCCTTCAAAGTCTCCCCCATATCTTTGTCCAGCTTGACTTTTTGGGCTGCCTTTTCCCACTCCTCCACAGGCATGGTGGGGCCCTTTCCTAAAAACTTCATCATACCCCTGATTTTCTGGATGGTCTGCTGAAAAATCTCCGGGTCCAGATCGTAGCCCTTGACATCGTATCCATAATGAGCGGCCTGAATGGCAATTTGGGTTCCCAAAGTTCCCAAGCCGACTATACCAACTTTTTTGATCTGCATCATGAGATTGTTCATCCTCCTTTATCTTTATTCGAATTTGTTCTTTTTATTTTAACAACCCTCCTTGGATTAGACCCAGACGGATGCTATGGATCTCCCCATTAGAAAGTTTCATGAGTGGAGGACGAACATAAGCATGTTTTTGTCGCCCGAGCAGGACCAAGGCTTCCTTCATTCGGTTGTGCATATCGACACGAGGATCGGCGTAAAACACATTGGTCATTGGCCATAGGCGATCATTCAGAGCCTGGGCTGAGGCTAAATCCTTAACTTGGATGGCCCGCCAGAGTTGGGCCTGCAGATCTGCGATGACACTCCCTGCCCCGGATAGAAGTCCGTCAACCCCCATAACCAGCGAAGCCATAAGCCACGCCGAATGAGTTGTTAACACCGACAGCGGTCTACCCAAACTATGCAGGGATCGAATGTTTCTCTCGTGCTGCACGGGGACATTACATCCATCCTTGACAGCCACGACCTGAGGAATTTCTTCGGCAAGTTGCACCAGGGTCTCTGTTGTATAGCCCAATCCTCCAGCTATGGCGTAGGCAAAAACGATAAGGGAGAGGTCGGTGGCCTCCGCAATTCTCCGGAAGTGATTCAGAATCATTTCGGGCCGGTGAAGGGGAACCCCGTTCATAAAGACGGTGCTGGGGAAAACAAGTAGACAACGAGCCCCAGCCGTTTCTGCCTGCCGCGCCAACTTGGCTCCCTGGAGGGTGCTTTCCGCATAGACCCCGCACACAACCGGAACTTTTCCCCCTACTTCATCAAGCGTGATATCCAAAACCCTTTTTTGTTCCTCGAATGACAGGGCATGCACCTCCGAAGCATGGGCATTCGTGGTCAATGCCGATATCCCGTCTACCGCTGTCACATCCCTTAAGTGACTCCGATAAGCTTGTTCATCAATCCGAAGTTCCGCATCAAAAGGAAGCAAGACGGCTGGGATTACCCCACGGGGAATAAATTTTGCTGCCATAGACATACCTCCCATCTTTCACGAAACCTTGGCCAACATTACCCAAGAATTCGACATAGCTCTCTGGTGCCGAATCTTTATCCTGGCCTTAGTAAATTTTGGACTTCGGCCATCTGGTTGAAAAGCGCTTTTTCTTTTTTCGTTACCTCTCCCGCTGCCAGCAAGCCGTTTTTCACCGAACTTCCAGAAAAAAGCCGGGGGAATCGAAATTAAGTCTCCTCATCTCCGGAAAGGTAAGTGGAAATGAGCGGCCTATGGATGACCCGGCGACCATCCGGGGATGGCAGGGGCTGATCAAAGACGATTCTCAAGAACGCCCGAAGAATCATATACGTTGCCCCCCAGAGAATTTCCTCTTCTCCATCCGCATTATACACCAAACAGGGAAACTCCCAAGGACTGGGGATCCCTTGGACAATGAGTTCCCGGGGCACTTCCAGCGAGTAGAAAGCATAACTCTCCGGCAGGAAAAAAGTGGGCAAGGGGATGGCAATGATCTTGTCCACTTCGGGGCTCAGTTTATTTTGCCAGGCGCGCTTCACCCTTCCCACCACGGGAAAAATGATCCACCGCCGGGATTGGAGGCGGTAGGATTCCAGGGGTCCCAGGAACTCGACATTGAACGGACTTAAGCGGATCTCTTCCCAACTCTCCCGCAGGGCATTGCCCAGGAAAAAAAGTATTTTTTTATAGACTGTTTTTCCTCTTTGCCTGGCTCGATCGAAGGCCAATCCTCTGGCCCACGGGAGAAGCCCCACCTGGAGGACCTGTTGGGATATCCTGTCTAAAACCGGATGAATCCCCCCGCCCGGAGCGCAGAGGTCTCCGGCTTGCTGAACCCTCTTAGACCGTTTATTCAGGAGAACAACATATTGACCCCAACGCTCGCTGTCTCGCTTTTCTTCCTCAGAAAAATAAAGGGGCAGGAGAACTCCCGCGCCTTCCCAGGGCGTAAGGGAACTCCTCTGTTTCCTTATAAATTCAAGCTGCTCCAAATAGTCCAGCGGTGCCTGGGCCAAGGCTTCCATTACATGTTTTGGAAATCTTTCTGGGTCGTACAAGACAGACAGGTCCATGGAAGGTAGCATAACGAAAAGAGGGAGGAAAGGCAAGAGAATGCCGGATTCAGGAAACAGGAATCATCCGTAGCAGAGTTCAAAAGCATTGCGGATGACTTCGACGCGCGGCGAGGGCCAACCAAGCTCGATAGCCACTACGTCAAAGCGTGCGGGCACATCGCTGAGTTTCTTCTGGTTGAGATAATTCAGGGCCACCTTGGATAGCTGCCGCTGTTTGCGTCCATTAACCGCGGCTGCGGGTCCGCCGAAATCCTTCGTGGCTCGGGTTTTTACCTCGATAAAGACCAAAGTATCTCTGTCCCGGGCGATAATGTCCATTTCGCCCACCGCACACTGGTAATTTCTTGCTAAGATCTTATACTTCAGCTTTTCGAGGTAAGCGATGGCTAAATCCTCACCCTTCTTTCCGAGAGAGAGGCGCTCCTTGGTCATAGAAATGAAAGCTGATAGATCGGCTTGAAGGATTGCCGATGGAGAGGGCAGTGCCCATATTTGCGGATAGCTTGAAGGTGTTCCTTTGTCCCATATCCCTTATGGCGAGCAAAATTATACTGTGGGTACTCATCATGGTAAGCCAACATCAAGCGGTCACGGGTGACCTTGGCCACGATCGACGCTGCCGCGATGGATTGACATCGTTGGTCTCCCTTAGGAATCGCCCGCTGGGCCAAAGGAAGGTTTACGGGATGAATGCCGTCAATCAAAAGGAAATCCGGAGAAAGCGGAAGGTTTTGAACCGCCTGCTCCATGGCTTTTAAGGAAGCCCGCAGGATGTTCAGGCGGTCGATCTCTCGGGCGTCAATGACCCCGATGCCTGCTGCGGCTGCCTGCTGCAGGATGAGCGAAAAAATTTTTTCTCGTTGGTCCGGGGAAAGTTTTTTAGAATCATCGATGCCCGCCATTTTTTTCATCGGGGCCAGAACCACTGCCGCCGCCACCACCGGGCCAGCCAAGGGTCCCCTTCCGGCCTCATCCAACCCGGCAATGACCCGGAAACCTTGGGCTTGGATCTCTTCTTCAAAAGCTTCCACTCAACACTCCACTTAATGGACTCTCCGTTCTTTGATCCTGGCGGCTTTTCCTTTGAGTTGTCTCAGATAATAGAGCTTGGCGCGGCGAACCTTCCCCCTTTGCACTACCTCGATACGATCGATGGTTGGTGAATGGGTCGGGAAAATCCGCTCCACTCCGATGCCGTACGAAACTTTACGCACCGTAAAGCTGGACCGGTTGGCTCCCTGCCGCTTGCGGATGACCGTTCCTTCAAATATCTGAATCCGTTCTTTTTCGCCCTCTTTGATCTTGACGTGTACTTTCACCGTATCCCCGGGGCGAAAATCGGGGAGGTCCGTACGCATCTGCTCTTTTTCGATTTGTTCCAAACCTCTCATGACCACCTCCAAACGTCTCGACCTATTGGTAGCGATTCACCGCAGAGACCGTTGAAGACGCCTCGGTGTTCCCGGTGCGCTCCGCGGTAAAATTTTTCCTCGCGGTTTTTATCCATCGACCATTCCTTCCTGGGTTTTTAATTCCCTTAAAAACGCTTGGTCTTCTTCGGAAAGGCTGGCCAGCTCCAAAAGGTCGGGCCGCCGCCGAAAAGTCCTGCGCAAAGATTCTCTCCGCCGCCAGAGCTCGATCTGGGCATGATGGCCCGAAATCAATACTTCAGGTACGGCCATCCCCCGGTAGACCTGCGGCCGGGTGTACTGGGGATACTCCAGGAGCCCGTGGGAAAAAGAATCTTCCTCCACGGATTGTTCACACCCCAAAAAACCAGGAATATGACGGCTGACTACATCGATGACCACCAATGCCGGAATCTCCCCCCCGGTGAGAATGTAATCCCCGATGGAAAATTCCCGGTCCACCGCCGTCATGCGCACCCGCTCATCCAGCCCTTCATACCGCCCGCAAATCAGAATCCAATGTTTATGGCCACTCATCTCCCTGGCCAATTTTTGGTCCAGCCGTTCCCCCTGGGGGGTAAGAAGGACCGATTGGGCTTCCGGCTCTTTCGTTTTTATCTCTTGCACTGCCCGGATGATGGGTTCAGGTTTCATCACCATTCCCGCCCCGCCTCCGTAAGGGTAATCATCGGTCATGCGGTGTTTGTCCTGGGTAAAGTCGCGCAAATTTTTCACCCGAATCTGAATTAAACCTTTATCCAGGGCTCTCTTCAGCAGGCTTTCGGCCAGGGGAGAAGTAAAAATTCCCGGAAAAATAGTCAGGACATCAAAGATCATTTTCGGGCAGCAATCCTTCAAGCGGCCGGATCACCATAGTCTTACCCTTAAGGTCTACCTGGACCACGACTTCATCCGTGGCTGGGATCAAGCATTCCTGATGATTCTTGCGAACGACAAATACGTCATTGCTCCCCGTGGGCATGATTTCTTCCAACGTTCCTAAAAAAGTTCCTCTTTCGGTTTTCACTTGCAGGCCACGAAGTTGATACCAGTAAAACTCATCCGCGGGGAGGACAGGTAAATTTTCTGGCAGCACGTAGACGGAACACCCCACCAATTCTTCTGCTTCTTCGATCCGTTGCACTTCCCGGAAAGCAAGGATCGTCATTTGCCGGTGGGGCCTGGAAGACTCAACCGTCAAAGATTGCTTCCTTCCTCTATCATTTTTCAAATAGACGATGGCTCCTGCCGCGAAGGCCGCGGCCCCCTCTCCGGAAGAAGCAACTTTCACCTGACCTTTGATCCCCTGCGTCTTGACAACTTGCCCGACCAAAACCAGGGATTCTTCCGCGGCTGAGGTCACTCGATAATCTCCAAAACAGCTCTTTTGCGAATTTTGGTCGAGGCCGCGCTTAAAATCGTCCTCATGGCTCGAGCGGTCCGTCCTTGCTTTCCGATCACTTTTCCAAGATCATCTTTGGCGACCTTAAGCTCGATCACCGAGGTTTGTTCTCCCTCTACCTCCAAGACTTCTACAGCCTCCGGGTGATCCACTAGGGCTTTTGCGATGTATGCGATCAGATCTTTCATCTCCATGGAACTTCGCCCCCTTTCCCCATGAGTAAAATCCCTCAGTTAGCCTGGCGCAGGTTTTGGGCCACCGAAGATCAACCTTACCGGGGTGATTGCCCAAAGATTTTTTATGCCGGTGATTCCGCGCGTGGTTCGCTTGTTTCGTTGGCCGCTGGAGACGTTCCCGCTGCCGGGGTGGTTAGTCCCGCCTTCTTCAAGAGGCTCTTTACCGTAGCGGTGGGATGAGCGCCTCGTTGCAACCAAGAATCAATCTTTTCCCGGTTCAGGTTGATGGCGGGGGGATGAGGATTCGGATCGTACGTTCCCACCACATCGATGAACCTTCCGTCTCGCGGAAAACGCGAATCAGCCACCACCAGCCGGTAAAAAGGCTTTTTCTTAGCCCCCATGCGCGTCAATCGAATCTTTACTGCCATGTTATTCTTTTGCTCCCTCCTTATAGACTTTACTCCTTATGTTCGAAACCCGAATTTTCAGCTCTGCGGCCTCTACTTTGTCGGTAGCGAACTCATGCCACCTTTGATTAAGAGAACAGTCCTCTGGGAATTCCTCTCATCCCACCTCGTTTGAATTGCCGGAGCATTTTTTTCGCCTGCAGGTACTGCTTGAGCAATTGATTCACATCTTGAACCGTAGTCCCACTGCCCTTGGCGATGCGCAAACGCCGGCTGCCGTTTAGAATTTCTGGCGAGCGGCGTTCCTCCTTGGTCATGGAGTTAATGATGGCCTCTACCTTTACTAAATCTTTTTCGCTTCCCTGAAGGTCTTGGGGAAGCTTGAGTCGACCCACCCCTGGAATCATGGACATGATCTGTTCCAAGGAACCCATCTTTTTGATTTGTTGTAACTGCTCAAGGAAATCTTCCAGGGTGAAAGTATCTTTGAGAAGCTTTTTCTCTAATTCCTGCGCCTTTTTGGTGTCAATGGCCTCTTGGGCTTTCTCGATCAGGGAAAGAACATCCCCCATTCCCAGAATGCGCGAGGCCATACGGTCCGGGTGAAAAATCTCTAAAGCATCCAGCTTTTCCCCCACCCCGATAAATTTAATGGGTTTGCCGGTAACAGCCTTAATCGATAAAGCTGCACCCCCTCGGGCATCTCCATCGAGTTTTGTTAAGATTACTCCATTGATATCTAAAGCCTCGTTAAATTTTTGAGCCACATTGACCGCATCCTGTCCGGTCATGGCATCGGCTACCAATAATATCTCCCGGGGAGTAAGCTCCTTTCTGATTTCCTTTAATTCCTCCATCAGGGCTTCATCGATGTGCAAGCGCCCCGCCGTATCAATAAGTAATACATCGCCGTTTTCAGCATCCGCCCAACGAAAAGATTTTTGGCAGATCATGAGCGGGGACTCGTGGGGATTAGGCTGGAAGACGGGGATGTCCATTTGCTCGCCTAATTTGCTTAACTGTTCAATAGCCGCCGGTCGACGTACATCCGCCGGAACCAGGTAGGGTCGACGCCCTTTGTCTTTCAGAAACTTGCCCAGCTTGGCCAGGGTAGTCGTCTTACCCGAGCCCTGCAGGCCTACCAACATGATGGGGATGGGAATCTTGTAGGATAGATTAAGTCCGCTGCTTACTCCCCCCATAAGAGAAATAAGTTCTTCATGGACGATTTTTATCATCTGTTGAGCTGGCGTGAGGCTTTCTAAAACCTCCTGGCCCATCGCACGAGTGCGGATCCGTTCCATGAATTCCTTGACCACCTTGAAATGCACATCCGCTTCCAAAAGGGCAAGGCGTACCTCTTTTAAGGCTTCGGTGATGTTCTGCTCGTTGAGTTTTCCGTGGCCCCGGAGCCTTTTAAAGACCGAATTTAACTTATTGGTCAGGGAATCGAACATGTATTTTTTCTTCTATTTCTAAAAGAAACTTAATAGATTAGAATAATAGATAAAATTTCTATAGTCAAGGGTTTTCCCAAAATGTTGGAATTCTGCCGTATCCCTTAACCTCAATCCCCCTGCTTCTGCCAGCATCCCAGACTGTGAACCAACCCACCTGTGTCAACTGAATTATTTAAAGGCCCCCCCTGTTCACTGATGATCATCCTTTTCTTTCAGGGTATAAGTATCTTTGCCAGATCTCGAACGTCTTCTATCTTTTCTAATTTTAGGACTCGTCCGGCCGCGGCTCCGGCGCCGAATGTGCCAATGGTCCCCGTGTTGGGAAATCCTCTTTGGAGATGGGAGGTCCCTACGCTCATGCCTACCCGGATCCCCACCTCGTAGCCGGCAACCACAGCCGCCAGGAATTCTTTTCCGCCGCATCCGCCGACATGCTCGGCCACTGCCATCGCGGCCGTGATCGCGACACCCCCCGGATGAACGATTGAGGTTTTGTGCAAATCATCCAACTCGAAGGAATGGACCGCGGTTCCATTAGACAAGGCGGCTTCCGGCTTCCCGCCCAGTTCTTGGGTAAAATTTGCGACAATCTTCGCCCAAGGCAAGGTTATGGACTTCCTGGAGAGGGGAGTGGATGACGAAGAGCCGGAGAAGCTGGTAGAAGAAGGGGAGAGCTACGAGCCTGAGGACTTGGCATGGCTGGTGGTGGACCGGCTGGACTCCCGCATGAGCGCGTAGGTTCCGGATTACCCCAGGCCGCTGGAGGCGAACTATTACCTCCCTTAGCCACTAAAGGAACCAAAAGATCCCGACCCGCCGTAACCCATAAAGAAATTTATTTGGTTTACCAGAAGGCTTTCAGTTCAAAACGGGATGTTGAGACTGGCTCTTTATTACTGCTCCTAAACGATCGAAATAATAATTTGTATTTGCCTAATATTTCTGATAAATTAGGGTAACTTTCTTCAGGAGATTAGCAAAAGATGCTAAGTCAGTTTGAGAGCTATCATGAAAGAGGGATTGGGTATTTTTTATTTAGGATAAAAATACTTGACAAAATTTTTGATTGGCCGATAATAATATTAGATTTGCTCCCCGTCCGACACGCCGAAAGGCCCGGACGGGGTTATTTTTTTGAGGAGGGGTTATGCCCACCGAACCCCTCGTGAAACGTGCTGTTGTTTTCATAGACGGTCAAAATCTCTACCATTCTGTCCGTGAATCCTTCGGTTATACCTACCCCAATTATGATGTAGTCGCGCTTTCCCGGTCCATGTGTCAAACAAAAGACTGGGAATTGGTCCAGGTTCGTTTCTATACGGGTGTCCCCGACAAGAGCGACGATCCGTTTTGGAATTATTTCTGGATGGCGAAACTCCGCGTCATGAGTTGGCAGAAAATACATATTTACTCCCGCCCTTTACGGTATCGCAACCGTATCGTTAAACTCCCGGATGGCACTGAGCATACTTTTCTTGCTGGGGAAGAAAAGGGAATCGACGTGCGTATAGCCATAGACATCATTCGCATGGCCCACCGCAAGGAATATGACGTAGCGTTGATCTTCAGTCAAGACCAAGACCTTTCTGAAGTAGCAGCCGAGCTCCGCACAATTGCAGCAGAGCAAGGCCGCTGGATTAAAGCTACTTGCGCATTTCCCCTAAGCCCAACGACGCGTAATCGGCGGGGCATCGATAAAACAGATTGGATACCGATCGACCGCGCAACCTACGATGCCTGTATTGACCGACGTGACTATCGGTTTAAAGATTCCCATAAGAGCGGAGAAAATCCTTGAGATAACTACGGGTACGGCAAAGACGTCAATACCGCCAAGAACAAAGAGTTCCATCCTTTTTAGTAAAGCAAGAAACAAAAACCTTTAACAGAAACCAGGCTCATTGCAGAATGCTTTTATATTGCTACATACGAAGCACTATTGGAGGCATTGGAAAATAAGTAATTTAATGAGTAACCCCTTGGGTTTGCTAAGATTTTGAAAAAAATTTAGGTGCAGTTCATCTTTTTTCCCCCCATTTTGTCCTGATCAGATAATTTCGTCGATTATCCTCTTTATGCTGGTCAAGAGCCATTTGGATCCGTTAAGGAAGGAAGGGTTTTGCACCTTTCGGCTTTTCACCAGCTGGGGCAAGGAAGAAACGGAAACAGGGTTCCCTTCCAGAGATTTTCTCAAAGAAGAAGGAGGGCTTAGACCCGATTTTAAGGGTTTGACCTGGTCAAGGGTTTTTGGTATTATGCGCTAAATTCCGGATTTCCCCTCCAACCCTTTCCTTGGATTTTAGGTCCAGGCCTTCCAAAAAGTGGGGAATAAGAATGCGCGGTGATCCGTTAGCCCTCCAGATCAAATGTCACACCAAAACGCAAAGAGCGCCAAGCGATATTTTTAGACTGCTATTTCCCTCTCTTAAGATTTTTTTGACCCCACTGTATTCGATTAATAAAATAATAATGGAATCTTCGGTGGAACCGTCTTTGCGTTCTTACGCCTTGGCGGGGGAAAAAATTATGAAGGAGATTAGGGCAGTTTGACTTAGGAATCAAAACTCATGGATGGAGACCAGATTGTCAAGAATATCTGGTCCAGGTAACCCTTCAGCAGTCACGGGTGGGTATGCGAAGAATATCGGAGGAAATATCCCTGGCAAAGATTCTGTTGTGGCCTCCAGGCCATGGACGCCCTGGGCATTTACGGCGACCCTTTTTTCCTCCGACTTTGGTCACCCACCTGTGACTGAAGGGTTACTGATCCTGGGCCATACGTGGGGGTTAGCGGGAGAAAAAAGATGTAGTATTATTGACTACATTTGTAGTAATATTAGCTACAGCTGACCATGAGCAAAACAACTGAAAAAATATTTGGGTCACGAATAAGAGCGAAAATACTCGGTTGGCTATTTACCCACCCGGATGAGTCTTTTTTCGTGCGACAAATGGCGTTAATTCTGAAAGAAGATCCCACCAATGTGAGCCGGGAAATGGCTAAGTTGGAGGAACTGGGCATTTTAAGATCGAAGCGAAATGGCAACCTCAAGCATTTTCAAGCCAATCAAGAGTGTCCCTTTTTCGAGGAGTTGAAAGGTCTGGTTTTAAAGACGACTGGGGTGGCAGGACGGATTCGGGCCTCGCTGGACAAACTCGCGGGGATTGAATATGCCTTCATCTACGGGTCTTATGCCAAAGGCGAGGAGAAAGCGGACAGCGATGTGGACCTCCTGATCATCGGGGATGTGGATATGGATCGTCTCGATTCCAATCTGGGAAAATTGGAGAAAACGCTTGGCAGGGAAATCAATTATGTTCTTTATAGCATGGAGGAATTCAAATCCAAAAAAAAGGCGAAAGATGGATTCTTAATGGATGTAGTAAGCGGCAAGAAAATTATGTTGGTCGGGGCTGAGAATGGACTTGAAGCGCCTTGAAGCGCAGGGGCATATTGAGAAAGCAAACTTCAGCGACGCTCAAATAACGTCCAATCTGAACCGGGCTCAGCGTGATCTCCGCACACCGCGAAGGCGAATCTGAAGATCGATGAAGAATGGGCATACACGATCGCTTATCATGCCATGCTTAGGGCTGGTCGGGCCCTCATGTTCGCTTGCGGATATCGACCCAGAGGAAAAGATCAACATAAAACGGTAGTTGAATTTTGCTCTGAAAGTTTGGGGCAAGATTTTCAGCATCTCACCACCCGGTTTAACCGGATGCGGCTAAAGCGGCATGATTTTATCTATGAACCGGAGCGCCCGATACCCAAAACAGAAGCGTTGAAGTCCCTGGAGAGCGCTGAACAGTTTGTTCAAGAAATCATCCAGAGAATTGAAAAAATGAATCCCCAAAAACGGCTTATCCCATAGGGGGAAGCCACGAAGAGGCGTACGGTGCGCGAAGGACGATTCGAAATTTCGGGGGTACTTGGGAATCAGGACTCAGGACTTTGGCCCGGCAGTCCTTTGCGTTTTTTGTGGCTTGGCGTGAGATACCTGGACGATTTCATGCGCCACAGCTTCAAGGTGATGCACGATGAGCTTTACACTGTCAGGGTCCGAATCTCCCCCGGCTGGGCCCGATGGGTTTCCGAGAAGATCTGGCACGAGAGCCAAAAGGTGACCAGGCTCCCCGACGGTGGCCTGGAGGTCGCCTTCCGGGCCGCCGGCCTGGATGAAATCAAGCGATGGGTCCTAAGTTTTGGTCCAGAAGCCCAGGTTTTAGCGCCGGAAAAGCTCAAGGACATGGTTCATAAGGATTTATCAAGGAATTTGCTTCAATATTCAATGAGTCCTGTCTTTATGAACTTAAGGAAGGAAATTAGGGCGGTTTGATTCGGAAATCGAGCCTTATGGGTAAAAACCAAATTATCAAAATGAAAGATCTGACCCCGGGCCCCTCGTTCTGGACATAGCGTAAATAAGCTTGGGTAAGGGGAAATGAGATGAATGTATTCGATTTTAGAAATCGCCTGGTAGATGATTATGCATCCTATATTAAAAGCTTCATCCAAATTCAGGATAAGCGTATCAACGATTATGTAGAAGAAAATCTGGAAAGCGGGCTCCTTTGGCCGGATCCCCTTATTCAATTAAACCCATCGTTCGAATCCGGCGATTGGATTGATGACTTTGTCAAAAAGGGAACTTTGCATGAAGTGTGCAGCCGTATTTTTCGAATAAAGCAGGAAGCACAGGGGGAAGGAAAACCTTTACGGCTACATCGGCACCAAGCTGATGCTATAAACGCAGCTAAAACGGGGAATAATTATG
>JAHJQK010000109.1 GCA_018819135.1 Pseudomonadota bacterium | reverse complement strand
TGAGTTTGGTGGAACATACTCTTATCTCTAACAGGAGGTTTCTTTTTTGAAAATATCTGGTAACATACAAAAGTATTTTTTTCTATGTCACCCTTTGGAGTGTGTCCTCTCCTTGTTTCTATATATAACGTTCGTGCAGAATGTGCTTAACGGCCCTCCTATGGTTAAATCCATCGAGGAAAATTATCCAATTTCTGCGCGAACGTCCCATCTGCTTCGACATCCCCAAATTATTTTAACTCATGTTACGGTTCTTTCCACGGATTGATAATCCTCACTCCCGTATGTTGAAAATCATGTTCATTTCGAGTGACAAGACAATAATTCCCCTGAATTGCGATCGCAGCGATGATTGAGTCAATCGCTGTGATTAGTCTTCCCTCGTTTTCTAACCGTCCGGCGAGTTCTCCCCAGACCAACATCACTTCTGTCGTGATTTCAAGAATTCTTCCCTGGAATCGGAGCAATAAATCCGCTTCGAGCCATTCTTTGACCGTATCTCTTCGTTTCGAAGGCGGAAGCTTTTCGATACCTTTCCGTATCTCACCAATTGTGATGACGGTCAGATAGATCGTGTTGGGGTCGAGACGATCAAGCCATTCCACAACTTTCTTGCTTGGTTGCTTCGAAATAAGTTCGGAGATAACGTTGGTGTCAAGCACGTAGTTCATAGGGCAATATCTGTTCTCAGACCGCTCTTGTCACGCCTAAGATCAAGACCTACCTTAGCTATCGGCGACTCACGGAAGAAGTCGGAGATCTTTTTCTGGTTCAGAATCGTCTTGCGATATTCCGCATAGGAAAGGACAATTACGGTTTCGACACCGCGCTTAGTGATAATCTGCGGGCCGTGCTTGATGGCTTCGTCCACGACCTCGCTGAACTTATTCTTCGCTTCTTGAAGTTGCCATACATGTGCCATTGGTGTCCTCCTGTCTAGTCTGTCCAGATTATAATGCGGGTTAAGCAGGGTGTCAAGGGGGTAGAGCTCTTGCCACCCCCCAGTTTTGAATCGACAAAGAGGAATATCGTGCGGTGAGGAGGGGACGTTGTGAAAGCGCCGGTCAAAACCGGCATGGTGTAGGGGGTGAAAGTCCTTTACGGAGTAGCGGCAAGGGGGACGTAGGTTCTGAAGCAACTTATGAGCCAAGTATACATGGCCAACTTCGTTTGGATAGAAGGGGTGGGTTAATAATCATCTTCCGCAACTTCCAAGTTAAGCACCTTGATAAATTCTTTGGGGGTCTTGTATTCTTCAAAAGACTCGAAATCGCGATCGTAAGATACGAGATATTTCAACCCGAGCATTTTAGCCACGGCAATTTGCTCTAAGTCTTTCTCCAGAGCCCCCGAAGGAGGCTACACAGCTCATGCCCTTGGAGCCTCAATTTTTACTGAAGCAGATAGCTTTGCTGACCTCCGCGAAAAAATCCGAGACGCGGTAAATTGTCATTATGAAGAAAGTCAAGAATCCAAAATTATTAGACTCCACTATGTACTTGAAGAAGTGATGGCCATATGAAGCTACCCCGTGATTTATCCGGAGATGATATTTATTAGGCTCTTAAAGTTTTGGGATATCAGGTAACCAGGCAAACCGGTAGTCATACCGCAAAACCGCAGCCACATGATTCTTTACCAACACCCATGACTCAAGCCATCCCTTATGCACACCCTCAAAAAAGCTTCGAATCCAGCTATACCTCTTACGGACCTTGCTAATGATCTTTCATCCCAATTTTTATTGACTCAATGAATTTGATCCAGTAAGCTTACGGCAAACACAACCAGTATATGAATCTTTTAGAAACCAAGAGGTGAAAAATGACCAACTATTTAAACGCTGAAGAACTGGAAGCCTTGCGCCGCTGGCCTACCTGCGCGATAGCCAATGCTATTGAGCTCTTCGATATTCGACCCCGGAATGAAGGGTTTATGCTTCCGGAGATTAAATGTGCCTTTCCCGATTTGGGACCGATGATTGGCTATGCCGTTACGGCCGTTATATCCGCCGACTCTCCAGAGGGGCGGCGAGTTTCACCGCCGGAATGGTGGAAAGAAATTCAAAAAATACCGAAACCCAGGGTAGCGGTAATTCATGATATTGATCATCCGGTGGTCGGATCCTTCTGGGGAGAAGTAAACGCCAACATTCACAAGGCCTTGGGGTGCGTGGGCACGGTGACCGACGGATCTGTCCGAGACTTGGATGAGGTAAGGGAAACGGGGTTCCAATTCTTCTCCAGTTGTATATCCGTTTCCCACGCTTACGTTCATTTGGTGGAGGTGGGAATTCCGGTCAAAGTGGGGGGACTGGTTGTGAAATCGGGGGACCTCATCCTGGGCGATAAGCACGGAGTCATCTCCATCCCCTTGAAGATCGCCAGAGAAGTACCCCAAGCTGCCCAGCTTATGGAGGACTGGGAGCGGCGGGTGATCAACTTTTGCAAATCCAAGAAGTTCACTACGGAAGGATTGCAGGATCTTTTTATGTCCCCTCGTCCCACCTGGCCTCCGAAAAAATAGGCGCAAGGGGCAAGGCGTAAAGCGTAAAGCGTAAAGCCAATGACTAAATGACCCAAGGCCAGTTTACTCGGATAGTTTCAGGCGAGCGCCAACGCGAAGGAATATAGGCACCAAGACCATAAAAAGAAGGCCTAAAATGGTGAGGGCGGAAGAGAAAGAAAATGCTTCGGCCCAGTGACCGATACTCGACGGAACGACACCGCCTCCCAAAAGAAATCCGACGAAAATGACCAGTGATACTGCCGCGCTCCGCAAATGGGAGGGAAAGATTAGGGCGAGGATTGTAAAACCTACTGGAAACAAACATGCTGCTGAAGCAGCTTGGAGGAAAAGCAAAATAGGTGTGGTTATCGAACTGAGAAGGATGCCGAGGAGAAAGGTAAAAACACCCGTGGTTATCAAAAATAAAGTCACGGCCCGTTTTGGCCCGAACCGATCTATGATCGAACCAGAAAGGAATAAGACGACGATCCCAAACATGCGGGAGAGCCCGATAAGCGTGTTGGCCCAACCTCGGTCCATTCCCATTTCGTTTACAAGAAAAAGGGGCATCATGGTATAAACGCCGATACTCGACCCGATGGAAACAGTGAACATGGCCGCCATCATCCAGAAGGAAGGGCTGATTATAATTGTATAGATCGACTGGAGACGCGGCGGTTCCCCTTTTTCCCTTCCTCCCTGGCTAAAAAGCCAAAAAAGAATCCCCATGAGAATCGACCAGACACCCAGCACCGCTAATGCCCCGCGCCAGGAAAAAAAATTTAGCAAAGCTTCAGACAATAAAGGCGCCGTAATAAAACCCAGATTGGGGGCCAGTTCATGAATGGCCATGGCTTTTCCCCAATGTTCCTTGCTGACCAGCTCCGTCAGCGTAGCAATCCCTGAGGGAAGATAAAACCCTGCTGAAAGGCCAGCAAGCACGAGCCCGGCATGCATTTGGTTTATGGAGAATGACCGGGATATAGCCACCATTGCCCCTCCCACCAGGATGCTCGACAAGGTGATCGTGCGCCGGTGGTTCAGCAGCGAGGAAATGAATCCTGATCCCAAAAGCCCAGCACCATAACCGAAGGCGACGAAAAGGAATAAAGTCCCGGCTTCTCCATGTCCCAGGCCCAAATCTTTTTCAATCACCGGGAGGAGCGGTGCTAAAACAACCCGGGCGACAAACGTCAGGTAAAAGATGCCCACAAGCAAAAGAAGAGGCATCAGCGGGAAGGGGAAAGATTTTCTCATTACCATTTCAAAGGAACCCTCTGAATTTTTTAAAGGGTGGCCACTTTTTGCCCTAAAGCGAACGCCTCTTTTTTGGCTGATTCGTTCTGGGCAATCTCTCCTTTGGCCGATGCCGACGCCATTACCGTTCCCATCCATTTTAGCTTGGTAAAATCGCAGGTGGTCTTGAAGCTATGGACAATGGGATCCGCGGTGGAGACATTCGGGTCTGCGCAGACCGTGATGAGGCCAACTTTTTTCCCTTTCATCTTAGGGTAATATTGCTTATGCCAGCGCCACTCCGCATCAAAAAAGGCGCACCAGCGGTCCAGATAAGCCTTCATCTGAGCAGTCATGGACCAGAAGTAAGTAGGCACGCTGTGGATAATGGCATTGGCTTCCAGAATTTTCTGGTGGATTCCCGGCATATCGTCCTGGACAGCACAGATTCCCGTGGCATTGCATTTTCCACAATCAAAACAACCGGAAATTTTTTTCTGGCAAAGGATGATCTTTTCTACTTCGGCCCCGGCGTCTTTTGCGCCGGCCAGAGCCTGGTCTAAAAGGATGTCGCTATTTCCTCCAATTCTTGGACTTCCCAAGATTCCTAATACTTTCATTTTTCCCCCCTGTTAACGAAATAAATGGAGCAATAAAAGTAAAATTTTTTGGACGCAGATGAACACAGATTGACAGGATTTTAAAAATAAAAAATCTTTTTTACCAAAAACCCGAGCGAAACTGCGTCCGAATTAATTTAATTGAATAGGAATTTCCTTATTGGACACGGATGTACACAGATTATCAGGATAAACTAAAAAGAAAATAATTATCTATTGTTATCTGCGCAAATCCGCGTCCTATTAAATTTATAGTATAGGAAATTCCTTTTTGGCACCTTTTAGCATCTTCATTAATTTTGGGCACTTAACGCGTATTCTTTATTTATCCTTAATCAGCGTTTTTAAAACTCTGTGATCTCTGTGCCCTCTGTGGCTAATTTA
>JAHJQK010000108.1 GCA_018819135.1 Pseudomonadota bacterium | reverse complement strand
GGTGAGAGATTCGTCGAAAGCAAAAAGTTCATGAAAGAGCTTGGTGGACTTATGTTCCCCAAACACGGCTTGCATGGTAACTTCTGGTTTTTTAAAAACTTAATTTTTTTCTTGACAGGGGGAATATAGGATGTCCCCCAGTCTACAAGTAGACGTAGGACTTAGACAGCTCGTTAATATTAGGGAAGCCATTGAACGAACAATTCAACATGTTCAGACCCGCGGGACATTATATTTCTGTGGAATGGAATCCACATAGGAGGAAATTTGCCGGGTTCGATTCTTACAGAATGGAGTAGCATTCTAAACATCAAACTTGTTTTCACACAAAGCCGCAAAGGCGATAAAAGAGGCAAAAGGTAAACGCTTTTTGGCTCCTTGGCGTGAGCTGGTTTTGAATGGAATTGTGTTTTTTTGAAGGATGGTAATCTGCGGAAATGGAATTGTCAAATTTCTTGACAACTTAAGTGGTGCGCTGGTAACCTGTTATAAAAAGAATGTTTGGAGGTAAGTAATCATGGGACATACAAGGGTTATAGAAAAAGATATCTTTGCTGATGTTATAGAAAAGATACAGATGCTTACTGTATCACAGCAGAAATTCCTTCAGGAGATGCTGGCTGGCCGTGAAAAGGTTTCGACCGTCTCCAAAAAGAAGCTTCTTAAAAAGAGTTTTGGTATATGGGTCGACAGGAAAGATATTAAAGGCAGCATAGAGTATGTTGACGAGATCAGGGAAGGATGGGGATCGCGTCTTGAGAGGATAAAGGGCTGATGCACAGGTCTTTGCTCATAGACAGCGATATACTCGTTGACCATTTGAGGAAAGAAAAGAATGCCCTTGATTTCCTCGATACAGAGATCGAAAAGGGTTCCCTCCTTTTCCTTTCCGTGATCAGCAGGGCAGAGATTTATGCAGGGATGAAAAAGGGAGAAGATGAAGTTATATGCAGCCTCTTTGAGATTATAACACCCGTAAATGTTGACGCAACGATCGCTGATAAGGCTGGTGAGTATCTTAGAAAGTTCAACAAGAGCCACTCCTTAAACATAGGAGACGCCATAATTGCTGCAACTGCAAGTGAAATGGAGTTGAGTCTTGCGACAAGGAATGTAAAACATTATCCGATGAAGGATATTTCAGTTTTTAAGCCGTATTGAGGAATTTGGGTTGACCTTTCATGGTGGTTATGAGAAAAACCACTCTTGTCAAAATAAAACGGTCTATTGTCCAAATCAAATTTTGTCCTTCGACAGGCTCAGGGCAAACGTTGTTATGTTGAAATCATTAGACTTTTTCCGTTCATGCTGAACCTGTCGAAGCATGAAGCGGGTTCGTTGAGCATGTAAAGTCTGCTCTCGGCGCTCTTGCCAAAGGCAGAAAGGCCAAGGAGTCAGGAGACAGCTATCAGCTTCGAGAGCCCTCAGCGCCTTATCAAGCAGATAGCTTGGCCCGACCCCGGTTTAAAAACGGTGCAGTTTTAATTTGCTAATGACACCTAATCATTCGTAGTTGATAGTGTTAGACCAAAGTGCTATTGTTAAGAAGGGTTTCACGGAAAGGGAAAAGAGGTGAACTAGTATGGGTAACATGCAGAAGGTAATAAGAGCGGTTTATAGTGGAGGAGTGTTCAAACCCCTTGTAAAGGTAAACTTGCCTGAGGGAGAGAAGGTGGAAATTGAAATTAAGGAGCAAAAGGTCAAAAAAATCACTTCTCTCCGAGGGATATGGAGGGGGATTCAAATAAATGAGGAGGATATTGAGAAGGTAAAACATATTTGGGATAAGGGAGTAGAAAACGAAGTTAAAGTTTTAGAGGAAGAGACTGGTGCCTGATAACGAATCCCCAATCTATGTAACGGACACGCACAGCTTAATTTGGTATCTTACAGACATCACCAAAACTCAGCTTTGCCGCCAATAGGTCTTTTAAAGAGATAGAAGAAGGCAAGGCTAAACTTCTTATCCCTGCTATTGTGATAGCGGAGATCATTTACATCGTAGAAAGAGGTAAAGTTGAAGCAGATTTAAACAATCTCATTAAGAGAATTCAGGAGGCAGATAACTTTGAATTCTCTCCTCTTGGGTTCAATCAACTCCTCTGCCTTAAAGACCAAACAGAAATTCATGAAATGCACGATCGACTTATTGTTTGTGAAGCACTTCTTAGCAGAGCAAAAATAATAACTAAAGACAAGAAGATAAGGGACTCTGGTCTTGTCAACGTCTTATGGTAAAAACTCGGTTCCCGTAAGTTGCATTTGAACCCCTCCGTCCCTGATTGGCTCTATGAAGCCAGGAAGCGCTTTGGATTGACGATCCTGAATTACACGATCACCTCAAACCCAGAAGAAAGAACGTCTTGATCAACTATGAAAAGTTGAGGGAATTGGCTGGCGCTGAATCCTACGATCTGCTAAAGCGATATCATTAGGGCTGGGTGGAGAAGTATTTGGGCAACGGAAATAACATCCGTGACGACAAATGGACCAAGGGTATTGCTGTTGGCAGTAAAGGGTTCGTTG
>JAHJQK010000107.1 GCA_018819135.1 Pseudomonadota bacterium | reverse complement strand
TCAAAGACCGGATTCTTCGCTACCTCGACGAGGTAAATCAAATGCCTGTGGTTTTCAAATGGAAATACAAAATGGATCAAGTTGTTGTCGCACATGCAGTGCTGGCCTGATTGCTATCATAATTAGGAATCGCTAATCTAGTAAGGGGGTGGCAAGGAGAGTCGGGATGGTCAGTTTGCCCAAACGGACTGGGGGAAAAAGGGGAACCCGCAAGTTTAAGGTTCCGCAATGGAATGACCAGACAGACGTGGTCGTCGTAGGCTACGGGGCAGCGGGAGCGAATGCAGCGATTGCCGCTCATGATGCTGGAGCAGAGGTGCTCATCCTTGAAAAAATGGCCATTGCCGGAGGAAACAGCGGAGTTTGTGCGGGGGCGATGTTATGTCCAGAGAACTTGGCTGATGCGATTCAGTATTATCGGGCGCTATCTTTTGGAACTGTGGATGAAGACCTGATTCATGGTTTTGCGGAGGCGATGGTGGGTATACCCGATTTGCTTAAGAGCTTGGGCGCAGAATTTAATGTTTTGAGAAAAGACCCCCCTTATTTTCCCACTCTTCTGAATGCCAATGTAAGGCGTATCCAGTTTAACCCGACAGGGCCAGCGGGTTTTAAATTCCTTTCGGGACAAGTGGAGAAACGGGGAATAAGAATCATGTTCAAAACTCCCGCAAAAACTCTCATGCAGATCCCAGAAACCAAAGAAATAATAGGTGTCGAAGCCGAAAGCAAAGGGAAAAAGATATACATAAAAGCTAAAAAAGGCGTGGTCCTGGCCTGTGGGGGATACGAATACAACCCGGAAATGCTTAGCTCCTTTAACGTCCCCGGTTTAACTGAATTCGTCTACCCGTGGGGGAATCCCGGCAACACGGGGGATGGGTTAAAAATGGCCTCAGAGGCGGGGGCGGCTCTATGGCATACAGCTTCCATTGAATGGGGGTCTTTCTGTGCCAAGGTGCCCAGCAAGGAATTCGGCATGGCGATCGGATTAGGGATCGGGAGGTCCATGCCGGTTGGTAGTTTCATCTTCGTAAATAAATATGGGAAGAGATTCATGAAAGAGAACAAAAACCTGATCCACCGTAAGGAACCTTTAGAGGCTCTTTATTTTGATCATGAGCGAGCAGAATACCCTAACCTCCCCGCTTATATAATTTATGACGAAAACTACAGACAAAATGGCCCCATTGCCTGTACGTTAAAATATTTTGAAGAGGTATGGGGCGGTCCAGTCGGTTATCCCATGGTTCATAAGGTTTTTGAATGGAGCAACGACAACCAATTGGAAATTGAGAAGGGATGGATAATCAAGGCAGATACGATACAGGATCTCGCGATGAAGATAAAGGTAGATCCATCAGGGCTTGAAGAAACTGTCAAGAAGTTTGGAAGCAATTGCCTGGATGGAAAAGACCCGGAATTTGACAGGCCCGGAGATTCTCTCACGCCCATAGAAGTGCCCCCTTATTATGCGGTCGAGCTTGCCCTCTCGCTCATAAACACCCAGGGGGGCCCAAAGCACAATCGGCACGGCCAGGTGTTGGATTATGATAACAATCCCATTCCAAGGTGTTATGCGGCAGGAGAGTTAGGATCCTTCTTCGGCTTCCTTTACCAGGGGGGCAATAATTATCCGGAAGCCTGGGCTTTTGGCCAAATTGCCGGTAAAAAGGCCGCTGCGGAGAAGTCTATTACCTGAAAAAAGCGTGAAGAATACCGTTTGGTGTCTCTGGCCGGTTTGACTTGACGTGAATTTTGTACAGTGGGCGGGGGAATTTTAAAAAAGGCGATTGGCTACGGCGGTGCGGTGTGTCGCTTTTAGTGTAAGATTCACGTAAAAATTTTTCGAAGGTCTCTTTCTAAGCTTGAAAAATTATTCCTCCTACACCCAGGCATCAGCAGTTCTGATGCCCGGGTATTTCGCATGATGCAGGGGAAAGAGGTAAATTTTTCATCCCATCCGAAGAATTGCTTCCAACGCGATTACTCGGTCCAAGTATACGGGAAGGGCATCGTTCCGAACTTGGCAATCAGGGGTGTGCTGTACCTTTTCTGGGTAATGTCAGTCTCTACATCCAATACGTAGAGTTTATCCGATTTCAGGGCTTCCCTGAGAGCGGGTTTCAGTTCCTGGGGGCGGTTTACTTTAGCCACTTCTGCTCCCAGGGCTTTTCCGATCAGAGAAATGTCCGGGTTCCAAAGTTCCCCCGTTTTTTCAATCCGATACTGGTCTCCCACCGTCCGTTCGAATTTTGCCTTTGCCCCTTCTACTTCTGCCTGAACGGTCCGGTTATTTAGGACGATGACTACGCCGGAAAGACCATATTCCGTGGCCGTAGCGAGAGACATTCCCGTCATGATAAAGGATTGGTCGCCGCAGAAGGCCACGACCGGGTGATCGGGCCTACCGAGCTTGCAGCCGATGACCGCCGGCGGCGAAAAACCCATTTGACAAAATTGTCCATTGCACGTTATAAAATAATGATTGTTGCTTTGGAAAAAAGCCGGGGCAAAATTCATCACCATCCCCGTATCACAAATGACGGTGGTTTGCGGGTCGATTTCGTTAATCACTTCGGAAGTATCGGCCACGATTCGGGCATAGTGCAGGGGGCTCAAGTCCGACTGGGTTAAAGGTAAGAATTCATCTTTCCATTCCTTTTTCCATTGAGCAATCTGCTTCAACCAATCTTGAGGGGCCTTACGTTTGAATCCCCTCTTCTCCCAGGCCTCAATCAGTCCCCTTAATCCCAACCGGGCATCTGCTTGGATTCCCACTTCCGTGGGGTAATTCCGCCCGATTTCCGTGGGATCAATGTCTATATGGATTAGTTTCTGCTTATCGGGAATGTCATAAAATGTCCATCCGGCCGTATTGAGGTCATTGAAATGAGTCCCGATGCCGATGAGGAGATCGCAATTCACGGCGGCATTCACCGAATATCCCGTGCCTGCTCGGTCGCAAACTCCGAGGCTCAGAGGATGATTCTCGGGTAAGGCCCCCTTGGCGCTGAACGAAGTGGCCACGGGAATTTGAATTTTTTCCGCAAATTCCTTCAGCTCCCCCCAAGCTTGGGCATTGTGGATCCCCGTGGATACATAGCAGAAAGGACGCTGGGCATCCCGAATGAGTTCGATGGCTCTGGAAATGCCCGCGGGGTCCGGAGCAGGGGGATGAAAATCAACCCACGGGGCAGCATCGGGAATATCGCATTCAATGGAGGTATTCTGGATATCCATGGGGATGTGCACGACCACCGGTCCGGGTCTTCCTGTAACGGCCACTTTATAGGCTTGGATCACGGTGTTTAAGGCGGTATCGGGACGGATCACCATAACCGCTTTCTTGGTGATGGGCTTAAATATGCTGGTAAATTCATCCGGTCCGTACCGGTAGGTCTCTTGAATTCCTCCCCGCTCAAACCACTTCGTCGGACCCGCACCCATTAAACACAACATGGGTATTGAGTCAAAAAAAGCTTCGGCGATGGCTGCAATCGTATTGTAATTCCCTGGGCCGGTAGTTGTACAAGTTACTGGAATGGGAAGTTTTCTTTTCATTCTCCAGTAATTATCAGCCATGTGAATAGCGTGACATTCATGTCTTGTTCGAATACCCTTTATTTTGCCATCATATTCTAAGGCATCCAATAAACCCCAGTTGGCATGTCCGTTGTAAAGGAAATAATATTCTGTTCCCATTTTTTTTAAAAATCTGGCAATGGCCTGCGCAGAGGTCATTTTTTCCATCATACGCCTCCTTAATTTAATTTTCTTAAGGCCACGGGCATAATAGCGGAGAGTTCGGAATGTGTCAATAAAAATGAGAGACTCGAATCGATCAAATTAAATGGTACCGAAATAGGAACTAAAAAGGATCGTTGACTCATAACAGAGGTTACCCAAAAAGCCCTTACAAGAAAGGGTGATTATGAAATAAAAGGACGCTTTCAATTTCATATAACTGGGAAACTACAAATGCAGGGCCGTTTGGAATCCTTCATGGATGGCCTCCAGGGCCTTCCGGGCTTCCCGACAATCACCGATTGCATAAAATTCCACCTGCAACTGTTGCTGGGTTTCTTTCAGCTCTCTGTTCTCTTTTGCCCCCGCAGCCAGGACAACTGTGTCGGCCGACAGCATTTCCTGCTGGCCGGAGAATTCCAACATAACTCCGTCCGGGCGAATCTCCCGGACCTGCGTCCGCACCCGAATTTTTACCCCTTTTTCTCCCAGACGCCGGAGGAGGAGTTTTCGATGATTGATTTCCACATCACACGCAACTTCTTTGAGCATTTCAACGAGGGTGATTTCTTTTGGAAAACCAGCGAGGAATTCAGCCGTCTCTGCCCCGACTGACCCTCCCCCAATGACGACGACGTGTTCACCCAATCTTTGAGGATCTTCCAATGCCTCCCAGGCCGTTATTACTTTCTCGTAATCCATGCCAGGGGTGTCTGGCTTCGCGGGAAGGGCGCCGGCGGCCACGGGAATCCGTACCACTTTTTTTATTTCATTCGCCAAAGGCACTAGGCAGCCCCTGGGGATACTCATCGGCTGAACGGTCATCTCTTGAGTCTCGTGAGTTCCCGCAGTTACATGAATGGCGTTTACTCCCCACTCTTCCAAGTATTCGGCAGTCCTTTGGGCCTCCCTAGGGGTGATCCCACCGGGCGTGAAATCGTTACCGCTGATCCGAACCATAATCGGATAATCTTTGCCGACAACTTTCCGGCAATGCATGACTACTTCTTTGAGAAACCTTGCCCGGCGCAGAATTCTTCCCCCTCGTGGGTAGAGAGCTTTGCGCTCTTCACCGTAGCGGGTTCCAGGGTAATGCGGTCGGCTATTTCCTGAAGGGATAATCCGCGTTTCTCCCGCAGCTCGCGGACCTTCTCTCCAACTTTTAACTCCTGACCTTTTTGCTCTTTTGCCATGGGTTCCCTCCTTAGGATTTCCTTGGGATCGGTCACTTGCAACCATTGGCTTTGGCGAACTCCACCCCCTGGCGAATGGCCTCGGCATTGGCCGGAAGCAGATGATGGTGTCTTTCCTCAAAGATTCCGGGAAGAGCAGCGATCAAAGCATCTATGCTGACTACTTTGGTCCTTTCCACAAAGGCGCCGAGGATGACCATGTTGGCCAATCGTTCATTCCCCAGGTTTTGGGCAATCTCCATAGCCGGAACCGCCAGCAAGTCCAAGTCGTTGCGCGGGATCTCCCGGGGGTCTACGAGGGAGCTATTCAGCAGGAGAAAACCTCCGGGCTTGATCCTGGCAACATATTTGTTTAGGGCGGATTTATTCATGATGATGCAATATTGGGGCGCGCCTACGACCGGGGAGCCGATTTCTTCGGTGGCAATGACCACTGTGCAGTCCGCATGCCCCCCGCGTTTTTCCACTCCGTAAATGGGGATGTAGGTTACGTTTAAATTTTCCTTAAAAGCAGCTTGGGCCAGAAGGTTGCCAATCACCATAATCCCCTGGCCACCGACCCCGCCCATGATAATTTCGTGGTACATTAACAACTCCGTTCGATTGCGGATTGCGAAATTCGGATTGCGGATTTTTATTTCCCATTCCCTACTTTAGCATTAATTCCGCATTCCGAAATTTACAGATGATCTGTTCCTTTCCGTTCCTTGAAAATACCTAAGGGAAAATAGGGAATGAGTTCCTTTTCCACTCGTTCATTGGCCTTAAGGGAACTCATCCCCCAGTTCGTTGGACACGAAGAAAGGAGCTCAACGAAAGAGAACCCCATGTCGTTCATCTGCATTTCGAAGGCCCGGCGGACGGCTTTTTTAGCTTTCATCAAGTTGGCCGGCGTGTTCAAAGCCACCCGGGCAGAGTAAGAAGTTCCTTCGAGGGTGGCCAGCATTTCGGCCATGCGGATGGGGTAGCCATCCTGGAGAAAATCCCTGCCGTAGGGCGAGGTAGTGGTTTGCTGCCCTAAAAGAGTTGTGGGGGCCATCTGCCCACCGGTCATCCCGTACACGGTGTTGTTGACAAAGATGACCGTGATGTTTTCTCCGCGATTGGCCGTATGGACGATCTCGGACATGCCAATGGAAGCCAGGTCTCCGTCGCCCTGATAGGTAAAGATAATCCGGTCGCGGAGGACGCGCTTCAGGCCAGTGGCCACAGCCGGGGCCCGACCGTGCGGGGCTTCAGCCACATCAATGTCAAAATATTCATAAACAAATACCGAACAACCGACGCCAGCAACGCCGATCGTCCGCTCGCGCAGGTTGTAATAGTCGATGGCATCGGCCACCAGGCGATGGATTGTTCCGTGATGACAACCAGGGCAGAAATGGAAAGGAACGTCTTTTAGACTTTGGGGGCGTTTGAATACTTGTTTCATAGCCAATCCTCAAAACACTTTTTTGATGGCTTCTAAAAGCTCCTCGGGAACGGGGGGAGATCCCGGGGGGTGGCCGTAAAAAAGCACGTCGGCGTCGCGGGCCACAGAGAGCTTCACGTCCTCGACCATCTGCCCGGTGTTTATCTCAATGGATAAGAAACGCTTCACCCGCTGGGAAAGGCGCTGCAGAGCTTCCTCGGGGAAGGGGAAAAGGGTGATCGGCCGGAAGAGACCGACTTTGAACCCCTCGGCTCGGGCCAAACGGATAGCGGTTTTGGATACGCGGGCAGCAGTGCCAAAGGCTGTGATGATCAGGTCGGCATCCTCCCCCAGAGAGACCTCGTACCGGACTTCTTCTTTTTTCATCCGCTGGTATTTTTCGAAGAGTTTCCAGTTATGTCGCTCCATCTCTCCTTCTTTCAGGTAGAGAGATTTAATAAGATTGGGTTTCCTTCCCGAAGCTCCGGTGAGAGTCCAATCCTTTGACGGAAGTTCCCAGGGATGATATATCCTTTCGACCATAGTTTCCTGCATCTGCCCCAATACGGCATCCCCGAGAATGACTACGGGGTTGCAATACTTGTCCGCCAGGTCGAAGGCTAAGAGAGTCAAGTCGTGCATTTCTTGAACCGAGTGGGGAGCAAGGACGATGGTGCGATAGTCCCCGTG
>JAHJQK010000008.1 GCA_018819135.1 Pseudomonadota bacterium | reverse complement strand
GGAGATCCGTTCCCATTGGCCCTCCCCTTGTGACCCTTTTCGTTTCAAAGGGTGGCGCAATCGGTCGGGATGATAAGCCAGTTGAATCGTAGCAATCCCTTTGGGGCAGAGCGTTCCATGGCTGATCGGTGATTGAGGATCACCTTCGATCCGGACAACCTTCCCATCTTGCACATGAACCAGAACTCCACATCCGCCATGACAAATCCGGCAGTGACTGCGGACTACTTTGTCCTTCATTGTCTTCAGGGTTTCCATATGTTTTCCTTCATTTGACTTGCTAACTTTTTCCAGTTAGTAAATTTTTCTTGATATTTTAGATAAAATTGGTGATATTCTCCATATAAAAGATGTTCGTAACAGTTTAGCCCTTTGATAAAATTGGCTAAACTTCAATGCAAAATGCAAAAGATTGAAAACGAAGATGACCAAAATGACGCAAAAATCTGACCTCCAAGACTTGACCCTGCTGGGCCGACGCGCCAAGCCCATAAAAAAGCTGGAGACTTTTCCTAACCGTCATCGGCACCGGAACTACACCGTAACGCTCCACACCGAAGAGTTTACCTGCGTGTGTCCTGCTACCGGGCAGCCGGATTTTGCCAAGCTGACCATTCAGTACATCCCGGAGGAGAAGATCCTGGAATCCAAATCCCTGAAGCTCTACCTTTGGTCTTTCCGCAACCAGGGAGTATTCCACGAGCATGTAACCAACATAATTTTGGATGATCTGGTAAAAGTTCTGAAACCTCGCTGGTGCAAGGTGACGGCTGATTTTGGGGTTCGCGGCGGGATTTCCATTACGGTCGAGGCGGAATATAAAAAGAAAGATGGCTAAGCAGAGCTGGCTTCCTTCCATCACCGCCGTTTTCGTTACCAGCCTCATTCTGTCCAATATCATCGCGGTCAAATTGATTTCCGTGGGGCCGTTCTTCTTGCCGGCGGCCATTCTCATCTTCCCCATCTCCTATATCTTTGGGGACATTCTGACCGAGGTTTACGGCTACGCCCGGGCGCGACGGGTAATCTGGACTGGCTTCGGGTGCAATTTATTGGCGGTGCTGGTTATCGGGCTCTCCATCCAACTTCCTCCCGCCCCGTTTTGGAAAATCGGTGGATTTGAATCTCCGCAAACCTCCCAGCAGGCTTATGAAGCCATTTTGGGATTCACCCCCAGACTGCTGGGAGCGTCATTTATTGCCTATCTTGTGGGGGAGTTTCTCAATTCCTTTGTCCTGGCAAAGATAAAAATTGCCACTCAGGGGCGGCATTTATGGCTGCGCACTATTGGCTCCACCCTTATCGGCCAGCTGGCAGATTCAGGAATTTTTATTCTGCTGGCGTTTTATGGGGTGATCCCCAAGGTTGTACTTGGGCAATTGATTCTTAGCCAGTGGCTGATGAAGTCGGCATACGAGGCCTTGGTTACTCCTTTCACTTATATCGTCGTGAATTACCTGAAGCGCGTGGAGCAGGAAGACTATTATGATCGGCAGACGAAGTTTAATCCCCTGCGATGGGGGGATTAAAGTGCAAACCGGTTGGTTTAAAATTGCGGAAAAGAATTCAGTTCTCCGGACCCCGAAGAACCAGGGATCAAGTTTTTCCTCACTTTATACGGGCTCAGGATTCGCTCAGGACTTTTTCCAATTCCAAACCGCGGGTAATGTAAACGGAATTAGCAAACGCGTGATTTAAATGGCAAAGGATTAAGGCCTCGAGACTGCCGGGAGGGAAGGGCGAAGACGGCTCTATTTTATTATCTTGCCTCTGGATCGTTTTTCATGTGATAAAGCGGAAAGGCTTTCGTAATGGTGAAAGGGGGTAAGCAGATGAGTTCGAAGGTGGCATTGCTCGTGCCGGAGGGGCGGGCTAGAACTTTGCCAATTTTTCCCGCCCCGCGTCTGAGGGAATTGAAGGGAAAAGTCATCGGATTCCTGCAAAACGGGAAACCGAATGCGGATATCCTCTTATCGCGGCTCGCCAATCTCATACAGAAAAAATATGGTCCTTTGGACGTTCATCCTAGAGCCAAGCCGCGGGTAACCGAACCCGCCGAATTTATCGAGGAGCTGGCGAATGAATGCCAGGGGGTAGTCAATGCCATAGGTGATTGAGGGTCGTGTACTTCGTGGAGTATCCACGATGCGATTGAATTGGAAAAGCGCGGGGTTCCAACTGTAACCATATGTACTGATGAATTTTTACCTTTGGGCATAGCAGAAGCGAAGGCTTTGGGTATGCCCACCCTTGCGATCGTAACTGTTCCTCACCCGGTGGGGGGGCTGCCGCCGGGGCAAGTTGAGAAAAAAGCGGATCAAGCCATAAAAGAGGTGATTCAGGCCTTACTGGAAGGTGGGGGAAAGATTTTGGATGAAAAGAAAGTTAACAAGCCGCAAAAGCAAGCCTTCAGAGCGAAAAGCCTTTTTGCTTCCCCGACCATCGAGCCCTCAACCGCGGAAGGCGATGAAGGCGATGAACGAGTGAGGGTTATCGATAATCCCGAGTCCATTTTCCAGCTCTTTCAGGCAAGGGGGTGGATAGATGGTCTACCCTTCATCCCACCGAAGGAAGAAAGGGTAGGTAAAATGCTGGCTTACACGGACCGGGATCCTAAAGAAGTCTTAGCCATTCTTCCTCCGCGGTGGGGAGAGGCGACCCTGGAAAAAATTGCCGTCAACGCAGTCATGGCCGGGTGCCTTCCGCAGTATCTCCCCGTGGTCGTAGCTGCGGTCTCAGCCATGGCGGATGAGACTTTCAACCTTTATGCCGTTCAGGCTACCACCCACCCTTGCTCTCCTCTGATTCTGGTCAATGGGCCTCTGGCCAAGGAATTGAATATCAACGGCCGGTACAATGCCCTGGGGCAAGGTTGGAGGAGCAATGCTACCATCGGCCGGGCCATCCGCCTGATCTTGTTGAATATCGGAGGTGGAGTGCCCGGGGTCCTAGACCGGGCGACCTTGGGGCAGCCCGGAAAATATTCTTATTGCTTGGCGGAAAATGAAGCTGAAAATCCCTGGATGCCCTTGCAAGTGGAAAGGGGTTTTTCCAAAAGGGACAGCACTGTGACCGTTTTCGGCGCGGAGGCCCCCCACAACATCAATGATCACCGAAGCACTTCAGCCCGGGATATTTTACAAACCGTGGCTCATACCATGGCTGTGCCGGGGTGCAACAACGCAATTGCGGGAGGGGAAGTTCTCCTCTTGTTAGGCCCGGAACATGCCGCCACCATCGCGGGCGATGGGTTTTCCAAGGAAGATGTCAAGAAATTCCTTTTTAAAGAAGCCCGTGTTCCTTTGGATCATATTCCCCTATCGAGTTGGGAGTGGATCGGCAAAATGAGGCCTCACTTGCAGGACATTTTCGATAAAAGGGCCAAGCTGCCCATCGTCGATCAATGGAAGGACATTCAAGTGGTGGTTGCCGGAGGAGCTGGGAAACATTCTGCTTTTATTCCTACCTTTGGGGCTACGAAATCAATAACGAAAGCCATCGTCCTCAGAAATGGTCGGGCGGTTCGTTCCATCAAAGAATTCAAGGAGATCAAGACGTAGGCTAAGAAAGGCTATCCATACCCGATTGTATCCGGAATTTCGCTCCGCTTCACTCCGCATAAAATCTTAATCATTGGACCGCATCGTTGCGAAAAGGAGGAATGGCCATGGCAGCGTATCTGGTTGGAAATATCGAAATCATTGATCCCGAAGCTTATGAGGAATACAAAAAGTGAGCCCCTGCCATGATTGCCGCTTAGGGGGGACAAACCCTAGTTCGGGCTGGCGCGATGATAGAAGTGCTGGAAGGCGATGGGATACCTAAAAGCTTCGTGATCATTGAATTTCCGAGCGTCGCCCAACTCAAGGCCTGGTACGAGTCACCGAAATATCGACCCATTCTGAAGATACGCCTTCGAGCAGCAAAGTCGCGTCTAATCCTCATCGAGGGAACGTAAGATCTACCTGCAAGCCCTGGACTGCAGGTTGGATTTTGCCCGAGAAGGCGGCAGGTGCCAAGCAGGAGTCAATCGCCCAGGCCTGGTTGTGAGTCTGTCAAGTTGATCCATGACACTGGCGCGCAAATTGGTAGCGAAGGATTTTTCGGGAATTTTTTTCTTCAGCCTCATCCGGTCGATTTGGCCGGGCTGGAAGAGAAAGGGGAACTCGGGCATGGAGTCCCTTACATCATCTTGGCCGGCAGCCACAGGGCCAGATTGGGGAAAAGAGTCAGGAGGACCACCATGATCAACATCAGGATGACAAAGGGGAAGGCCCCCCGGGCCACAATACCCAGAGGCTGCTTGGCCATTCCCTGAATCACGAAGAGATTCATTCCCACCGGCGGGGTGATCAGGCCAATTTCCAGGAGAATGACCAGGACGACTCCAAACCAGACAGGATCATATCCTAAGGCCATCATGACGGGATAGACCACGGGCAGCGTGAGCAGCATCAGGGAGATGGCATCCATAAAGCACCCCAGGATCAGGTACATTACGCACAGGAAGGAGAAGATCACCACGGGCTCGACCTTTAACCCGGTAATCAGGGCAACCATGGCCCGGGGGATTCCCGCAGTGACCAGGGCGTAAGACATGATCTGGGCTCCCACCACGATGAAGAGGATCATGCTGTTGGTCTTGATGGCATCATTCAGGCTGTTTTTAAGGAGCTCTCGAGTGAGCCGCTTGTACAGGAAAGCGATGAGGAGAGCGCCAGTCACCCCCAGAGCAGCCGCCTCCGTGGGGGTCGCCACCCCCAGGTATATACTCCCGAGAACCACAAACATGAGGGCAAAAATCGGCAAGATAGCCGACAAGCCGCGAAACCGTTCCTTCCAGGTGGCCCGGATCTCGACCCGGGGAACGAGTTGAGGCCTGAAAAGGGTTCGCATCCCCACGTAGAGGATAAAGAGGGCCGAGAGGATTAGCCCCGGAATCACGCCGGCAATGAACAGGCGAGCCACGGACTCTCCGATAGTGGCTCCGTAGAGAATGAAGGCGATGCTGGGGGGAATGAGGATCCCCAGCGTCCCCCCCGCGGCCAGCGAACCGTAAGTAAGAGCACGGTTATATCCCCTGGCCTCCATCTCCGGAATGGCGATGGCCCCGATGGCGGCGGCCGTGGCTACGCTCGAGCCCGAAATGGCTGCAAAGATGGTACAGGCCAAAATGTTGGAATGAGCTAAACCGCCCGGCACATAATCCAGCCAGGTGCTCAAGCCTTTGTAAAACCGGGAGCTAATGCCGCTATGGAGGATGATGGACCCCATGAAAATGAAAAGGGGCACGGCCGTTAAAACGAAATTTTCCAGGGTGTTCCAGGTTATGACTCCCACTCCTCTTATGGAGGAGGGATCTACGATCAAAAGGCCTATAATACCCACCAGGCCGAGACCCACGGCGATCCAGATTCCTGCCAGGAGTAAGCCGAAAAGAAGGGCCATGAAGATCAAACCAGATATCTGCCAATCCATAGGGTTTCATTCCTTTTCTGGGGAGGGGAGCGGCGAGGATGAACACAGCCATGATATGGACTGGATCATCCCGATAATCAGCTGGAAGAGAAAGAAAAGGCACCCGAGGGGCATGACCAGCTGGAAAGGAAAGAGGGGTAACTGGGAAGGAGTCGGGGAGAAAGCACCCAGATGGTAACTCTCCCAGGTAAGTTGCCCGCTAAAGAAAAGAAGGATCAAAGCATAGACCACGGAAGCTGCGCTTATCACCAAATGTAATATGACCCGTTTTTTTTGGGCAATATGGTCGATAACCATCCGAACCTGGATATGAGCGTCTTCCTGGAGCGTGTAGCTGATGCCCAGCATTGTTACCAAAACCAGAAGATAGCCGGAGACTTCGTCGGCAAAGATGAGGGGGGCGTTGAAAATCCGGCGCAAGATGACATCCACCGTGATCAGGCCGGTCATGAACAGGAGCCCCCCGCCGGCCAGGTTTTTCCCCAGTCGATTCAGAGCAGAGATATAACCCGAGAGAGTCGAGGACATCCTGAACTTCCCCCTTCCGGGCGGGGGCCGGAGTGGTGGGTAGCACTCCGAGCCCCGGCAAGAGCTTCCGGCTTACAGGTCGAACTTTCCTCTTTATTCCAACTTCAAAGCTTTCAGGGCTTTGGCGAAGGCTTCCGGGCCTTTCGGCTGCATATGCTTTTGGACGTATTCCTTTAGCTGGGGGAGCAAATCCTTTCTCGTTTTAATTCGTTCCTCCAGGGACAGCTCAGCCACCGCTTTAATCTGGCCTTTTTCCTTCATTTCTTTGAGAGCCGTATCATCCAGCTCATGCATCACCTTTTGATCCCAGAACTTTGCCCACTCGTCGACGGCTTTACGGATGTTCTCCTGATGCTTCTTGGACAAAGCCTTCCAGGAGTTCTGGTTGACGCAGATATACTGGTGCATCAGGGGGCCGTCGATCTTGAAGAAATAGGGGCAGACCTCGTAGACCTTGGATTGTTGAATGGCTAGGGTCGCGGTCATAATCCCGTCCACGATCCCTCTTTGGGCCGCCGGGTAGACTTCCGCCCAGACGACGAACGTGGGAACGCCGCCCCACAGCTTGATGTAGGCATCCTGTAAGCTACCGGCGGTCCGTATCTTCTGGCCGTTCAAATCCCCCAGATTGTTTGTGGGCTTGCGCGAGACGATTTGTCTCGGGCCGTAGCTCACGATGCCCAGAGGCTCGACTCCCCTCTTTTTCAGCTCTTCGTAGATATAGGGTTTGGCGGTCCGAAGAAAGATATTCATCTCTTTTTCGTTCAAGGCCACGTAGGGAAAGTCCGGTAATGCCAGCAGCGGCGCTTCTCCAAATACAAAACCTGCGACCACCTCCGCCATCTGGATTAGACCTTTGCTGCAGGTTTTCAGGAGATCTGTCCCTTTGTAGGGAAGTTCACCCGCCGGGTAGTTGGTAACCTCCACCGTCCCTTCACTGGCTTCTCCAACTTTCTTGGCCAATAAGTTAAAGTATTCTGTATAAATCTGACCTGCAGGGATGATGTTGGTGAACTTCCATTGATGTTTGGCTGCAGCCAGGGCAGGCTGGGCTGCCAATGATAAAATGATCACGATCGATAAACCGAAAATGACGATCTTTTTCCTATTCATGCCGCTTCTCCTTTCTATTTTGAATCGTACTCTCAGCGGAAAAAACCTCTTCCTTCGATCACCCCCCTTCCGTTTGGATCGGGCCATTAAATAACCAGGGCGTTTCAGACCCGGCGGGCCAGCGACTCGGTCAGCACCTCGGTCCTGACACCTCCGGCTACTTGCTATTTCCCGATGGGGATGGGTACGAGCCGCAAGAGGTCCAGGCGTGTGTATCCTAAGAAAGTTTGGGAAGAAAAGCAATACAAATTTTTCCCCCAACGCTTGAGTTGATTTAGAAATCTCCAGGGCTTGGGAAGAGACTGCCCGTCCGGGCTTCGTTAATCAAAGTAAATTCATCAACCTATTGAAAAGTGAAGGGTGGCAAGGAAGGGGTAAATATTGACAAGCCGGGTCCATTTTAGTAAGATTCCGGCAAACTCATGGAGTGGCGCTGGTTTGATCGCTCCGCACCAGGAAATTGAACTTTCCTCCCCCGCCGGCAGAGAGGGTTGGGGCAAGGATAAAACAGGGCGACAAGAATTTAGATTGGAGGATCCAGTGGATTTTGAATGGAGTGAATCCCAAAAAGTTTTCCAGGCCAGAGTCAGGGGTTTTACGGAGAGAGTGATCGAACCCGAGGCCAAGGAATTTGATGAGAAGAACCTATTCCCGGTAGCAACTTTTCGCAAGATGAGCAAGGAAGGATTCCTTGGTATTACCGTGCCTTCCGAATATGGTGGAGGGAATGGGGGGGCGATGGAGTATAGCATTCTGTGCGAGGAAATCGCCCGGGCCAGCGCCGCCTACATCCACAACGGCCATTACCAGACGGAAAAGATGCTCTTCCATTATGGAACCGCAGAGCAGCGGCGGGAATTTTTACCTCCGCTGGCGGCCGGAGAATTCCTGGCTGCCACCGCCATCTCCGAAAGCGGGGTCGGTTCATCTTTCAACGGTATGGCTGCCACCGCCAGCAGGGAGAAGGATGGCTATATCCTAAACGGAGAAAAAGTTCACATCAATGACGTGGCGGAAGCTCAGATCATCAATTTCTTTGCCATGGCTCCTCAGGGATTAACCGTGTTTCTGGTTCATACGGCAACCCCCGGCTTCACCATCCTGGAGAAAATGGATCCCATGGGTCTGCGAGCCTCCCCTATTTATTCTTTCCGCCTGACCGATTGCCGCGTTCCGGAAAGCCGCCGGATAGGCCAGGAAGGACAAGGCGCGCAGGTTTTCTTCTCGGCCTTCAATCACAGCCGCATTGGCAATGCCAGCTGCCTCTTGGGGATTGCCGCCGAGGCTCTGGAGCGAGCCATTTCATTTATTCGACAGCGGAAGGTGGGAAATAGAGTGGTGGCTGATTTTCAGGGAATCCGCTGGATCGTGGCTGAGCTTTCCACCAGGATAGAGGCGGCCGGCCTTCTTCGGGATCGGGCCGCCTGGATGGAAGACCGGGAAAAAGATCCGGCTCGGGAAACTTCCATGGCCAAGTTACTGGCTGGGGAAATAGCCATGGAGGCCGTCTCCCAGGCCATCCAACTGACCGGTAGCCACGGCTGTTATCGGGATAAGCCCTTTGAGCGTTACCTGCGCGATGCTAAATCGCTTTGCATTGCCGGGGGCACGCTGGAGGTGATGAAGAATAACATTGCCCGGCAGATTCTGGGATAAGAGTCAAGAGAGATGGACAACCTGAAAAACCTGCTGGCTGAAAAAGTCGAGCGCATCGCGGCTAAACCTTATCTCTATTTTCGCGAGGGCATATTAACCTATGGCCAGATGGACCTCTTTAGCAATCAGTTCGCCCACGTCTTCTCAAGACTGGGTGTTGGCAAAGGAGATCATGTGGCCGTCATGCTTCCCAACTGTCCCGAGTGGATCGCCTGTTGGTTCGGGCTGGCCAAGCTGGGGGCGGTTTTGGTGGCTTTGAATACGCAGTGGAAAGCGGAGGGGCTGGAATATGTCCTGAAACAGGCCGACGTTAAATGCTGTCTCCTGGGCGGTGAATATCAAAGGGAATTCAGGAAATCAGGAGAGCACCCGGACCGCACCAAGATCATCTTTGATCCCGGGGGCGGACCTTTAGAAATCGATGGAGCCCACGCTTTATCCTCTTTATTACCCCAAGCCTCTACCGACGCACCAGCAGGGGAATCCTCCCGGGGATCGGACCCGCTGATCATCACCTACACCTCTGGTACCACCGGCTGGCCCAAAGCCGTGGTCAATCCCCACCGGGCTTATATCGCCGCGGCTGAAGAACTGCGAGATTATGTGGGGCTCAACTCTCAGGATATTATTTATTCCTGCCTCCCCCTTTATCACGCCAATCCTCAAGTTTATTGCGCGCTTACTGCCCTGGCTGCGGAAGGCTCCATTGCCCTGGCGGAAAGGTTCAGTGCATCCCGCTTCTGGCAGGATATCCGAACCTACCGAGCGACGGCTTTCAGCTATGTTGGAGCCGTTTTGCCCATCTTGTTGAATCAGCCGGAAAGAGAGGAAGAGAAAAGATCTCCCGCCCGGAAATGTTTCGGAGGCGGTGCCCCCAAGGAAGTGCACGAAGCCGTTTCCCGCCGCTTTGGACTTCAGGTCTGTGAATTATATGGAATGTCGGAGACCGGCACCTGGAACACCATCAACCGGCCCGGAGAGATCAGGGCGGGGACGGTCGGGAAGGTGCGGGAGAGCTTCGAATTGAAAATATTCGATGAACAGGATAACGAGTTATCTGTGGGCCGGGTCGGTGAGATTGTGGTTCGCCCGCGAAAGCCCTTTATCATGTTCAGCGGATATTACAAGATGCCCGAAGAAACCCTGAGGGAGTATCAAAACCTGTGGTTCCACACCGGGGATCTGGGGAAAGTTGATTCCGCGGGGTATTTCTATTTTTGCGGCCGGAAAAAAGAAAGCATTCGCCGGGGCGGCGAAAACATCACCCCCTATGAAATCGAAAAAGTTTTGATTGATCATCCGGCCGTAGCCGAAGTAGCGGCCGTGGGGGTTCCCGACCCAATCCTGGGAGAAGAAATTAAGGTTTACCTTGTTCTCCAGGAAGGGCAATCGGTGGAGCCAGAAACTCTGATCAAACTTTGCCAGGACCGGTTACCCAGATTCATGATCCCCCGTTACCTTGAATTTGTTCCTCGCCTGCCCAAAACCCCTTCCGAGAAGGTCCAGAAGATGGCTCTGAAATCCAGGGGTATCGGGCCAGCCTGGGACCGCCTTGCCCAGGAAGGGCAAAAATCCGGTTAATCTGCTTTTTCATGGAACCCCTTCAGAATGGGTTCTTATAATTTCCTTTTCCCTTGACATATATTAGACAATAGGGAAAAAATGCCGAGGGTCATGGAAAGATCTTGCAGGCTTTCGAAAAAGGGGATGCGCTAAAATTCTGCTTGGCCATAGAGTAATAAAAAACCGTCGCTAGGCGGCCCAAAATTTAATGTAATTTTTAGCTGAGAATGCCTTCCTTCTGTAAAAAGCCCCCTGTAAGCTATTTTATTTTCCATGAGGAGGAAAGAAATGAATCTTAGCGACAAAGAAAAAAAGATGCTGGATGGTGTTTGGGGCATGGGTCCCCAAAGCGCCATGCGCCTTTTGGTTACCCTGGGAGAGATTTACGGCGCCCCAAGGATGATTCCGGTTTCTTCCTGCCATGTGGGTGGACGGAGCTATCTGATATCGGGGGAAGAGAATATCGAGTGGATGAACGACCTCCTCAATGGAGGGGCCCGCTTCCAGGTATTCACCTCCACCAATCCCTGCTCCGTGGATTTCCAACAATGGCAGGAAATGGGCCTGCCGGAGAAACTGGTCTTAAACCAGCGAAGGACCGACGAACCCTACCTGAAGATGGGAGCCATCCCCTTAGGGAGCTGCCTACCCTACCAGTTGGGTAATTTGCCCCTGCCGGGAACCCATTTTGCTTGGGGAGGTTCAGCCGGGGCGACTTTTATCAACTCGGCTTTCGGGGCGAGAGGGAATCGGGAGGGATCGCCGTCGGTCATTGCCGCCGCCATTACCGGCGTAACCCCTGAATACGGCCTCCACCTGAAAGAGAACCGCTATGGTCAAGTTTTGGTGGACCTTTCAGGCTTGGACCATTCTTCAATGACGCTCTCCCAGTATTCTGCAATCGGATCTTATATGGGGAGGACTCTGGTAGATAAGACGCCCGTAGTCGTAGGGCTTCCTCCAACCTTCAGTCAAGACCAGATCCGTTTTCTTATTTCCCCCATGCCCACGGCCGGAGCCATTTCCCTCTGCCACCTGGCAGGTATCACCCCCGAAGCACCGACCGCAGAAGTGGCCTTGGGCGGTAAAAAACCTGAATTTTCAAGTGCGGTAGGGTTAAAAGAGATGCAGACCTCTTTCGAAAAACTGACCACGACCCGGAAAGAAGAAGTCGATTTAGTCTGTTTTGGCTGCCCGCACTGTAGCCTTCCGCAGGTGCGGGAGATCGCCTCCCTCCTGGAGGGCAAAAAGATCCATGGAAACACCCGTCTTTGGGTGGCCACTTCAGGCCATCTGAAGGATATTGCCCAGCGCATGGGCCTGGTGGAAATCATCGAAAAGGCAGGGGGGTTGGTAACCACAGACCTGTGCGTAGCCCCGGGAGCTCCTTTCCACCTGGTGGAGGGGGTAAAAACAGTGGCTACCAACAGCGCCCGGGGGGCTTATTTCATCCCGGGGGCATGCAATGTGGACGTCATTTTTGGGGAAACGAGAGACTGTGTCCAAGCGGCCCTCAAAGGGCAATGGAGGAGGTCCAAGTGAAAATCATCCTGAAAGGACGTAAGGTCATTGGTGGCAAGGCCGAGGGAGAAGCCGTGGTCACCCGCCAGCCAGTGAGTTTTCTCGGCGGGGTGAATCCAGACAAAGGAATCGTGGTGGAAAAAGGACATGAATTGGAAGGGCAATCCCTTACCGGGAAAGTTTTTATCTTCCCCCATGGCAAAGGATCTACCGCCGGCCCCTATATCATTTATGCCATGGCCAAGCGCAAGACCGCCCCGGCGGCCATGATCAATGTAGAAGCCGAGCCCATCATTGCCGTGGGTGCGGCCATGGGGAACATCCCTTTGGTGGACCGGCTCGATCAAAACCCGCTGGAAGCCATCGCCACGGGGGATTATGTAAAGATTGATGGAGATCAAGGAATTGCCGAAGTCATAAAAAAGGGGTTGGAGAAGGAATAAAGGCGGTTCAAGGGAAACCGAAGTAAAATAACTATGGATCCTGCGGAGAAAACAACTTTTTTCTACGGTTGGGTCATCGTGGCTACTTGTTTCATAGCAGCCACGAGTTATGGTCTATTCTACTCCTTTGGGGTCTTCTTCAAATCCCTCCAGGCCGAATTCGGTTGGGGGAGAGCCCTTACCGGATCTGTCCATTCCATTCACTTGGTGATCTACGCGCTTTCCACCTATTACTTTGGCCGGCTGACGGATAGCATTGGACCTCGGCGAGCTCTTTCCTTGGGGGCCTTATTCATTGGCATCGGTCTTTCCCTTTGCAGCCTGATCACCAGCATCTGGCATCTTTACTTCTTTTATATAATCGCTTCTTTGGGGTCTGGGGTGACCGTCTCTTTACCCAATGCCACGGTTCAGAAATGGTTCGTCAAAAAGAGAGGGCTCGCCCTGGGGCTGGTCACCGCTGGGGTGGGGGCAGGAACTTTATTGCTGGCTCCCTTGGCCCAATATCTGATTACCGCCTGGGGGTGGCGATATACCTACATATTGATCGGAATTTGCTATTGGGCTCTACTCACGTTGACTGCCGTGGCCATGGTGGATCAGCCTGAAAAAAAGGGAATGAAACCTTATGGCTGGCAGGAAAAAGATAGAGTGGGGAAGAAAAATGATATTGGGTTTCATGATTGGCCAGTTAAAGAAGCTATAAAGACCAAAATCTTTTTGTTGATCATTCTTATCTATTTCTTCACCAACCTGCCCATCCACATGGTAATGATCCACATCGTTCCCTACCTCACGGATCTTGGTATATCCGGGGCTCTGGCCGCCGGTGCCTTGGGGCTAATCGGGGGAATCAGTATCTCCGGGAGGATTGGTATGGGAGTCCTGTCGGAGAAAATTGGTTGGAAATGGGGGCTTTTTCTCTGTTGCTTCATTTGCTCAATCATGCTTTTCTGGTTAATCAGTGTCAGAACTTCTTGGATGCTTTTAATTTTTGCCCTTATCTATGGCTTCTTTTATGGGGGAAAGATAACCACCATCCCTGGCTTAATCGGCGCTTTCTTCGGAACCAGGGCGTTAGGGGAAATCATCGGCATCATCCATGCAGCTTCCCTTACCGGCGGGATCATTGGGCCGGTCCTGGGTGGTTATATTTTTGATTGGAGCGGAAGCTACCGCTTTGCTTTTTTAATCGCGGCGCTGGCCTTTTTGATATCGGCTATCCTAGCCCTTTTTGCCTATCCGCCCCAAGTAAGAAAAAAAAGACCGTTCATAACATGAAGGAAGCCGAAACTCGTGGTAAAAAGACGGCCTTTCTCAAAGCAGACCCAACAGAGGCTGCGAGAAACTTTTTTAAACCTTAACTTGGCTTCTGGATTTGACAAATATTCATGGGCCGCTATAATGCCGGGCTCATTTTATATAAAGAATGCCGCAAGGCGATCCGGCAAGGAAAATGGGAGGTTCAGTTTTGGGAAGAGAAATCTATTCTACTTTGAAGCCCCTTTTTCACCCCCGCTCCGTGGCCATAGTGGGCGCTTCCCGGGACCCGAAAAAATGGGGCTTTCATCTCCTGCTGAATGTGGTCAAAGGAGGCTATGCCGGCCGGATTTATCCGGTGAATCCCCGGGAAAAAGAGATCTTAGGCTTCCAGGCATATCCCACAGTAGCACAGATTCCGCAGGCAGTTGACTTGGTCGTTTTGGTTGTTCCGCCATCCGACATTCTTAGGGTGTTGAGTGAGTGTGGAAGAAATGGGGCCCTAATCGGGGTCGTTATCACCGCCGGGTTCGGTGAAATCAGCCGGGAGGGAAAAAAGTTAGAAGGGGAAATGGTGCGACTGGCCAGAAGCCTGGGGATACGTCTGGTTGGTCCCAACTGCCAGGGGATCGTCAGCACCAATCCTTCTCGCCTATATGCGCATATGCCGCCTCAATTCCCTGAACCGGGTCCCTTGGGAGTGGTCTCCCAGAGCGGGAACCTGGCCACTTCGATCATCGAGCTGGCCAACTCGATGTACTTGGGGTTCAGCCGGATCATCAGCAGTGGCAATGAGGCCGACCTCCAGACGATAGATTTTCTCGAATATCTGGCCGAAGATCCACAGACCGAGGTCATATTGTCTTATCTTGAGGGGATAAAAGATGGGGAGAGGTTTATCCGGGCAGTAAAGAAGGTATCATCTCAGAAGCCCTTGTTGATGATGAAAGCCGGACAAACAGAAGCTGGGGTCAAAGCGGCTTTTTCTCACACCGGGGCCCTAACTGGTTCGGACGATCTATTTGAGGGGTTGTGCCAACAGATGGGCATCATCCGGCCTGAAACCCTCGAGGAAATGGTTGACATCGCTGCCGCCTTGCTTACCCAGCCCCTTCCCAAGGGAAGGCGGGTGGGCATCTTGACTTTGGGAGGCGGCTGGGGGGTGCTGGCAGCAGATTATTGTGCCAAGGCGGGATTGACACTTCCGCAGTTGTCCCCAGGAATGGTGAAGACATTAGATAAAGTTCTACCTCCATGGTGGAACCGGATTAACCCCATCGACATGGTTGCCGGTTACCGCAAAGGAGACCTGATTCAATCTCTGGAAGTCTTCTTAAGCTCCAGGCAATTCGACGGCGTGCTGATGCTGGGTCTGGGATGGCGAGCCACACGCGGAGGATTTTTGCAAGTCTCGGCACTTACTCCAGAGGATAAAATGGAAGCTGTTGGCCACGATTGGATAGAAGAAGAACAAAAGATCTTTGCCGAGGTCCAGGAACTTGGCCGGAGGTATGCCAAACCCATTCTCTTTGCCTCCGATATGGTGCATCTTGTGCCGGGATATGCCGAGAGCATCCGCAGGCGGCGGGTAGCGGCTTATCCCTCTTTACACCGGGCCGTAAGGGCTTATTTAGGGCTGGTAGAAAGGCATGAAATCTTGAAGAGAATGCAGGAAACTGTGGGTTCGAGGGTTCCCTGGAAATAATATTTGCTTTTATCAAAAATCTTTTTGGATTTGACAAACAGGAAAAACCGTGAAAACATTTTTATGTCTCTACGGTAGATCTCAACCTGAAACTATAGAGAGGAAGGCAAAAGCGAAGACGATGAATTATTTTTTTGCCGTATTATCTGCCGCCTACATCTTGGGAATATTTTCCTTGGCTGATTCGGCCCTGGTAAGCCAGATCAGCGTCTTCAATCCCATGAGCCTGCCGCATATTCCTTTGTATGGTATTTTGACCATCCTTCTGGTCTTAGCTTTCCGGGCCAGGCCGACAAACCACTCAAAATTGCGGTATATTTTTGCTGCTCTTGTGGCCATCGCTGTGGCCAGCTGCGATGAGGTTTATCAAACCTTCATCCCCAGCCGGGAGGCTTCGGCCACGGACATCTTCCTCGATGTGGTGGGCATCTTCTTAGCCATAATTCTTTTCCATCTGGTCTCCCCCTTTTTCGAGAGGGGATTCTCTAAAAGGGGATTCTCTAAAAGGGGATTCTCTAAAAGGGGATTCTCTAAAAGGTGGAACAAAGTTAAAAGGGACGAGAGTTCAATCTAAACTGGACCTCAATCTTTACAAAGCGGGGTATGAATATGATTTTCTGGCTGGGAGATTGGGGTTCCTGGGAGGGACGTTCGATATCCTGTTGGCCGATGTAAGGATGGAGTTGAAGGCCCCAACATTGGCCCTTGACGAGAAAGAAGATGCAGCCGTCCCCATTCCCATGGTTGGCCTTATCGGTCGCATCTACCCGGTTAGATGGGTAAATTTGACTGCCAGAGTTTCTGGCCTTCCCTTGGGGCGATATGGGCATGTCATCGACGCCGAGGCCAGCCTGAATATTAACCCCATAAAATTCGTGGGCATCTCTTTTCCCCCTCCCATCCGGACTTCCTCTTTCACTGGCATTCATCAATTTATTAAAAAGTGAAGGGAGGCTAGCTGCAATTCTTATTGACTCCCCCCAATTCATTCCTGTAAATTAGATTAAAAAATCCGACTTCTTTTTTGGAAGGAGGAGAGACAGAAAGGAGTCTAAACAAATGATGAAGCCGGCTAAGGATTCTTTGGATTTGGGAATTGTTGTAAGTGATATCAAGGCCAGCCTTAATTTCTATCAGAATATATTAGGGCTGGAATTTGTGGGGATCACCCCCGTATGGTTTGGAACCATGCACCGCCTGCGCTTCGGCACCAGCGATTTTAAATTGATCGAGCCCAAGAGTGTGCCCCCGAAAGGCCTCATCGGGCTGGAATCTCAATTAGGATTCCGCTACGTAACTTTCGTCGTTAAAAATATTTCGGAACTCTGCGCGGAACTCAAAGGGAAAGGGATTGAATTTGCTTTACAGGAAAAGGAATTTCGCCCCGGAGTGCGCATTGCCATGGTTAAAGATCCGGATGGGAACATCGTGGAATTCGTCGAGCGAAGCTAAAGAATGGAATGGAGAAGAAAATCATGGAAAAGCTGTACCTCTACGAATGGACCTGGGCGGAAGTCAAGGCCTATTTAAAGAAAGACAGCGTCATTATCGTTCCTTTCGGTTCCACCGAACAACACGGCCTTCATCTACCGCTCGGGAACGACGCCCTGGTGGCCATCCGGTTGGCGGAGGATGCAGCCCGCGCTGCCAAGACCATCGTAGCTCCTCCCTGCTGGTATGGCTGGTCCCCCCACCACATGGCTTATCCAGGGACGATTTCCCTTATGCCCGAAACCTTGAGCCGGTTGCTCTATGAAGTCTTGCGCAGCCTAATCTTTCATGGGTTCAAACGGCTGATCGTCATTAACGGCCATCGCAAAGCCAATCTTCCTCCCTTAGAGATCGCCAGCTCGCGCATTCGCAACGAAACCGGGGCTTATGTTACCATTGCCGACCCCTTTTTCCTTGCCGAAACTACCGCCAGAAAAATTCGCGAGTCTCCCCCCGGAGGAATCGGCCATGCTGAAGAGCTGGAGACTTCCCACATGATGCATATATTCCCGGAATTAGTGGATATCAAGAAAGCAGTGAAGAACTTGCCCATGAAGAAAAAATTTCATGTCATGGATCCATACATGGAAGCCGACCGCACCTTCACTCCTTCCACCCTGGAAAGTTTCCGCAAAGCCACCCAGCCCAGCGGCGTCACCGGTGATCCAACCCTTTCCACCGCGGAAAAAGGCCGGCGCCTGCACCAGGCGCCGGTGGATAATTTAGTTGAATTGATCCAGATGGCCCGAAAAGAAAAAGTAGTCCTGAAGCCCGTTACCCCCGTTTTTTGAAAAAAGAAGGAGGTAGCTCGGCCGCCGTTCCGAAGCCTTATCGGTTTACAATCGATGCAAGAAAGCCCTTTCTTCAGCCCTCGGCATTGAGCCATCGGCCAAAACGGAATCAATTTATAGAGCACTTCGTTTTTAGCAAACTGGCATCGCGTTCTTTCCTGATAAAACGTGCCGCCTCTTCAGACGTTTTTATTCCGCCAGCCCGCACTTCTGCGAGAAGCCGAGCCGGCTTCAAGACTTGTTCCCTGGCAACGCTTTCTTCCAAAATGACTACAAGTTCCCCCTGGAGCGACCGGTGATGCTTGGCTGCACGTTGCCGCAACTTCTCGGCAATATGGTCAGGTACATTTTTTATCGAAAGGTTAACCGCCATTCTCATCTCTTCCATGGATCCAGTTTGCATCCATTATAGAACCATTCTTTCTTTTGGGCAAATAAACAGTCCATTTACCTTATTAGGGTTGAATGATCCTGCGGAAATCCGGAAGTATTCCATGGGGAGACTGCAAATTTACCTCACAGGCAGGGTTGCGCCACCTTCAGATGCTCTGTTAGGAAATGATAGGTGAGTTTCCTAAAAAAGGACAAGGTAGGAAAACGCAACTCCCAGGATCAGCGTCGTGGAAATTGATGAACCGCTTCACCAATTAAATCTTGAAGCCCAGAAGAAACTTATTCAGAAAGCAGCCCTCAGGAAGCTAAAAGAGGCCGAGGGAAAAAAGAACAAAGAAGAATCGTAATGGAGTGAGGGAAATGGTAGGTTTCGTGATTCAACATTGAGGCCGGCCTGTGTAAAAAACATTTGACTTCTTAATTTAGATTCTTTATGATTTCATCTGAAACTTTCTGAATTTCTGGAAATCTGGGAGGCTAGCGTTGGAAAACAGGTGGATGAAGGTAAAAGAGATTGCTGAATACCTTCAGATTAGCGAGGACCTTATCTATAAGTGGGCGCAGCAAGGGAAAATCCCTGTCTCGAAGATCGGCAATCAATGGCGGTTTAACAAGGAAGAGGTTGAAGAATGGGCAAGGTCCCAACGACCTCGGCGAAAAAAACCTAATGAATATTTTAAGATAGATTAACCCAGTGCGAAAAGCAGCAGAGGATACAAAGATAAATTAAGGTATGGTTTTAGGGGAATGCATTATGATTAAACTTGAGTTGTTAGAATTGATTCAAAACGGGGAAAATTCCGGTGTCGAGTTTAAATCCAGTGATGTTTCCAGCTCGGAATTGGCTATTGCGATTGTCGGTTTCGCTAACGCCAAAGGGGGCAGAATTCTAATTGGAGTTGAGGATGATGGAACGATCACCGGTATCCACCCGAAAGGAAGAGAACCTTTAGATCGGTGGGTAGCAAACATCTGTAGAGATAGCGTTAAAGAATGGGTTCTCCCTTACTATGAAGAAATCGAGGTTGAGAAAGGAAAGCGTGTCGCGGTTGTAACCATTGATATGGGCGTAAACAAGCCTTACTACGTTCTTGATAAGTCTGGAAAACCTGCTTTTTACATCAGGGTTGTTAAGGAGTGTCGCATTATAAAATCCAAGGAAGAATTAGGACGTTTATTTCAAGCATCGGGGTTGGTCCATCCTGATCTAATTCCGATTACTACAGCCAGCATTGACGATTTGGAACACGCAAAACTGCGCGAATATTTCCTTGCTAACCGGCCGAATCCAATCGACATAGATTCATTTTCGACCGCCCAACGCGAGCAACAACTTACGACCGCAAAGATTCTAACAGAATCGGCAACAGGAAAGGCTCCAACACTGTGGGCGCTCCTCCTCTTTGGGAAAAATCCCCAGGAACATGTTCCTCATTCAGAAGTTATATATGCTTATTACCAAGGTGGCGATGTTGGGTCTCGACTTTTTGATCAAAAAACTTTTAAGGGGACTTTAATTGAGATCGTGGAGAATGCTACCACTGTTCTTGAAGCTGCACTCCCTGTTGAATCTGATATAGTCGGTCTTAAGCGTGAGGAAAAACCGGCCATCGCTCGTAAAGTGTTACGTGAAGCTCTTGTGAATGCAGTTTGTCACCGGCAATACGCTATTACTGGCCCTGTAAGGTTACTGCTATTCTCAGACAGACTTGAAGTAATTAGCCCGGGCGCACCTCCAAATGGCGTAACAGAAGAAAACATGCAGAGGGGAGGAATCTCCGTCCCAAGAAATTATTTCCTTTTTCAAAATCTAAAAAACATGAACTATGTAGATATGCTTGGCAGAGGCTTAGAGATGATTTACAAAGAGATTAAAACAGCAACGGGGCGGGATCCAAAAATTGAAATAAGGGGGGAGAAAACACGTTTAATTCTCTGGCGGGCGGATTTCAGTGTAAATCAATAGCCGGCCCTTTGAGCAAGTAAATCAAGCGACGATCCCTGCGACCGGAAGGAGGGTTTTCTTTTCTCTTTACTGCTTTTCAAACTTCCTGGAAATACTCGTATTCGTTAGCCTGCTGCCTTGGGTTCTCAGGGTCATCCTGCATCGAATACCCAATGGCCTCATAGCCCTTAAGGCGTTTCTTATACATCCGCATTAGTGCTGGGACGTGAAGGTCGACATAATCGTAAACCTGCACCACTCGTTTGTTATCGTGAAGCCGGTGGAGGCGCCCCACGTACTGCTGGAGCGTACCGCGCCAAGAAATAGGCATGGCTAAAAAGAGGGTATCCAGTCTGGCATCATCAAACCCTTCTCCAATATACCGTCCTGTAGATACGATGACTCGTTCCTTTGAATCCGGCACCGCCTTAATTTGATCG
>JAHJQK010000106.1 GCA_018819135.1 Pseudomonadota bacterium | reverse complement strand
CGATTGTAAAACATATATCCTTTTAAGGTCTTAAAACTGTATTTCCTTGAAAGGAGCTCTCTTCTCAGGTCTTCGAAATGATACCCCTCACCCTGACCCTCTCCCGCAAGGGGCGAGGGGGTATCTTTTACTTTGGAAGTAGGGGTTTTTAAAGCAGGGTCTATATGAATTTCTTCGCCTTCAAAGGCCTTTAAAATCTTTTCTAAGGTTCCATTTGTGTCAGGAAAGCTCCAATGTTTTTCGACAGGATGCCATCTGCGGCCATCGATGGTCTTAACCTTTGAAACCAGGAGAGGGTCGTAGGGGAAGGAAATAATTAAACGCCCAGATGGGTCATTGGAAATGTGAATTCTGGCCATCAGGCAACCCCTATGCTCCGTTGAAGTTGAGGGAAGAGGAGTTCGGAATGTATATTTTTATGCCCAAAATATCATAACACTTTAGCTGTTTGAAAACCATCCCGAACAGGGTGATTTTTAAGGGCGTCATTTCTGCGAAAGCAGTCCGCCTCAGGCGGGCAGGATTTTTCCTAATGGGTTCTTGGATTCCCGTTTTCAGGGGAATGACAAAACGTAGCCTTTTTTCAAAGGGCTAAAGTGACACCAATTTATGATAAATATGGCAAAAATAGAGCAAAAGATGATAAATATTTGACAGCGATACTTAAACCGAAATTATGCGGGAATTCCTAAAAACCCCGGTAGGCGTAGTCCCGCCCGCGGCGGGATTAGCCTGCGATCAAAGGTTTTCAAGAGTGAATCCGTTGTTCTCATAAATATCGCAACCTAAAGGTTGCGGATACCATTCACGCACTTTTCGGGTTAAATTCCCTGGCTGAGACGGTGGGCTAAATAGAGGGGAAGGCCGGCGGCGATAATCTTTCTTTGGGCGGTGTCAACATCGTAGGGACCACGTTTTAGCAAGTATTTTCCTGAATTTTCATCATAAAGGCCATAGGCTGCGCGGAACGGAGGGCCCATTTCATAGCAGGGGCGGATTCGCCTGGTGGTCGTTTCCATTGGCCATCAGGATCGAATGGATCTTATCCAGAATGCCGTTGATAAAAGAGCCGGAGTCGTCTGCGCCAAATTTTTTGGCTAATTCAATCGCTTCGTTCAGGGTGGCTTTGAAAGGAATGTCGGGACATTGCAGAAGTTCAAAAGTGGCCAAGCGTAAAATATTGCGGTCCACCATGGCCATGCGTTTGAGAGTCCAATTATCGGAATTCTCCTCGATGAGCCGGTCAATCTGCCCCTGGTTCTGGCCAACGCCCTCCACCAGTCGTTGGCAAAATTCCCGGGCTTTCTGCGAGGGTTCAAAATTTTCCCAGTAGAGGTCTAAAACTTCTTTGGCCTTTTCTTGGCTTGCATCCAATTGGTAAAGAACCTGGAGGGCGATTTCCCTCGCTCTCCGCCTGATACCCATAAAAAACCTTTTTAACCACAGAGCACACCGAGATCTCAGAGAAAAATACCAAATCTAAAGCATAAAGCAATTCAATTTGGGGTTTGCTTTTTGTTTTCTTTGGCTTTCATTATATTCTCATCTCTGTGAACTCTGTGACCTCTGTGGCGATGAAAATTATTTCTTCTCTTTCATCTCCCGGTAAAGGTTGGCCATCTCGATGGCTGAGAGAGCGGCGTCCCATCCTTTGTTCCCGGCTTTGGATCCCGCCCGTTCGATGGCCTGTTCCAGGTTGTCGGTGGTGAGGACACCAAAAGCCACCGGGATTTCGCTTTCCATCCCGATCATGGCGATCCCTTTGGATACCTCGGCGGCGATGTAATCGAAATGCGGTGTTGCCCCGCGGATGACCGCCCCCAGGCATATGACCGCGTCGTATTTTTTCGCTAAGACCATTTTCCGGGTCACCTGGGGTATTTCGAAGGCTCCGGGTACTTTAAGGATTTCGATGTCCTTCTCCTCTGCTCCATTGCGCAGGAGCGCATCCAGAGCTCCGGCCAGAAGACGTTCGCAGATAAAGTCATTAAACCGACTGACCACGATCCCGAACTTCATCCCTTTGGCGTTCAGCTTTCCTTCCATCACTTTGGGCATTGGTTTACCCTCCCTTTTATATGCAAGTGATCCGTGATCAACAAAAAGCTTTCCGCTCTCAGCTAAATATTAATTCATTTTCTTTCTTGCTGACCGCTGAATGCTGATGGCTGATCGCTATTCAGTCGATCGTCAGCAAATGCCCCATCTTTTTCTTCTTGGTTTTAAGATAGGCAATGTTCTTACGGCTGGGTTTGATTTCGATCGGCACCCGTGCCACAACCTCCAAGCCGTACCCTTGAAGGCCCACGATCTTTTTGGGATTGTTGGTCAGCAGACGGATCTTCCGCACCCCCAGATCCCTTAAAATTTGGGCTCCCAGCCCGTAATCCCGCAAGTCAGGCTCAAAGCCTAACGCCGCGTTGGCCTCGACAGTGTCCTGCCCTTGATCCTGGAGGGCGTAGGCCTTCATCTTGTTGATCAACCCGATTCCCCGCCCCTCCTGGTGCATGTAAACGATTACGCCCTTTCCTTCCTGGGCCACCATGCGCATGGCCGTGTGCAACTGCTTGCCGCAATCACAACGCTGCGAACCGAAGACGTCTCCCGTCAAGCATTCCGAGTGAACCCGGACCAGAACCGATTCTCTGGGATGAATTTCCCCTTTGATTAAAGCCAGGTGCTGCTGGATGTCCACTTCATTTTCATAGGCAATGGCTTTAAATTCCCCGCCGTAAACTGTGGGTAATTTGGTGACCGCCGCACGATAGACCAGGCATTCGTTCTGCAGCCGGTATTTAATGAGATCAGCGATGGTTACTATTTTTAAGTTATTCTTCTTGGCAAAAATTTCCAGATCGGGCATCCGGGCCATGGTCCCGTCGTCATTCATGATCTCACAGATGACGCCGCTTGGTTTCAAACCAGCCAACCGCGCCAGGTCCACTGAACCTTCGGTCTGGCCAGTCCTGACGAGAACACCTCCCCGTTTGGCCTGGAGGGGAAAGACATGTCCGGGACGAACCAGGTCTTCCGGTTTGGCGCCCTCAGCGATAGCCGTCAAAATTGTTGTTGCCCGGTCGGCTGCTGAAATTCCTGTCGTTACCCCCCGTTTGGCCTCGATGGAAACGGTGAAAGCAGTCTTGAAAGCCGAGGTATTGTCCGAAACCATCAAGGGAAGCTGCAACTCCTTAACCTTATCCTCGGTCAGGGAAAGGCAGATGAGTCCTCTCCCGTGCTTGGCCATGAAGTTGACCGCCAGGGGCGTCACTTTTTCCGCGGCCAGGCAGAGGTCCCCTTCGTTCTCCCGGTCCTCGTCATCCACCAGGATAACCATTTTCCCCTTACGAATATCCAACAGTGCTTCGTCGATGGCGCTGACTGGCATAATTTTTTAATCCTTACCTACCTCATTTACATTTTTTATTTTCCACTTTTCACTTTGCATTTCTCAATTTTTTTGAGACTTATTGAGCTTCGCAAAAGTAATGGAACATTGATTAATTTATTACGCCCCCCTCACCCTTCCCTCTCCCCCTAATCAGGGGGAGAGGATAAAGGTGAGGGGGTTTAAAGCAGTGCCAATGCCCGTTCCATTATTTATGCGAAAGTCAATAGCATTCTTGGAAATGCCGCCAAGCTAAATCCACTTATTATTTCCCAAACCCGTGCTCGGCTAAAAAGGCGGCATTGATCCGCGTGCTTTGCTGTGCCGGCGCACCCGCCTGACGTACAAATTTTTCCACGTATTTGGCGATTAAATCGTTCTCCAGGTTCACCTTCTCTCCGGCTTTCTTTTTCCCCAGGGTCGTCCTCTCCGCCGTGTGGGGAAGGATGCTTACGCTGAACTCTTGATCATGGCATTCGGCCACGGTCAGGCTGATTCCGTCCACGGCGACGGAGCCTTTCTCGATCAAGTATCGGCCAATCTCCAACGGAACTCGAAAACGATAGCGTAAAGAGTTTCCTTCAGGTGAAATCTCTTCAATCTCCCCCGTTCCATCCACATGCCCGGCTACAAGATGTCCGCCCAAGGGATCGGACATCCTCAAAGCCATCTCTAAGTTAACGGGCTGGCCGGTCTTGGCGTTCGCAAGGGTCGTACGCTTTAATGTCTCCGGAGATACTGCGACGGTAAAGGTCCGGCCGGAAAGCTTCACCACGGTCAGACAAACCCCACCCACAGATATACTATCTCCGATTTTCACCGAGCTAAGGTCGAGTTGGGTGGTAATCGCCAGAGAAACTCCCCCGCCTTTCCGCTCAATGGATTGTATTTTTCCTATGTCCTGAATCAGGCCGGTGAACATAAAACAGGTGCCTAAAGTTTAAAAAGGGCATTTTTTTGATTCTAACATATCCTTGACTTTGTTGGCAAAACCTATTCGGCTTTCGCCATAGCTCCTTCGATCAGGAGGTCTGGCCCAAGGCGCCGGACCTTCAATATCCTGACTGGCTCGGCATCTTTAATTTGCCGAACCCCCTCCCCGCCAATCATACTCGGCGCTTTTTGCCCGCCAACAATCTTTGAAGCTAGGAAAAACAGCAACCGGTCGACCAATTTTTCCCGGAGGGCGCTGGCGTTTAAGGTGGGCCCGCCTTCCAGCAGGACCGAGGCGATATTGCGGCGGGCAAGTTCTCCCATCAGCGCTTTTAGGCTCACCCGTCCCCGAGCATCGTTGGCGATGACCAACACTTCCAGTTTTGCTTTCGTCAATCGCTTCATCTTGGAAGAAGAAGCAGCGCGGGTGGTGGCGACCAGCGTGGAATATTTTTTCGCTGTACGGACCAACTGGGAAGTAAGAGGAATCCGTAGACGGCTATCGACGATAACCCGCAGGGGGTGGCGGGGCCGTTTTACCCCCGGGATCCGGACGGTCAGCAGCGGATCATCTTGCAGGACCGTTCCGGTCCCTACCATCACCGCGTCCACGGTCTGGCGTAGATGGTGGACATAATTCCGGGAAGCTTCGCTGGAGATCCAGCGCGATTCGCCGGACCTGGTGGCCACTTTGCCGTCAAGGCTGGCGGCTATTTTCAGGATCACGAAAGGTCTTTGGGTAGTAATAAATTTACAGAAGGGAGCGTTCAATTCCTGGCATTCCTTTTCCAGGACCCCCACATCAACCCGAATCCCGGCTCTTCTCAACTGCTTAATTCCCCTTCCCGCAACCAGGGGATTGGGGTCTTCCATTCCCGCCACCACCCGTCTAATCCCAGCTTTTAAAATAGCCCGCGAACAAGGAGGCGTTTTCCCGAAGTGGTTGCAGGGTTCTAAATTGAGGTAGAGGGTTGCTCCCCGAGCTAATTCACCGGCCTGTCCGAGGGCTAAAACCTCGGCATGGGATTCTCCCGCCCGATGATGGTAAGCTTGCCCTACAATGTTCTTCTGGTTGACGACAACAGCCCCGACCATTGGATTGGGGCTTGTCTTCCCCATTCCCCGCTTAGCCAGCTGTAAGGCCAGTCGCATATACTTTTCATCTGTTGTCATAAGATCTATTCGTAATTCGCCAGTCGTGAGAGCTTTCGGGCTTTTGCCTATGGCCTCATTCCTTTTTACTCTTCTGCCCTTTTCCCAGCAACTCCTTCACCTCGTTCATGAACTCGTTCACATCCTTGAACGAGCGATAAACTGAGGCAAAACGGACGTATGCCACTTCATCAAGGTTCTGGAGTTCCCCCATGATCTGCTCCCCAATTTCCCGGCTGGGTATTTCCCGCTCTCCTGCTTCTTCCAACCGTTGCTCGACGCGGTCCACAAGTTTTTCCAGAACCTCGACGCTTATCGGACGCTTTTCGCAGGCTTTGTGCAACCCAGCGAGAATTTTCCCTCGATCGAAGGCCTCCCGCCGCCCATCCTTTTTGATGACCAGAGGTAGGGTCTCTTCCACTCGTTCATAGGTGGTGAATCGGCGCTGGCAATTCGCGCATTCCCGGCGACGACGGATCATGTCTCCTTCCTTGCTCAAGCGAGAATCAATGACCCGATCATCTATATGCTGGCAGAAAGGACAACGCAACTTAGGCTACCTTGAACGGGTTGGATTGTTCATGGAAAAAAGAATGAATTTAAATCCGAGAAAGATTACCCAGAAAGCTTGTCAACTTATTTACATCCTCCGGAGAGATGTCGATAAATTTCACTCCGGTCCGATAATCTCCATTTTCACCCAAATGCAAATCCACCCAAGCCACCTGAGCAAGCATTTCAATGGTATGCAAATCAGGGGCGGAAGGGAAAAAGAGTTTCACCTTCAAAAATTGGCCCATTTCAGGCTTTTCCCCCAGGTATACCATCCACCCACTTTCGCTAACATTGCCTGTGCGACCTGGATGGCTTTCGGTTGAGTTGACTCGATAATATTCGATGGGCAAATCCACTGAAAACCTGGGATACCTTCGCCGTTCAAAATTGGCAATTCCGAAACGGGCTTTTCCTTCTTTCCCTTCTTTTTTCGTTTCCATTGCTACCTCCACCTCTCTTGGCTTAGAAACGTGGTTACAGGAAGGAGTCGCTCTCTAAGCTCCCGGCTAACATCTTTTCATACCATAAATTTTTTTTAAAAGAAAGCCCATAGAGAGCAGATTGGGGGTTGGCCATAATAGATGGAGTCTGAGGAATAATTGGTAAAATTTTTTAAATTTAATAGGACGCAGATTTACGCAGATAACCGCAGATAATTATTTTCTTTTTAGTTTATCCTGATAATCTGTGTACATCCGTGTCCAAAAAGGAATTTCCTATACAATTAAATTAATCCTTAAGCCGCTGACGGATGGGAATGCGGGCCTCCGTCAACATCTCCCTGGACAATTCATCCCCGTAGCCGCTCTCGTAGATGATCCCCTTGATTCCGGCATTAATGATCATTTTGGTGCAGATCGCGCAAGGCAGGTTGGTGCAATAAAGGGTCGCCCCCCGAATACGAATCCCGTGGAAAGCGGCCTGGATGATGGCGTTTTGCTCGGCATGCAATCCCCGGCAGAGTTCGTGGCGTTCTCCCGAAGGAATCTGATTCCTTTCTCTCCGGCAGCCCACTTCCAGGCAATGGGCCAGGCCCGAAGGGGCCCCGTTATAACCCGTGGCCAAAATTCGTTTATCCATGACCAGGACAGCTCCCACTTGCCGACGGATACAAGTAGCCCTTTTAGCTACCAAGCGGGTAATGTCCATAAAATATTCTTCCCAGGTGGGGCGGTTCATGCCAGACCTCGTTGAGGTGCCGCTTCGCTTAAATATAAATTAATTGGGACACAGATATTCACAGATATTTATTTTTTTGTATCTAATATCCTGAAAATCTGTTTTCATCTGTGTCCAATAAGGAAATTCCTCTACAATGATCTTAGGGGTGCTACTTTTCTCTGCCCCCCCTCATTTCTTTGTCCAGGGACTCTATTTGATCCAGCCTTCTTTGATGGTTGCCACCCTGAAAGACACTCTCCAGCCAAACCTTGATCATCTCTCTGGCCAGCTCCTTCCCGATCAAACGTCCGCCCAAAACTAAAAGATTGGCATCATTATGCTCCCGGCTCACCCGGGCTGTGTAAAGATCGTGACAGAGTGCTGCCCTGACGCCAGGGAAACGATTCGCCACGATGGACATACCAATTCCGCTACCGCAGATCAGGACTCCCCGTTCAAATTCTTTTCGGGAAATCTTTTCGGCTACGGCCCGGGCAATCCCGGGGTAATCTGCGGGGGTTTCCTCGGCCACCCCCATATCGAAGATAGCGATATTTTGCCTGCCCAGGTAATCCCGTAGGTCTGCCTTCAGCTCAAAGCCGGCATGGTCGCTACCGAGGACAATTTTCATGTCATGGTTCGAATTTTTTAAAAATGAGGACGGCGTTGGTGCCCCCGAAGCCAAAAGAATTGGATAAAGCTACCCGAACGTCTGCCATCCTGGCCACGTTGGGCACGTAATCCAAATCGCACTCTGGATCCGGGGTGTCGTAGTTAATCGTCGGCGGAATCACTCCGCGGTGCATGGTCAACACAGTGAAGATCGTCTCCACTCCACCGGCTCCCCCCAAGAGGTGGCCAGTCATGGATTTGGTGGAGCTTACCGCCAGTTTCTTGGCATGCTCTTTAAAAACCTCCTTGATCGCCATCGTTTCGTAGAGATCGTTGTATTCCGTCGAAGTTCCATGGGCATTGATGTAATCTACTTCCTCCGGGCTGATCCCGGCACTTTTCAGGGCCATAGCCATGCAGCGGGCCGCCCCCTCCCCGTCCGGTGCGGGAGCGGTGATATGGTAGGCATCGCCGTTGAGGCCGTAGCCAATGATTTCCGCGTAAATCTTAGCCCCTCGGTCCAGGGCTTGGTTCATCTCCTCCAGGATGATGATGCCGCAACCTTCCCCCATTACGAATCCATCTCGGTCCTTGTCGAAAGGTCGCGAGGCTTTTTCTGGCTCATGATTGCGGGTGGATAAAGCTTTCATGGCATTAAACCCACTGACCGCCAGGGGAGTGATTGTCGCTTCCACCCCGCCAGCGATTATAGCATCGGCATCGCCCCGCTGGATCATCCGCCAGGCATCCCCGATGTTATGGTTTCCCGTGGCGCAGGCCGTGACCACTGAAGAATTCGGTCCTTTGGCTCCGAAACGAATAGAGATCTGCCCCGGGGCTTCGTTGACAATGAGCGCGGGGATAAAAAAAGGAGAAATCCTGCCGGGCCCCTTTTCCATTAGGATCTTGTGGAAAGACTCGATGGTAGTCAATCCGCCCAGCCCGGCGCCAACGACCACCCCTACCCGGTCGGCATTCTGCGGGGTTATTGGGAGTTGGGCATCTTCCATGGCCATCATGGCGGAAGCCATGGCATACTGGATGAAGATGTCCATCCGTTTGATTTCTTTTTTTTCCATGAAATTTTCTGGGACGAAGTCTTTGACTTCTGCGGCGATCTGAGTATCGAATCCTGTGGGGTCGAACTTGGTGATCCTGGCAACGCCGGATTTCCCCTGGACGAGCGCCTGCCAGGTCTTTTCCACACCTATGCCCAATGGAGACACCATCCCGAGCCCCGTAATCACCACTCTTCGGCTCAACATAATACCTCCCGATCCCAACGAAGAAACAACCTCATGTCTCCCCTCCCGCGTTCCAACCCCCTGCTGCTCGCTTTTTTACTCCCTCGCAGGAACCCGTCCGATTTCTTTTAGATATGTTCATTGATATAATTAACCACATCTTGGACGGTCTGGATCTTCTCGGCATCCTCATCGGAGATCTCCAATCCAAACTCCTCCTCCATGGCCATGATCAGTTCCACCAAATCCAATGAATCGGCGCCCAGATCATCGATGAAGGAAGCTTCCAGGGTCACTTCTTCCGTACTCACCCCTAACTGCTCCACGATGATCTCGATCACCCTCCGTTCCACTGATTTTTCCACGATCGCACCTCCTTTTGAATTCTTCCCGATAAATCTTAATAAAACTATGAAATGAATTCTTTTTACTTTTTTTAGCCAATGGTGTCAATAGGATAATCCATTACTCCCTTGTTTTTTTTCCCTACCGGATCACATATACATCCCGCCATTGACGCTTAACACCTGACCGGTGATATAATCGGCCGCCGGGCTGGCCAAAAAAAGCACGGCCTCGGCAACATCCTCGGGAGTACCCAGTCTTTCCATAGGAATCTGTTTGATTAAGAATTCTCGATCCTTCTGGGGGATGGCTTGGCTCATGGCTGTATCGATGAAACCCGGGGCCACGGCATTCACCTGGATGTTCCGGCTGGCATATTCCCGGGCGATAGATTTGGTGAAACCGATCAGACCGGCCTTGGAGGCGGCGTAATTCGCCTGCCCGGCATTGCCCATCTCACCGGTGACGGAAGCGATGTTGACCACTTTGCCACTTTTTTGTTTGAGAAATAGGCGCAAGGCAGCTTTGGTGCACAGGAACGCTCCCTTCAGATTTACGGCCATCACCAGATCCCAATCCTCTTCCTTCATGCGCAAAAGAACCTGATCCCGGGTAATTCCGGCATTATTAACGAGGATGTCCAGGCGGCCGAATTGGTCTGCGGCTTGTTGCACCATGGTTTCAGCTTCCTTGGCACCGGCTACGTTTCCCCCCACGGCCAGCGCTTCCCCGCCGAGAGATTCAACTTCCTGGCAGGTCTCCTGGGCTTTCTCCAGGTTGATATCCGCTAGCACGACCTTCGCCCCTTCGCGGGCAAAAAGCAAGGCAATGGCCTTCCCGATGCCCTGGGCCCCACCGGTAATCAAAGCCACTTTTCCTTTGAGTTTCATGGTTTCCATTCCTTCTTAACTTTTTTTAGCCACAGAGGACACCGAGTTCACAGAATAAGGAAAGGGGAAAGTTCAAATATTTATTCTTAATTAAAACGATATTTTCTCTGTGATCTCTGTGGCAAAAAAATGATCCGATCGTAGTTCGTAAATGACCTTATTCCTCTGTCAATAGCGCCTGGGCTTTTTCCCAGCTCGGTCCATCCTCCACGTTGGCCACTCTTAAATCTTTACTGATTCGGCGCATTAAGCCGGTTAGTACCTTCCCGGGCCCCACTTCCAGAACCAGGTTGGCGCCCGCACGGATGAGTTTTTGCATACACTCTTCCCAGCGCACGGGATGGTCTATTTGCTTGATCAGCAACTCGCGAATTTTGTCTTTCCCGGGGTAAAAATCAGCTTCCGCATTGGATAGAACGGGAACATGCAAATCTCCCACTTCCACTTTTGCCAGCTCCTCTTGCAAACGTTCCGCCGCCGGCTTCAATAAGGCGCAATGGAAGGGAGCGCTAACCGGAAGCAAAACTGCTTTCTTCCCAGCCTGCTGGGAAACGATGGCCACTGCCCGGTTCACGGCCGGGCGATGCCCGGCGATGGCAATTTGACCTGGAGAGTTATAGTTGGCCGGGGAAAGTACTTCCCCCTGAGCCGCCTCTTGGCACAGGACCTCTACTTCAGGCCCGGTCATCCCCATGATGGCAGCCATCGCTCCCACCCCGATCGGAACAGCTTCCTGCATAAACTTCCCTCGCAGATGCACCAGCCGCACGGCATCGGCAAAACGTAATCCGCCCGAAACAACCAGGGCTCCGTATTCTCCAAGGCTGTGTCCCGCCGTGGCTATAGGAATCAGTTCTCTCTCCACCTGCATGACTCGCAGGGCGGCAACAGATACGGTCAGGATGGCCGGCTGAGTGTTGGCGGTAAGTTTTAGGTCTTCTTCCGGACCCTGGAAGCACAGGGCAGCGAGGTCATACCCCAGGGCTTCATTCGCTTCGGCAAAGACTTCCCGGGCTGCGGGAAAACGGTCGGAAAAGTCTTTGCCCATACCCACGTACTGGGAGCCTTGCCCCGGGAAAACGAGTCCCACCTTCTTCATTTACTGGCGTACTCCTTGATCAAAGCCTGGCCGATGACGTTGCGTTGAATTTGGTTCGTTCCTTCGTAAATCTGCAAAATCTTAGCGTCGCGCATCATCTTTTCTACAGGGTAATCGCGCATGAACCCATAGCCGCCAAAAATCTGCACCGCATCCACCGTGACCTTCATAGCCACATCGGTGGGGAAAAGCTTGGAAATGGCAGAGTATTTGGAGATGTCTTTGGGATTTGTGTCCACCCACCGCGCTACGGCATAAACCAGAGCCCGAGCCGCTTCAATCTGGGCGGCCATGTCGGCCAGGATATGCTGGACCGCCTGAAAAGAAATAATGGGTTTTCCGAATTGCTGGCGCTCCCGGGCGTATTCCACCGCTGCTTCAAAAGCCCCTTGGGCTAAACCGACCGCCTGGGCCCCAATCCCCGGGCGGGTTTTGTCCAGCGTGCGCATGGTCACGATAAATCCCATTCCTTCCCGACCGATCATATGTTCCCTGGGGACCCGGCAGTCCTCAAAAACGAGCTCCCGGGTGGCCGAACAGCGGATACCTAACTTTTTTTCTTTTTTCCCAAAAGTAAACCCGGGCATGTCCTTCTCTAAAATGAAGGCACTGGCCCCGCGAGGGCCTTTGGCTTTGTCGGTCAGGGCGATCACCGAATAAATCTCCGCTTCTCCCCCGTTGGTGATCCACTGCTTCGTTCCATTGAGGATATAATCATTTCCATCGCGCTTGGCAGTGGTACGAATCCCTCCAGCGTCGCTCCCAGCGCCTGCTTCCGTTAAACCGAACGCCGCCAGTTTCCGGCCAGAGGCCACGTCCGGCAGGTATTTTTTCTTTTGCTCTTCACTGCCAAAGAGAAGAAAGGGATAAGATCCCAAACCGGAGGCGGCAAAGGATACGGAGACACCGATACAGGCACGGGAAATTTCTTCGATGGCCAGGCAGTTCTCGAAAGATCCATATCCCAGGCCCCCATACTCTTCCGGGATGTAGACCCCGAAAAGACCGACAGCGGACAAATATTTTAAAGGTCCCCAGGGGAATTCTTCTTTTTCATCTAACTCCGCCCGCACGGGGATTACCCTTTCCTGGGCAATTTTCCGCGCTAAATCCCGAATGGCCGTCTGGTCTTCATTCAAAAAATAATCCATTCTTTGCCAATCTCCTTTTAAATTAAAACAATACTGCCACAGAGGCCACAGAGATCACCGAGAATAAGGAAAAACAACTACAAAAAAGTTAGGATGAAAAAAATAAATATTTACGTCCAATCTTAATTGATCTTACTCCAGGTCGTTTTAGACTCTGTGTCCTCTGTGGCTGAAAAAATTACCAGCGGATAACCGCCGATCCCCAGGTGACTCCCGTGCCGAAGGAGCACAGGAGCATCAAGTCTCCCGCCTTGACTTTGCCCTCCCGCTGGACCTCATCCATGGCGATGGGAATGGTGGCCGAGGAAGTATTGCCGTATTTATCGATGTTTAAAAAGATCTTCTCCATGGGGAAATTAATAAGTTTGGCCGCTGCCTCGACGATACGCGTGTTGGCCTGGTGGGGAATCATGATGTCGATGTCTTCGCACTTCAGGCCGTTAAATTTCAGCGCTTCCTGCGAGACGTCGGCCAAAGCCCGCACCGCCACTTTAAAGAGCTGGTTTCCGGCCATCTTGATGTAATGCATGCGCTTATCCACGGTCTCGTGCGAAGACGGATTCGCTGATCCTCCTCCGGGCATGTAAAGCAATTCCCACAAGGAACCGTCAGAATGCAGGTGGGTAGAAAGCACCCCCCGCTCTCCTTCTTCGCCCGCGAGGATGATGGCCCCTGCTCCATCCCCAAAAAGGACACAGGTGGCCCGGTCGGTCCAGTCCGTCACTTTAGACATGATCTCCGCGCCCAGAACCATGACCTTACGGCTCGGGTCCTCTTTGATGAACTTGTCCGCTAAAGAGAGGGCGTGGATAAAACTCGTGCATCCGGCGGAGACATCGAAAGCGGCGGCCTTCTTCGCCCCGATTTTCGCCTGGATGAAACATCCCGTGCATGGAAAGAACATGTCCGGACTGTTCGTTCCAGTGATGATGAAATCAAGATCCTCGGGTGATAGACCCGCCGCATTTAATGCCCGCAGGGCTGCCTGCGTTCCCAGATCAGAGGTGCAAACGTTTGTTTCTACAATCCTGCGCTCCCGGATCCCTGAGCGAGAGATAATCCATTCATCCGTAGTTTCTACCATGTTTTCCAGGTCAAAATTGGTTAAAACTTTGGGGGGAGCATACGACCCCGTAGCAATTATCCGCGATCTGATCATTATATCCTTCCCTTCTTCGGGCACCCCCTTCCCACTGAAGGCAAGAATAGAGGGAGATGCCTTAAGAGCGACCTCTTCAGCTGATGATTTTTTCTTTGATCTGCTCCCAAACTTTGGCTAAATTCTTTCCGCCAAGCCGTTGGAGGTCTTGATTTTCTTCCAAGTTTCGGACCAGGAGCGTAGGGAGGCCGATCTGAGCAAACTCATGGGCTAGGCGGATGGCATTCTTAATGGCCTTGGCAGAAGAGCGCCCGTGGCCGATGATGACGACCCCGTTAACCCCTAAGAGGGGGGCACCGCCGTATTCTGAATAATCAAGTTTTTTCTTGATTTCGTTCACTGCATGTCGGGCGAAGAAATACCCGATCTTGGCTCTCAGGCTGGCTTCCAGCTCTTGTCGAATCATTGCCCCGATGGCCTCGGCCAAGCCCTCACAGATCTTCAAAGCGGCGTTGCCTACAAATCCATCGCAAATAACCACATCCGCCCGGCCGTTGAAGATATCCCTGCCCTCTACTGGGCCAACATACCCAATCGAACTTCTTTTCAGAATGGCATTGGTCTCCCGGATCAGCTCATTCCCTTTGGATTCTTCCTCGCCATTGCTCAAAAGACCGACTATAGGCTTTTCTTTTTTCAAGATGTATTTGGCGTAGGCATCGCCCATAAGGGCAAATTGGACCAGGTGAAAAGGTTTGCAGTCGACGTTGGCTCCGGCATCGAGTAAGAGGGTAGAGCCTTTCAAGGTGGGAAAGATGGTCCCGATGGCGGGCCGGTCCACACCCGTCAATTTTTCTAACACAAAGACCGCGGTGGCTAAAACCGCTCCCGAATTTCCTGCACTAACCACCGCTGAAACCTCTCCTTTCTTAAGGAGATCAAAAGCTACTTTAATGGAAGAATCTTTCTTCTTCCGGATTGCGGTCAAGGGGGATTCATCCATCCCCACCGCTTCTGAGGCGTGGACGAAGGTCAGCGGAAGGGAATCACTTCCCGGAATCATTGCCGCTTCCTGGCGAATTGTTTTTTCATCCCCGACTAGGACCACGGGTACCCCGTACTCTCGAGCTGCCAGTATAGCCCCTTCCACGATACTACGGGGAGCGAGGTCTCCACCCATTGCATCTATAGCGATTTTCATCCCTTCGGTTTTCCTCAAGTTTATTCTACTTCGATGACGGTCCGTCCTTTATAACTACCACAATGGGGGCATATCCGGTGTGGAACTTTAGGTTCCCCACATTGCTGGCAAGTTGAGAATTGGGGAGAAGCAAGACGATCATGAGTCCGTCGCTTATCTCTGCGGGTCTTGGAATGTCTCCTTTTGGGGTTGGGCATAAGAAAATCACCTCACGTTTAATGAACCCGAAAGTTCCTCAATAGTTCGAACCGGGGATCGGTAACCTTCTCCGCACACTGGCAGATTCCCCGGTTTAGATTCTGGCCACACTTGGGACATAACCCCCGGCACTCTTCATCACATATGGCCTTGGCCGGAAGAGTTAATAAAATTTGATCTTGAACCAGGGGAAAAACATCAATCTCTTCGCCTTCATAAAACTCGGTTTCCAGGTCCTCCCGGTTTAGTTCAACTTCATCCGGCAGGGGGAAATCAGGTCTGGGCTTTAAACTGGTCTTGAATTCTGAGGTCAAGGTCCTGGAGAAAGGGTCAAGGCATCGGGCGCACATCCACTCTACCTTGGCTTCAATACGGCTCCTCAGGAGTATTACCTTCCCCGATTGGGAGAGATGCAAACGAATTTTGATTGGGCTGGTAAAACGAAAAGGTCTCTGAGGCTCTCCTGCCAGACGCTCCTCTAACCAGTTTTCGCCCTGGCTCAAGGTTTGTTCTTGCTCTTCCCCGCCAATGTCTTCAACGCGAAATTTCAAGGTTCTCTTTCGATTTCAAAAATAATGATAAAGCTTTAATATATAATGAAACGTTTCTTTGTCAAGAAAAAATATCTTTTCTCAAATTCCGCCATAAGAAATAGGGGTTAAAATCCCTTTTGAAGTCAATATATTAGAGGATGTTTTAAGTTTTTCTTAAAAAAAGCTTGACATCCTCTTTTTTTCATGGTTTAATCCTATATGTAATAAATGTTATT
>JAHJQK010000105.1 GCA_018819135.1 Pseudomonadota bacterium | reverse complement strand
TGTCCGATCGGGAAAAAATTGGCTAATTCCCACATGGGAAATGGGGTAAGTCGCAAAGGTTATTACCATAGGTGGATTTTTAAATCTAAAAGGAGGGCAGTATAAGGAATGAATCCCTTATTTATTGGGGCGGCGTTGTTTTCCGCAATCGTAGGCCTTAAGCGAACCTGCCCTAATTGTAAAAGGGCTCAAATTGTTCCTGCGAAGAAAAAGCGGGAGACGGTAAGCTGTAAATTTTGTGAGGCCGATATACCGCCCAAAAAGTAGTCCCTTTTCTCTTCTTGGGAAAATCGGAATTTTAGGGAGGAGAGAGAATATGAAAATGAGCGAGATCAGACGAAAGGCCAGGGAATTAGGGATAAAGACAGGGGGCCTGAAAAAGGCAGACTTAATTCGGCAGATTCAGAAGGAGGAAGGGAATTTTGAATACTTTGGCACGGCCAATGATTATTGCGATCAATGGAATTACTATTTGAGGAAGGAATGCTTATCCAGATTAAAAACCTGAAGAAAGGAGGAAATTATTTATGGAGTGGATAGCTCTCATCTTGGCAGTCGTAGCATTGATATTGTCCATTTGGGCAATCAAGAGAACGGGGGGATTGGTGGAGATGAAAGCAAAAGTTGATGCCCTTTCCTCCCTCGGACTCTCAGAAATGAAGAAGCAAGTGGAGTCAATCGCTGAATCATTTCGGGAAAAGACAGCAGACATTCTGGATCGATTAGAAAAGAAGGTGCGGGGAGAGGAAAAAAGAGAAGAGGGTGATTCCATAAGAAGAGAAGAAGAGGGGCCCAAAGGAGAAGGGTAATGGGGGAATATAGATAAAAAAGGCCTAATCTTTTCAGCAAAGAATTCTTAAAGGCCATTGAATCCAAACCTTCTCGCCTTTCCGAAGAGAATACCAGGGGGCAGCTACATTGCCGCCCCCAAGGCTGGGTTGAACCCGGAAACCTTACAAAGCGAGCAGCTCGCCTCACAGCATTTTCATTGCTAAAGAAGTGCGCAAGGCGATAGGCCCACGAGTCTTCAGCAGAGGCAAATGAAGGGGTAAGCAAATAAAGAAATCGAGGGGGAAACCATCTGGAGTTGGAAGGGAGTACCGTAAGGATTAAATGTTTCCGCTCTCTTGCAAAAGCGGGGCAGGATGAATTTCGATGAACCAAAAACGTATATTTTTCTGCATTCTTTTTCTGGGTATTTTTCTCCTGTCTATTCCCTGGCTCTCTGCTGCCCAGAAGAAGCAGGTCGATGTTATCAAGATTAATGACATGATTACCCCGGCGATCGCCGATTTCATCAGCAGGTCAATCGAGCAGGCAACCAAAAACCGCGCTGAATGCCTAATCATCCAGATGGATACTCCTGGAGGGCTGGACACTTCTATGCGGGACATCATTAAAGATATCATGAACGCCGACATTCCGATCGTTGTCTACGTGGCTCCCAGCGGTGCCCGGGCTGCCTCTGCGGGGGTTTTCATCACCCTGGCTGCCGATATTGCCGCCATGGCCCCGGGGACGAACATCGGAGCAGCCCATCCTGTGGCCGTGGGGGGAGGGAGGATAGACCGGAAGATGACTGAGAAGGTGGTGAGCGACACCGTGGCCTACATCAAGTCTATCGCCGAAAAAAAAGGGCGGAATGCGGAATGGGCGGAGGAGGCAGTGCGTTACAGCGTGTCCGTTACGGAAACCGAAGCCCTGAAGCTGAACCTCATTGACCTCATCGCCAAAGACCTAAACGACCTCTTAGAAAAGATCGATGGCAAAACTGTGGAGAAGCCCCGCGGGATGATCAAACTGGCCACCAAAGGACTGAAGACAAACTTCCTGAAGATGGGTTTCCGGGGGCGGTTCCTTGCGGTCCTGAGCAACCCCAATATCGCCTATATCCTGATGATGATCGGGCTGGTTGGATTATACTTTGAGCTCTCCACCCCCGGGGCTGTCTTCCCGGGTGTCATCGGCGGCATCTGCCTGATTTTGGCTCTCTTCGCCTTTCGCATGTTGCCGATCAACTATGCTGGCGTAATATTGATTCTGTTAGCAGTCATCTTCTTCATTGCCGAAATCAAAGTAATCAGCTATGGCCTCCTCACAATGGGAGGGTTGGTATCCTTGGCCCTGGGGTCTATTATGCTCTTCGAATCGCCCATTCCCGCGCTTAGGGCTTCCCTCTCCGTAATCATTCCCACGGTCATGGTCACAGCGGCTTTTTTCATCTTTGCCATGAGTATGGCGATCAGGGCTCAGATGGCCAAGCCGGCTACTGGATCGGAGGGGTTAATCGGTGAGATCGGCGTCGCCAGGACCCGGTTCGATCCGGAGGGAAAAGTTTTTGTCCATGGGGAGTTCTGGAACGCCTATTCCGACGGGACGATTGAGGAAGGGGAGAAAATTCGCGTATCCAAAACCGACGGTCTCAAACTGAAAGTAGAAAAGCTGAAATAGAGATGAGAGGAGTGAAAAAGGGGAAGAATTTCCCCCACATGGCGGGATGAAACCGCAGCGGGATTTATCGCGGGCTTTCAAAATTTAGAACTTATAAAGAAATATTCGATATGAATAGCACATCCATTCAAGGCGCATGGAAGATTTTAACGATCATGGGGATACCCATCCGCTTGCATTTCTCCTGGTTTATCGTCTTTGGGTTAATCACCTGGTCTTTGTCCACTTACTATTTTCCCGAAGCAGCCCCCGACCTTCCCATCGCTTCATACTGGATGAGAGGCGCTCTGGCTGCAATCCTTCTCTTCGCTTCCGTCGTCTTCCATGAAATTTCTCATTCCTTTGTTGCTCAGAAATACAAGATGTCCATTGTCAGTATTACCTTGTTCATTTTTGGGGGTGTGGCCCAAATGAAAGGGGAACCTCCCCATCCAAAAGCCGAGTTCAGAATTGCCATCGCCGGCCCCCTTTCCAGCCTTTTCTTGGCGGTAATTTTTTCCCTTTTATCCATGAATACGGGTGGAGGAACCAAGGCTCTCTTTTCTTATCTGGCTCAACTCAATCTCATTCTCGGGGTTTTCAACCTCATCCCCGGGTTTCCAATGGATGGCGGCAGGGTGTTAAGATCGGTTCTCTGGAGTAGAAAAAAGGACTATTTTTACGCTACCCAAAAGGCAGCTAGTTTTGGAAAAAAGATTGCCCTTTTCTTCATCTTCTTCGGATTATTCTCAATTTTCACTGGCTTTCCAGGTGGGCTATGGCTTCTGCTGATCGGGTGGTTTGTCTACGCCGCCGCTCAGTCGAGTTATCAACGGGCCACTTTTCAGGAGACCCTCTCAGGGGTGAAAGTCAAGGATATCATGGTGAAGGATCACGATATTGTGGCAATCCGTCCATCGATTACTGTGGATGAAGCCGTAAATCATTACTTCCTCAGGTATGGATTTGGTGGATTTCCTGTTGTCGATCAAGGAAAATTTCTCGGGATCACCACCCTGAAAGAGATCAAAAATATTCCCCGGGAGATGTGGGGGAATGCGACGATCGCCAATATTTTGGTGCCTCATAACAAAAGTTGGGAGCTTTCTCCTCAGGACGATGTCATGAAAGCCCTGGAATTGATGATTAGGGAAGACAGAGGCAGGATCATCGTTACAAAAAATGATTCGGTCATCGGTCTGATCACCAGAAATGGCATTGCCCGATATGTGCAGCTTAAAGGTAAATAACATCTAAAAATGCTCTGGCTCCAATTGTAATAACGCCAGGTTTAAGTTCTAGCTCATCAAAATGGGCGAGGAGCCTCCTTTTTTGGAAAGTGTCATAAAACCCAAAAAATCAAAGATCCAGCGACCCTCCTCGTGGCAATCTTTGTAATGGGTCGAAAGGAGTATACGGATGATTCACTTGATCAGGGTAAAATAAAAAACTTTGGTTACGAAACCTTTCCCCTTCTTAGTATGCATCGTTAAAAGTAAATTTTAGGGATACTCCCCCATTCCATGACTTAACGGGCTGGCCGAGATAGGAGACCATTACAGATGCAAGAACAACTCACCATCCTTGCAGTCCTGTTTGCAGTTTTGAGCATCGCGTTCTTCATAACGGGAATTGTGGCCCTGAAAAAGAAGCGGCTTTTCGGGGTGGCAGTGAGTCTCACGCTTGCACTGCTCATGCTTTCATTGGCCGCATTGTTTGGCACAATTACCATCGCTACTCAGGGCTATCGCGCCTTCACACGCGAGGAAGTGGCCGCGGTCGTAAAGACCGAGCCAATAGTTCCCGGGCGCTTCAACGTACAGTTCCAATTTCCTGATGGTCGCTGGGCCACATTCAGCCTAGCCGGAGACGAGCTCTATGTGGACGCGCATATCCTTAAGTGGAAGCCCCTGGCCAACTTCCTCGGCCTGCACACCTCCTACGAACTCGACCGCGTCGCAGGCCGCTATCTAAAAGTTGAGGATGAACAGACGAAGGCTCGAACGGTATTTTTTCTTTCTCAAAAAAAGCCGATCGACATCTTTAACCTACGCCGGCGGTACACGCTGTTTAGGCCATTGCTGGATGCCGAGTACGGGTCAGCCACCTTCATCGCAGCGGACCAAGCTGCCGAGTTCGAGGTGCGAGTTTCAACGACAGGACTCTTGATTCGCCCTTTATTCCGCTACGGCAAATAGAAACGTGGCTACGAATTTCTCGAACTCCCGCAAGCCCTCAATTGTAAAAAATTCATCCGGGCTGTGCTGTCTGCCTCCATGTCCGAGCCCTCCCGAGACGACGGGCAGGCGGAGAATTCTCGAGAAAACGAAATAAGGGGCAGCCCAGGTAGCCATGGGCCAGATTTCCGGATTTTTTCCATGCTGATGATAAGCTCCCACGAATTTCTGAACGAATTCTTCGTGGATATCCGTTTTTGACCAGGTGTAATTGTCCCTTACGATTACCTTGATGTCGTCGTAACCATATCTGAGCAGGTGCTTTTTTAGTTTTTCAATCACTTCTTCCGGTTCCATATTGGGACCGAATCGAATATCAATCTTGGCCGTGGCTGATCTTGGCAAAACGGTCTTCGTTCCTTTACCGGTGTATCCCGCATGGATGCCGTCAATGTTGATAATCGGCAGGTAAAGTCCTTTCTTAAGGAGCTCAATACCTCCAATTTGGATTTTGTAGAATTTAGGGACAGGCTGTTCCACAATGCCCCATTTTTATTTAAACAATTCTCCTGAAAATATCTTTGCTAATAGAATTTCTATGATTTCAAATAATTTCAAATTAAAAAAATCAGGCATACGGGTTGCTTAAGTATTTCTAGGGAAACGGTATTATAGCGGAACCTTTTCCCCCGTAGGCCAGGTAGATATCTCTCTTTCCAAGGAGGGATCAATGGAAAAAATACTCTGCATTGACGATGACCAAAGCCTTATTCTCCTTTACCAGGAAGAACTTTCGGAAGAAGGTTATAAAGTGGTTGTTGCCAAAGACGGCAAAGAGGCCCTGGCCAAATTTGAAAAAGAGAAACCCCAT
>JAHJQK010000104.1 GCA_018819135.1 Pseudomonadota bacterium | reverse complement strand
TTCTCTCGCTCCTGTAACGGCAGTTTCGTATATAGTTTCTTCCGGAGTCACTTTTTCTTGGCTCGAATAGGTGATATAGCCCTTCTTCAGGAGTTCAAAAAGGTCTTCCTGGGGGTATTCGACTTCCTCCTCGGTTCGCCTGTAATCAATGTGGTAGAGATCAAAGTTGTAATCCTCTTTCTTCTCCACCGGGTAGGAGTGTATGCGCTTCTCAATCTCCAAAACTTCATCTACCAGGTGCTTGATGCTTCCCGACCACTTATCGTGATTGAAAACAGTTACAACCGGCTGATTCCCCCTGTAGACTTTCGGTATCCTCAAGCCTCTTCCCAGAACCTGGGCAATCAGAAGTTTTGAAATTAAACGCCCGCTCCTCGTGGGGGACGATCTGAAAGACGTTTTTGACATCCCACCCTTCGGAGAGCATGCTCACTGAAGTAATCCACTCGATACGATTGTCCTTGTCATCCACCCTTCGCAGGATCAGGATATTACTCTTGTGCTCGTTGGCAGAGGTAACGATCAAAACCTTCTCTGCCGCTTTCTCTTTGCTGATCCTTTCTTTCTTAGCAAGGAAGGCAACCAGTTTATCGGTGAGACGCTTGCAGGCAGCGATGTTTTTGGTAACCAGGATGGTAATGGGTTTAACCTTACGGTATTTGACTGTATTATTCCCCTCCATCGTCCGAAACCAAAAGATGAATGTGGTTAGAGGTCACTGTGTAATTGAGGATACTCAACCCGTAACGGTTCCTTGCCTCAAAGAGCCATGCCATCCACCGCCGCCGGTCTCGGGCAAACTTCAACAAAAATTCTTTTTTGTGGCATCGGTAGGTAATATGCCAGACGTATCCCGGGAGGTAATGCCTATTTGCTCTCGCCATCTGATAGGCCTCTGCTTAAATCCCACATTTTCCTATCAAAAATGCCATTCTAAGGCCCAAAAAGACAGGTGTTATGAAAAATTTACCATGTTATTTCAATGGGTTTTCTTGGTCCGACCCCAGCCATCAGCCAACTCCCTTTTTCTATAACCTCCATGAATAAAATGCGTCGAAAAATTCTCTATGGGCTTCTCGGGTTCGTAAGCGGGCTGTTGCTAATCTGGCTCTGGCTGGCGGCCCACCTTTTCACCGCTGACTCACCATGGGCGTCGAATTTGGGGTCACCCATTTCTCATTTCCACTTTGCTATAAAGGAATAATTCACTTCCGGGGCGGACCAAGAAAAGCCAATTAAATTCGATCAGATGTATCCCAATAATAGGCATTTTGAAGGCTTAAAACGCCATTTTCAGCCCCCAAATCAGGCCTAAAGGTAATGCCTGTTAGCTCGGGGCATTTTACTTTCCCTTAAAACCATATTTTCGGCAGTGAAATTGAGGTTCTAAGGCAAAAATAAGCATATTTTTCTCATTGTTATCTGTCAAAATCAAATAGTTATCTTGGTCCGACCCTAAAATACAAAAAAGCAGACCCCTTTTTACATCCGAACCTCCACTTTCACCTTGGCAAACTGCTTCCGTAGCGCCGGCAGCCAGGTCCAGTGGGAAAAAACTAATCCTACCACATGCTTTTTTAGGACCTTAAAGACCAAGCGTCTCCTTTCTTCCGGTATAGATATACCGGTATAGATATAAAAGGTAATGAAATAAATGACTTTTTAATGCCATAGGGAAATTGCGGCATTAGGAAAAATGGCCAGATTTGAGTAAAATTGAAAAAATTCAAGAAAATATTGAAAAAATGCTTGACTTTGCCGATTTTATGTTAAAGAATTCAAGAAAAAACGAAAAAGAGGGGTAAAATGAAAGATAGAGCCCTCTCATTAATTGGGCGCATAAGAACGCTCAGGCAGAGTCTGGGATTGACCCAAGAGGAATTAGCCCAAAAAGCTGGATTTAGATCGGCCCAAATTGTATCCCAAATCGAAAAAGGAGAAAGAGATATAAAAGCCTATGAGCTTGTCAAGCTTTCTAAAGTGCTGCATACAGACCTATACGGTTTTTTTTCAAAGGATACAAGTCCCATACCCAAGATGCTTTGGCGCAACAAAATTGATGAGAATCTTCAAAACCTGAGAGAAAGGGACTTCATTACTCGTTGTCTTGAATTTCACAGTTTGGAAGATCTTTGCAGCTTCATGGCACCGCTTAAACTTCCACAATGTAATGTAGATGTTCCGTCACTGAATTTCAACACAGCTCAATCAATTGCCCAACAGTGTGGGGGACAATTGAATCTTGGTTCAAGGCCAGCAGCGTCCTTGGAGCGCCTGTTGGAAAATGCTTATGGGGTCAAAATATGGTACATGGATCTTGGGCAAAAAGGTTCTGCTGCATGTGTGATGGGAGAGTTTGGTCCCGCGATTTTGATGAATAAAAGCGAGGCGCCATGGAGACGAAATTATAATTTTGCTCATGAACTCTTCCATTTAATAACGTGGGAATCTTTATCGCCCGACTTTTTAACTTCCGATGAAAAAATTTGGGAGAAGGTTGAGCAGGTTGCAGAAGTTTTTGCCTCCAATTTGCTGCTTCCTGCTGACCTTGTTTTGAATGCCTTCAATGAAAAAGTCTCAAATAACAAAATTTATTATATTGATCTTGTTGGCATAGCCCGTGATTTTGATGTTTCCACCTCAGCGCTTCTCTACCGTCTCTTGAACCTTGGACAAGTTGACAAGAAGACTGTTGAGAAACTTTTGAGTGATCCGGAATTTAAAAAATTAGATACTGCAACGATGCACCAACATTGGTGGGACCCCCCGACGATTCCTGAAAGGTTTGTGCGGTTAGCCTTCCTTGCATATAAAAAAGGAAAATGTTCGCGAGCTCGATTAGCTTCATATTTTAGAATCAGTTTGCGCGAGCTGCCGAAATTTCTTAGAGACTATGGTTTATTTGAGGAAGAAGATTATCAAACCGAAATCGCTGTTACCTGATGCAAATGTAATTATTGAAGCTTATGAATTAAATGTGTGGCCTACCTTATTGAGACGAGTTTCAATATTGGTTCCTTCAATTATTGCGACGGACGAAACTTTATTCTATTATCCAGAACATCAAAAAATCCCCGATCCCATTAATCTCCTTTCTCTTGCCGAATCAGATAAAATTACGATATTGGAAGCGACCGCTAAAGAGATGGAAGATATTTTTTCACTTTTTGACAAATCTTTTATAGGACAGCTTCATGAAGGGGAGGCTGAAGCGTTGGCCCTATTACATTTCAGACCAAATTTAGACCATCAATTTTGTTCCGCAGACGCCGCCGCCATAAGAGCTTTTGCAATGGTGGGATTATCGTCGCGGGCGATTTCTTTTGGGAGGCTACTCGCCAGTTATGGGCTTCAAAAAAAATTGGATTATCAGTTTAAGGAGAGATTTCTCAAGGAAAATTTAAAAGTTGGACAACAAATGCGCATAACGGGGCAGGGTTTGTCAAAAAAAAAGATAAAGACATCATAAGAAAACCTTAGGTGGACCCCGATTCACGGTCATAACTTGACATGGCCACCTTTGAAAAAATAGAGGTCGATGAAGAACTCCCGGCCGTCCACCTCCATCCGGAACTGGCTGCCGACGAAGGCGAAAAGGCCGCCCATGGCGCGCAGGAACTGTTCGATGCGGCCCACCAGCGCGCGCTCCAGTTCGCGTTCGGCATGTTCCTCCCCGAGTTCAAGAAAGTCGAAGGTGTACTCGTCCTTGACGGCCAGCTTTGCCTGGGCGCGGAGCTTGGGCGTCAGGGCCTTGTCGAAGTTGGTCTGGCCGAGCAGCGTCTTCTCGTAGCTCTGGTTTTCGATCTGGTGGATAAGGACATTCTTGGTCCAGCCAAACTTTGCGGTCATACGGAGGTAAAACTCGTGCTCCAGCGGCTCTTTGCAGCGTTGGAGGATTACGAGGTTTTGGGTCCATCCGATTATTGCAGCCAATGGCTGCAATTTTGGCTTGTCGCGATAGGCGGTAAAAAACTGGCTCATGTTGAAGAGATTGCGCCAGGAGAAGCCGACAATGCCGGGAAACTCCGCTTGTAAATCCGCGGCCAGGCGTTTGACCACAGCAGTGCCGTGGGCTCCGGCAGCCTGACGTTCGGTGGTCATCCGCCCGATATCCCAGTAAAGAGCGACCAACTCCTTGTTGACCGCCTTGAGAGCGTCATACTGGGCGGCGCGGACACGCTCCTTCACTTCGGCCAGAAGGACTGCGTAATCATCAGGAATCAGTTGGTTGGTCTTGCTCATACCCCCAGCTCCTCGAAGTTCTCCTGAATTTTCGCCGCCAGCTCTGCCGCCTCCTTGTTGAGGTCGGCCAGCTCGGTGTGGATGTCGCGTATGGTTTGCTCGAAATCGAAGTCATCATCCTCCTCCGGCGGGGCCACGCCCACATAACGGCCGGGCGTAAGGCTCCAGTCGGCCCCTTCGATCTCCTTGCGGTCCACAACCTTGACCAGCCCCGGCACAGACTGCAGCTCGGCCTTGGGGAAGCGATCCTGCAGCCAAGCCACCTGCCGGTGGAAATAGGCGGCATGCTTGAGCTGCTCCACAGCGGCCTTGCGCTCCTCATCGAGCTCCTTCACGAGCCTGCCGGTCGTGCGGCGGTCGTAGGCGGCGGAGATGGTTTCGTCGCCCGCCAGCTCGGCGCCCAGGTCAGCGATGCGGGCGGCAAGCTTGTAGAGCAGGTCTACCTGCTTGATCAGGCCGCGGATCGCCTCGGCGATGGGGTCGAAGGCCTTGCGCGAGGCGTGCTGTGCGGCGTTCTCACCGGGCAGCGCCTTGGCGTACTTCTGGCCGAAGGTGCGCAGACTCGTGAGGAGCTTCTCCCGGTCGGTCCCATACAGCGCCGCCGCCTCGCGTAGTTCGGTTGCGGCATCGGCGAGGGGCTGCTTCTTCTCGGCCTCAAGCTCGGCGTGTTTCGCGATAGCATCGGCGAGACGGTCGAAGCGCCCGCGCAGTTCCGCGAGCGTAGCCTCAAAGGTGGCCAGTGCCGCCGGAACCGCGTCGCTCTCCGTGCAGACGCGCCCGAGGTAGTCCTTCACCAACGCGAGGAAGCGCTCTCGCTGGCAGCGATAGAGCCAGACGATTGCGGCAAGGTTCCTCATCTGCTCGGGCGAGAAATCATAAATCTTCCGGGTCACTTTTCGGTAGATGTTTCGGGCATCAATCATAAGCACCTTGTCCTTGCGTTCAGTGGGCTTCGCCCGGTCAAAGTGCCACAGCTCGCAAGGGACAGTGCGGGTATAGAAGAAGTTGGAGCGAATGGAGATCATCACGTCCGCGTCGCCCGTCTCGACGATCTTCTGGCGCACTTCCTTCTCCCCGTGCCCGGCGCTCGACGCCTGGGAGGACATGACGAACCCGGCGCGGCCCTTCCCGCTCAGGTAGCTCCAAAAGTAGGAAATCCAGAGATAATTGCCGTTCGAAACCTTCTTGGCCTTGTTCACGCCCGGCAGGCCAAAGGGCAGGCGCGGGTCCCTCCCCCTTGATGCGCTCGGCATCGACTAGGTCGACATTGAACGGCGGATTGGCCATCACGAAATCGCACTTGCCGACCAGGGTGTGCTCGTCCTGGTAGTAGGTGATGGCCTCGGCAATCTTACCTTCCAGACCGTGGACTGCGAGGTTCATCTTGGCGATGCGGATGGTATCGCGGTTCTTTTCCTGGCCGTAGAAGACGACCTTCTTCGCCGTGTCCCCGCCCTCATGCCCGATGAAGTGGCTGGACTGGACGAACATGCCAGCCGAACCAGTCGCCGGATCGAGGACAATGCCGTGGTCAGGCTCGATGACATTGACGATTGTCTGCACGAGCGAAGACGGCGTGAAGAACTCGCCGTTATCGTGGGCCTTCTGAATGGAGAACTTAGCGAGGAAGTATTCGTAGATGCGGCCGAAGACGTCGCCGGTGGCCTGGCGGATCCGCTCGCTGTTAAACAGACGCATCAAGTCTTCGAGCACCTTGGTTTCAAAGATGCCATAGTCCTTCGGCAGCACCCCCTGAAGCGGCTCGAATTCGGCCTCGATGGCGGTCATGGCCTCGGTGACGAGTCTCGGCAGATCAATTCCGCTCGTGGCCGCCTGCTGCATGATCCAATCGTAATGTGCCTTCTCGGGCAGCCACAGCGCGCGCCGGCGAAGGTAGTCCTCCGGACGAACCTTGCGCTTGGGCATTCGGCCCGCGGTCTGGTCCCCCTCAATCTGCCGACTGGCGGCCTCGAAACGGTTGGCGGCATGACGGAGGAAGATCACTCCCAGCACTGGCATGAAGTAGTCGCTGGATGTGAGCTTCGAGTTGGCGCGGAGGTTGTCCGCCGCTTCCCAGAGGTCGGATTCAAGTTTTTCGATGTCTTTGAAGGTCTCGTTGGTCACAGCATTTGAGGGGCGCATCTTTAATTCTTGACAAGTTTGTCTCCACCCATGAGTCTCGAGTCAAATCGCCCTAATCTCCTTCATAATTTTTTCCCCCGCCAAGGCGCAAGAACGCAAAGACGGTTCAACCGAAGATCCCATTATTATTTTATTAATCGAATACAGTGGGGTCAAAAGAATCTTAAGAGAGGGGAATAGCAGTCTAAAAATATCGCTTGGCGCTCTTTGCGTTTTGGTGTGACATTTGATCTGGAGGGCTAACGGATCACCGCGCATTCTCATTCCCCGCTTTTTGGAAGGCCTGGGCTTAAAATCCAGGGGAAAGGTTGTAGGGGAAATCTGGTTTTTAGCGCATAATAGCAAAAGCCTTTGACCAGGTCAAACCATTAAAATCAATCGGTTCCAAACCACCCCTTCTTTTTTGAGAAAGTCTATGGGGGGGGCCTGGTCCCCGTTTCTACCATGCCCCGAAAGATGGAGGATGTTCGTTAGAAGTTTATGGGTCAGGCTGTAGAGTGAATCATGAACGATTGCGAAATCCGTTGCTCTTTTGCTTTTTCAATATCCCCCCCTCAATTTTCTTCTTGCATAGTTTGCAATAATATTGCATATTATATTCAATGTGGATTGAACGGCATATTTCGGGCATCCTCAAAAAGGCTTTGGAACAGTTTCCTGTGGTCGTCCTCACCGGAGCGCGCCAGGCCGGAAAGACTTCTCTTGCCCGCCACCTTTTCCCCAGCACGGATTATGTTACTTTCGATATTCCCCGTGATGCCGAAGCTGCCCGGCTGGATTTTGACGGGTTCCTGATCAAACGCCGCCAACCTTTGATCATTGATGAAGTTCAATATGTCCCGGAAATTTTTCGACGTCTCAAGATCCTTGTGGACAAAGACCGCCGGCCTGGACGTTTTTTCCTGACCGGGTCCCAGGATTTTTCCTTGATGCAGGGGGTTACCGAATCCCTGGCCGGCCGGTGTGCCATACTCAATCTGCCGACCTTGTCATTGGTTGAAGTTCATAAAAATGCGACCCTTCCGGAAATAGATCGTTTCTGCTGGAAAGGGGGGTTCCCGGAACTCTGGCAAAGACCTGACCTGGACCGCGATCTTTGGATGGGTTCCTATTTGGCCACCTATTTGGAGCGCGATGTCCGGAATATTCTGAATGTAGGAAGCCTGAGAGACTTTGACCGTTTTCTCAGAGCCGCTGCTCTTCGGGTGGGTCAATTACTCTCCCTTTCCGAAATGGCCAGGGATGTGGGCATCTCCCCGAATACGGCAAAAAGTTGGATCTCCATTCTGGAAGCCAGCCAACAGATATTTCTCCTGGAACCTTACCACACCAGTGCCGGAAAAAGGCTCATAAAAACTCCCAAATTGTACTTCAATGATCCGGGCTTGTTGATCTATCTGCTGGGCTTTGCGGAATGGTCAACGGTGACCCATAGCCCAGCCTGGGGCTCCATTTGGGAAAACCTGGTGATCAGTGAAGCGAGGAAACAGTTCCTTAACCAGGGGAAACGGCCCCCCTTCTGGTTTTGGCGAATCGCCCAGGGGGAGGAAATCGATTTGCTCATTGAAATCGGCCCCCGGCAACTTCTGGCGGTGGAGTGTAAAGTGGCCGTAGAGATTGAAAAGCGAAGCCTGAAAGGATTTATGCTGCTCAGTGAGGCCTATGGCCCCAGGGCACTGAAGAAAGGCGCTGTTGTCTGCCGCACGGAACAACCCTACCCCCTTGCGGATAGGAATCTGATTACCGCGCTACCCCTGGGCGGCTCAGAGGGGCTTTATAACTGGATCAAAAGCAGGTAAAAAGGTCGCCTTCCCGGCGCACCCGATTCGCTTTGACCAGCCGGTCCAGGTGTTTGATCATCATGCCCCTTTCGGAAAGGGATAAATCCCAGGCGCTAAAAATGCCTGGGTGTTGGCCATAAATGATCCCTTCTTCCACCACTTGAGTCAGAGTTTTCGGACCTCTTTGCAAAAGATCGATCAGCTTTTCCTCGCGCGCAAAAATGATATTCAAATAGCGGTCTACATAGGCCGGGTTCCCGTCATAGATTCCTTTGCCATGGGAGGTTAAATAAGTTTCCAGGGGGTAAGTTTTCAGCCGCTCCAGGGATTGAAGGGTTTCTTCAAGGCTCGAGGTGCGGTCGGCATAGTACGGTCCGATGCGGGTAAGATCCAGGTCGCCGGTAAAGAGAACTTTTTCCTGGGGGAAGTAAAAACAAAGGTGGCCACGGGTATGGCCCGGCGTGTGAATGATCTCCATTTTGGTATCCCCCAGGTCCATCACCTGGCCATCCTCAAGGCAAAGATCAAGCCGGCGCGGCTGGTAGTGACATTCTTCTAAAAAAAAAATTTACGCCATTTTTCAATTTCCTCAGGGCTCATATCGCCGTAACAATCGATTAAGGAATCGAGGTTCTCAAAGTGGGGAGCATCGTGGGCATGGGCACAAAATGTGGATTGGGGAAAGAGATAATTGAATACCAGATGGTCTTCATGGGCATGGGAATTGATTAAAAAATCTACGGGTTTTTCCCCCTGGAAAGAAAGTAATTTGTCTTGATCGCTCGACGCATCGATGATGGCCCGGATTTGATCGTCTACCAGAACTGAATGGCAAAAGGGATACCGGCCTCCACGAATAAATTTGATTGCGCCTTTTTCAAAATCAAACAACGGTCAACCTTCCAATGCCGAATAAACAGTTCGGAGTGATAAGTTCGGAGTTCGGAGCAATACGATTTCGGATTTCGGAACGCGGAATTAATTAGTGTCTATAAATCTCTATTTCCGTCATGCCGGACCTGATCCGGCATCCAGAAACTTTCGAAAAGACTGGATTCCGGCTTTCGCCGGAATGGCGGATTAGGTGACTTTTGCAAGAAGCTCTTCTGATTCCGCATTCCGCATTCCGAATTGGTTACATAATCATCCCACCGTCACAATGAATCAACTGCCCGGTGATAAAAGAGCTTTCATCCGAGGCCAGGAAAAGGGCCAGATTGGCGATGTCCTGGGGCAACCCTTTGCGGTTCAGGGGAACGATAAAGGCCAGGCTTTTCTCCATCCGCTCAACAATCGCCGGGGGCATGGACTTGATCATGTCCGTCCAGATCATTCCGGGAGCGATGACGTTGACGTTGATCCCTTTAGGGGCCAATTCCTTGGCCGCCGTTTTGGTCATGCCGATTACGCCCGCTTTGGTGGCCGAGTAGTTGAGCTGTCCGGGGTTTCCCCGCCAGCTGGTAGAAGAAATGTTGATGATCTTTCCGTATCTTTTCTCCCGCATGACCCGGGCCGCACACTGGGTGCACAGAAAAACGCCCTTCAGATTCACCTCGATGACCTGGTCCCATTGCTCATCGGTCATCTTGTGCAGCATGGCATCGCGAATGATCCCGGCATTGTTCACCAGAATATCCACCGTACCGAATTCCTGAACAGCCCTGTCCACCATTTTCTGGGCGACTTCCCGGGAAGTGACACTTCCCACCACTGCCACAGCCTTTCCACCCTTGCCTTGAATCCTCTCTCCAGTACGGTTGGCATCGGCATCGTTCACGTCATTCACGACCACTTTGGCCCCTTCCTCGGCAAAGCGCAGGGCAATGCCTTCCCCGATCCCCCGTCCGGCTCCGGTCACGATGGCTACCTTGTCTTTGAGTCTCATTTTCTCCGTCCTCCTTTTTGGTACCGGCACCGATATTCGCAAAAAAACCTGGAATAATGAAGCAACCGGTCCCATTTTCATAACCCGGTCAGGCCAAAATCAAAAAACCCAGGACACAAAGCAGTTACTCATTTTCCAAACCCAAAGGTAAAAATTTAGGCCCTCCCCCCCCGCGATCTATATTTGATCAACAGTCGATCCATTGTCAAGTATTTATAACATTTTGGCCAAAAGACCTTCTTGGATCTAATATTTTACCTCGGGAGGAGAAGCGGAAGGTGCCTGCTGTCGTTTCAGGGTTTGAATCAGGGCTTCCAGGTGGGCCTGGGGAAGCCGGATTATTTCTTCTCCCTGGCGAATTTCTATCTCGGGCCCTCTCCCCGTTTCCCTTTTATGGACCTCAATTTTTTCTTTCGCGACACTTCCCTCAGGGGGAACGAACTCTTGGTAGGCAGGAGGAATGTATCCTGGCTGGATCCAATCCAGGGGATTAAACTCGGCGAACTGGATGAGGGTCCCAAAAGCGTTTTTAGGGTGAATATATACTTCCTTCCATCCGGGGAAAGGTTCGGCGTAACCGAAGGTGGGGATCCCTTTCTCTTGTAAAATCTGGTAGGTCTCCTGGAGGTTGTCCACCTGGATAGTGATGTGATGGGGCCCTTCGCCCCGTTTTTCTAAAAAACGACCCACGAACCCGTCTTTTTCCAGCGGATCGATAAGTTCGATAAAACAGGAAGTTCCTAGCTCCACGGTCGTCCAGCGATATTTTTGCTCAGGGACAGGCGCGCAATAAAGTTCCCGCCCCCCTAACCCGTCCAAAAAGAAAGTACGTGCCCTTTCCAGATCCCGAACCGCAATGGATACGTGGTCAATTCGTCGAATCATACTTTCCTCCCATGGTATCAATCTTGAAGCTTTTTACGAGTAAAGTAACCTATACCGACCAGGGAATCAAGACCCGAATGTCCCTCCACCGCAGAGAACGCTGAAGACGCTGAGATGGAAATTGTTTTTTTTAATTGACAGGATGAAGAAAGTATTTTATTAGTAAGTGATCACTTAGTTTTTTCCCCAGAGAAAGGGGGAGGAGATGAAAAGACGGATGTCCGCAGGAAGCCGGCGGGAACAGATCCTTCACGGGTCCATGCAGCTTTTCGCCCAGAAGGGTTTCCGGGGTACGACTACGCGGGAGATTGCCCGGCGTCTGCACATCAGCGAGGCGCTGATGTTTAAATATTTTCCCAGCAAGGAAGCGCTTTACCGGGCGATCATCCGCAAAAGAATGTACGGCTCTGAAGACATGCTATTTCCCAAAGAAGCCATCCAGGCCAAGGATGACCGGCAGGTATTCCGTGCCATCGCCTCTTATCTCATCCGGAGAAACACCGAAGACCCGACCTTTATGCGACTGGTCCTCTACAGCGCCCTGGAAGGCCACGGCCTTGCCAAAATTTTTTTCGAAAACAACGCCATGGAAAACACAAGGGTCCTCGCCGGATACATCCGGCAGCGGATTCAGGAAAAAGCCTTCAAAAAAGTTCCCGCTCTCCTGGCCGCCCGGGCCTTTATCGGCATGGTTCTTCACTACATTCAATCCCAGGAAATATTCGGGATGAAGAACCTTTTCCAATTCTCGCATAAGAAAGTCGTAGACACCTTCGTGGATGCGTTTCTAACGGGTCTAAACAGCATGCAGGAGAAAAATGAACTCCCAGGAAGGAAAAACCGCAAATAAAGGGAGCCCGAAGAAGATCCTAATCCTTTTTCTCGTCCTCCTGCTGGGGGTGGGAATCTATTTCGGCGTACAATGGCTGATCTTTCGCCGGCATTACGTCTCCACCGATGACGCCCAGGTCAAGGGGAATTTGATCAGCCTGAGCGCGAAGGTTTCGGGGAGAATCACCCAACTCCTGGTAGAGGAAGGGGATGCTGTCGTTCCGGGGCAAGTCATTGTCCAGCTTGAAAAAGAAGATTATGCCGCAGCCCAGGCTCAGGCTCGCGCCAACCTGGAAATGGCCAAGCAAGATCTGGCGAAAGCCATTACCCAGCTTTCCTTAACCAGAGAGAGGGTCTCCCAGGGAATCGGGACGGCCGAGGCATCTGTCCGGGAAGCCGTGGAGAGTCTTAAATTCGCCGAGGATGATGCCGCCCTTCAGACGGATAGGGTGAATAAAGAAATTGAGCGCGCTCGAGCAAACCTCCAGGCAACCAGGGCTAAGGTTCTGGAAGCAAAGGCTACGATGGCCAATGCCCAGAAAGAGTTCGACCGCAACCAAGAGCTTTTTCGCCAAAACTATGTGGCGGAAAACTCCCGGGATGCCGCGGAGACCGCCTGGCAGGTGGCTCGTAGCAAGTATCAGGTGGCCCTGGAGAATGAACGGGAGTCGCTCTCTCAACTTGAATTAGCCGAAGCCAACAGGCGTTCGATTGTTTTAAAAAAACAGAGCATCCGCATTACCGAGCAGGTCTTAGAGAAGACCAAGATTAATCTGGCTCTGGCCCGAGAGGAAAAGAAGCAGATTTCTCTCCAAGAAAAAAATATTGAGTTATTAAAAGCCAAGGTTCAGGAAGCGGAAGCAGCTTTCCGGTTGGCCGAGATTCGCTTCCAGGAGACTACGATTTATAGCCCCATCCGCGGGGTGATCTCCAAGAGGCTGGCGGATCAAGGGCAGATGGTTCAGCCGGGGCAGCCCATTCTGATGGTGAATGACCCGGAGGACAAATGGGTAGTGGCTAACGTGGAAGAGACCCACGTCCGCAGGGTTCGTCAGGCAGCAGAAGTAAAAGTCGAAGTCGATGCTTTTCCGAATCGGACTTTTGAAGGGCGGGTTGAATTTATCGGAGCGGCTGCCCTGTCGGAATTTGCCCTGCTTCCAGCCGACAATCCCTCGGGCAATTTCATTAAGATCACCCACCGTCTTCCGGTACGGATCTCTGTAAAAGACCCGCAGAACCTGCTCAAACCGGGGATGATGGTGGTGGTAGAGATTAAGGCGCAATAATCATTAACGCGCAACCTTATTTTTAGAGAAAAAAGTTGAATACGCTTCCCCGGCAAGACAAAAATCATAAATGGGGCGTCCTCGTGGTGATTATCCTCGGGAGCTTTATGGCTATCCTGGATAACACCATCGTCAACGTTGCCCTGCCCAAGATCATGGCGAATTTCGGAGCTACCGTCGATCAAATCGAATGGGTGATCACCGGTTACATGATCGCTTTTGCGATTTCTATGCCAGCGACCAGCTGGCTACGGGAAGTTTTCGGCCTGAAGAAAGTATTTATCGCCAGTCTGGCGCTCTTTTGTTTTGGGTCGGCTCTCTGCGGCATGGCCTGGGGAAAAGATTCGCTCATCGCCTTCCGGGTCATCCAAGCCATTGGGGGAGGGGCCATGATGCCTACCGGTCTGACCTTGGTTTCAGAAGTTTTCCCTCCGCAGGAGCGAGGAATGGCGATGGGGATTTGGTCCATTGGAGCCATGGTGGCGCCGGCAATTGGCCCTTTCCTGGGTGGCTATCTGGTGGATGAGGTTAGCTGGCGATCCATTTTCTACATCAACTTGCCAGTGGGAGCCGTAGCCATTCTGGCAGCACTTTTAATTCTCACCCCTAGCAGGCTTCCCGGACTAGCGCGGAGGTTTGACCTCGTCGGCTTTACCAGCTTCTCGGTTTTCCTTGCAGCCCTTTTGATTGCGCTGGCCCAGGGCCAACGGGAAGGTTGGGGCTCTGACTATATCCTCTCTTGTTTCAGCATTAGCCTGTTGAGTCTGGGTACCTTCATTGCTTCCGGCTTCCTGCTCAAAGACCCGATTATCGATCTCCGTCTCTTCGCCAACCATAATTTTTTAATGGCCAACATCATCAACTTCGTCCGGGCCATAGCCATTTTCGGGTCTATGTTCCTTCTCCCCCTATTTCTCCAAAACCTGCTGAATTATACGGCCCTCCGCACCGGCATCATCCTGGCGCCCATGGCCATTAGCGTCGCCATTGTCTCGCCTTTCTCAGGGCTCATCTCCGACCGCATTGGACCCCGGGTTCCTTTATTTTTGGGAACCGTTCTCCTGGCTTTTTCCCTTTACCTATACAAAGACATCTCCCTCAATTCAGATTACTGGTTTCTTTTCTGGCCACAAGTGATCCGCGGAGCGGGGTTGGGGCTGATCAATGCTCCTCTCATGAGCGCGGCCATCAATGCCGTTCGCCGGGAGCAGATGGCCGTTGCCTCAGGTCTCATCACGGTCATCATGCAGGTGGGGGGAGCGTTCGGAGTCGCCCTGCTGGGAACTACCCTGCAACGCCGGGAGTTCTTTCATTACGCCCACTACCTGCAACAAATAAATAATGCTTTCTCTCCTTTTGTTTATCGGGCACAATCGGCCATGCAGGAGCTGCTTCTCAGGGCCGGACATGCGCCGGCTGAAGTCGTGGCCAAAGGGAAAAGCCTCCTGGCTTTGTGGGTTCAGCGCCAGGCGGCGGTGAGTGCATTCGAGGATGCTTTTGTCTTTTCGGCACTCCTCATTACCATCGGTATCATCCCGGCCCTGCTGATCCGCAAGGCGACCTTGCCAGCACAAGTCAGGCCAATAGGCGTCCCGGAATGAGGACATCATGACATCACAAAAAAGTTCGATAGAAAACAAGAGTTCAAATAATATGGAAAGGGAAAGGGGAACAAAGGAATGAGGCACCCACGAAAAAAGGAAAAATTTTATCAATGGCTGGGCGGGTTGTTTATCCTTTTTCTTTGGGCCTGTCCAGCCCTGGCCCAACAGGAGGAATTGCCTCCGCAAGGAAAGCCGTTAACTCTGGAACAGTGTACGGCCATGGCTTTGAAATACCATCCTTCCTTGCGGGCTAACCAGGCTACGATTGAAGCCTCTAAGGCCAGGGTGGAACAGGCTCTGGCTGCGTATTATCCCCAGGTGAATTTCAGCAGTACTTACACCAATGGTACTTCCAACTATTCCGGAATCACCCGGAGCGGGTCCAATCTCTGGACCTTCTACGATACTTATTCCGCAGGTCCCTCTCTCACCCAGAATATTTACGACTTTGGCCGCACAGCCAACAGCGTTACCATCAACCGGGAGAACACGAAAGCCAACGAAGAGGAACTATCCATTACCAGGCAGGGAGTTATTCTGATCGTTCAACAGGCCTATTTCAGTGTTCTACAAGCCCTGCGCCTGATCCAGGTAGCGGAGGAGACGGTCAATCAGAATAAACAACGTTTGGAACAGGCCCAGGGTTTCTACCAGGCGGGAACCCGGCCGAAGATCGACGTCACCAAAGCTGAAGTGGATTTAGCCAATGCTGAGCTAAACTTGATTCGGGCGAAGAATAATTACCAGGTAGCCCGTGTAAATATAAACAATGCCATGGGTCTGCGCCAGAGCCTGACCTTCGCCATTGAGGATTCCCTGGACTTCCAACCTTATAAAATAACCCTGGAGGAAATTCTCAAGCTCTCTTTTGTCCAGCGGCCCGAAATCCTGCAGTTGAAAGCCAAACAGCGCAGCCAGGAAGCTTCCATCAAACTTGCCCAAGCCAGCTATTACCCAATTATCTCCGGCAATGCCAGCTACTTTTACCGGGGCCCTGATATCGACGATCTCTACTGGGACTTATCCGTTGGCGCCGCCCTATCGATTCCTCTTTTCAGCGGCTTTTCTTCTCCCAACCAGGTAGCCGAGGCGCGGGCGATTCTGAAAAACCTCAAGGCCCAGGAGGAGAGTTTGCAATTGAACATCCGTTTGGAAGCCGAACAGGCCTATCTCAGTCTAAGAGAAGCCGAGGAACGGATTCGGGTGACTCAAAAGGCTGTGGGCCAAGCTCAGGAAAATTTCGAACTGGCCAACGGCCGCTACCGGGTGGGCGTTGGATTTCCCTTAGAGGTAACCGATGCGGAAGTCCTCCTGGCCAATGCCCGGGCCAATTATATCCAGGCGCTCTATGATTATAAGGTTGCGGGAGCGCGGATCAATAAGGCCATGGGCCTGAACAAATAAAGGTTGGGAAAGTTGCGCCGCAAATGATAAACTATAAAAAGATGAAAATTTATTCATCCATTTCAACCCCTTTACCTATGATATGAAGGCATCCATGAAAAGAACAATTATTATCCTGGTGATCCTGGCCTTGGGAGCCCTGGTGGCGTTCCGGGCGGCGCAAGTGATTTTTGCCAAAAAAGAAGAACCTCAAAAGAAAGGGAGAGGGGCTATTCCTTTGGTGGAGGCAGCCCCCGTAACCCAGGGTCTGGTGGAAGAAAAGATCTCCCGGGTAGGGGACATTGTCCCCCAAGCCCAGGTGACGATTTTTTCCAAGGTCCAGGGATGGGTCAAAGAGATTTACGTCCGGGAGGGTGACGGGGTGAGAGTGGGACAGGTTCTCGCGAACCTCGATGACCGGGAGGCTCTGGCGGTTGTGGCCCAATCGAAAGCCAATCACGAGGCAGCCATCGCTCGGCTCAAACAGGTGCGCGCCACGGCGAAAGAGGCCGTAGAGTCGCAGACCCAGCAAACCAAGGCGAATCTGGACTTGGCCGAGTCAGATCTGAAACGAGCCCGGGAGCTCCATGCCAAGGACTTTATCGCCCGGCAGCAGCTGGATGAAGCCCGGACCAAATTCAACGTGGCCAAAGCCGCCTACGACCTCGCTCAAAACAACTTGCAGCAGAGAATTTGGGAAAACGAAATCGGCCTGGCTGAAGCCCAGGTCAGGCAAGCCAAGGCGAATCTGGATCTGATGCAGGCCCAGCTGGCCAATCTTTCCATTCTCTCTCCCATGCATGGAATCGTTACCAAGCGCTATGTGGACCCCGGAACGATGGCTAAAGATAGTACGTCTATTTTAACCCTCATGGAACTAAACGTAGTGAAAATGATCGTCAATGTCATCGAAAAAGAGGTCGTGCTTTTGAAAAAGGGGCAACCCGTGATGGCGAGCGTCACCGGTTTTCCCGATCGTGTCTTCCCCGGGCGTATCGAGATTATCATCCCGGCCCTGGACCCTCAGTCCCGCACTGCGGAAATTCAAATTCTCATTCCGAACCCAGATTATTTATTGAAACCAGGAATGTTTGGCCGAGTGGAGATCCCTCTGCGGTCCAATCCGCAAGCCCTGCTCATTCCGATCCAGGCTTTGTTGACGCAAGATGACAAGGATTTCGTTTATGTTTGTAAGGATGGAAAAGCATACCGCCGTTCTGTTCGGAAGGGGATCGTGAAAGACGATTTTGTGGAGATTATCCAGGGGCTCAATAATCAAGACCAGGTGATTGTGGCGGGGCACGGCTCTATGAATGATGGGAGTCCCGTACAAATCATCTCCAAAGCCGGAAAAGGAAAATGAGAATAGGGTTGGATCAATGAACCTTGCCAAATTCGCCTTACGGAATCCCATTACGGTTTTAATGGTGGTCCTCGGGTCGCTCATTCTTGGGATCATTTCCTTTACCAAACTGCCTGTGGACATGTTCCCGGACATCACCTTCCCATCGCTCACGGTAGCGACTTTCTACTCCGGGGCGAATCCCCAGGATATGGAGCGGATGGTCAGCTATCCTGTCGAAAAGGCCGTCGCCACTGTAAACGGAGTCAATTACGTCACTTCCCTTTCGCGGCAGGGAGCTTCCCTGGTCACAGCCTACTTCAACTGGGGAACCAACATGGATACCGCCCAGTCCGACGTGGTCCAGGCCATCAATCTGATCGTGGGAAGCCTTCCCAAGGAAGTTCAATATCCGATCATCCGGCGGTTTGACGTTTCTCAGATCTCGGTCATCTATATTGCCCTGTCGGGAGGGGGGCTCAATGAAGGACAACTCTACGACATCGCTTCCAACCAGGTAGGACCCGAACTGGAGCGCGTCCCCAACGTTGCCTCGGCCCGCGTCTCCGGAGGAAAGGTCCGCGAAATATTGATTTATTTTGACCGGCAGCGCTTGCGGGCTTTCAATCTTTCTCCGGACGCCGTCATCCAGGCAGTTCAGCAGGCCAATCTAATCCTCCCTTCGGGGAATATCAAGGCGGGCCCCTATGATTACCGCCTTTTTACCGAGACCCAATTCAGCATGGTGAAGCCGATCGAAAACATCATCGTCTCCAACGTGCGTAAGAACCCGGTCTACATCCGGGATGTGGCTCAGGTCAAAGATGACTTCCAGGACCAGACCGACCTGATCCGCATAAACGGTCAACCGGCCGTCGGCATGGGCGTCCAGAAAACATCCGGGACGAACACCATCCAGGTCGTCGACGATGTTCGCAAGGCCCTGCCCCGGATTCAAAAGATACTCCCCCCCGGCGTCCAGATGCTTGAACTTTTCGACCAATCCACTTACATTCGCAACTCCATTAAAAACCTGCAGCACCATGCTTTGATGGGCGCCGGTCTAGCCATGCTGATTTTGTTGGTTTTTCTGCGCAATCTCCGCAGCACCCTGATTGTCTCGCTGGCCATACCGATTTCGATCGTCTGCGCCTTCATCCTTCTCTACTTTAATAATCTTACGGTGAATATCTTTACTTTGGGCGGGTTGGCCTTGGGGGTGGGGCGCCTGGTCGACGATGCCATTGTGGTGCTGGAGAGTATTTACCGGCACCGGACCGCGGGGGAATCCCCCGAGACGGCCGCCATCCAGGGTTCCAATGAAGTCGCCCTGGCGGTTTTGGCCTCCACGATCACGACGATTGTGGTATTCCTCCCGGTGGCTTTCATCACCGGAATCGCTCGATTGTTCTTTACCCCTCTGGCTCTCACCGTTGCTTTTTCTTTGGTTGCCTCCTATTTTGTTTCTCTCACCGTCATCCCGGTCCTCAGCCATAAATACCTGCATCCGGAGACGGAAGGGGCTCTACCGGCCTCCCCTTCCTTTTTGGACCGCATGAAATGGCGCTTTAAAAGCTGGTTCGAAGCAACCGACGCCGGTTATCAGGCCATCCTGACCTGGGGCTTAGGGCACCGCAAGACAGTCGTTCTGAGCGTCGTCTTAGTTTTTTTCGGCAGTCTCCCCCTTTATCTTTTTATCGGTAGCGAATTCTTTCCGTCCATAGATGAAAGCCAGTTCCGTTTCACCGTCCAATTGCCCGTCGGAACGCGATTGGAGGAATCGGCTCGGGTCGCGGCCCGGATGGAGGAAATCATTGAAGAGCATGCCGGCAGGGAAACTCGGGCCACCCAGGTGAATTTTGGCATCCCTAGCGGGGGCGTTGCGGCGATTTGGTCCCGCAATACGGGGCCCCACATGGGGTACGTCCGGGCTCGCCTTGTTCCTCCAGAAGAGAGAAAGATCTCCTCGGACACTCTGATGAACAAACTCCGGCCTCTTTTGCGAGAGGAATTTCCCGGGGTGAAAATCTTTTTTTCCTCCGGGGGGCTCGTCAGCCGGTTGGTTTCCTTCGGCTACGATGATCCCATCGACATCGAGATTTTGGGGTACGACTTCAAAACCGCGGCAAAATTAGCGGAAGAAGTGGCCGCCGCGATCCAGCCCATTCAGGGGGTGAAAGACATTCAGGTCAGCCGGGAGCCCGACTATCCGCAACAAAACATCGTCATTGACCGGGAGAGAGCGGCGCTTCTGGGTTTGAACGTGGCCCAAATTGCCCGCAACATCCAGACGTTTATCAACGGTTACGATGCTTCGATCTTCTCCGACCCTCTAACCGGCAATCAATATGACATCAACGTTCGCGCCCAGGAAAAAGACCGGGTTTCCATCACCGACCTCAGCCAGATCTTTATTTTCAACCCCCAAGGACAGCCCATTCCCTTGGACAATGTGGCGACCATTAGCCGGGGAGTCGGCCCGATTCAGATTGAGCGAAAATACCAGCAGCGCATCATCCACGTGACGGCCACCACCTTCGGCCGTGACCTGGGAAGCATCGCGCAGGACATTCAGGCCAAGCTCGACCAAATCCCCATTCCGCCGAACTTCCGGGTCAACTTGGGTGGTGCGGTGGAGAGTCAGAAAGAATCTTTCCAAGCCCTGCTGTTTGCCCTGATCCTGGCCATCGTGCTCGTCTATATGGTGTTGGCCTCGCAATTCAAATCCCTATTGGATCCTTTTATCATTATGTTTTCGGTTCCTCTGGGTTTAATTGGGGTGATCTGGATCTTGTTCCTGACGGAGACCAATCTTTCGGTGGTCTCTTTCATGGGCATCATCATGATGGCCGGGATCGTCGTCAGTAACGGAATTCTTCTGGTTGATTACACGAATCAACTTCGGCGGCGGGGAGTGCCGCTTCAGGAAGCGGTGATCCTGGCCGGACGGACGCGGCTGAGGCCGATTCTCATGACTACGGTCACCACCATTTTGGCATTGACTCCCATGGCCATCGGCTTAGGGGAAGGTTCGGAATCGAATGCGCCAATGGCCATCGCGGTGATCGGGGGGCTCGCCGTTTCCACGCTTCTAACTCTGATATTCATCCCCACTCTTTACACCATCTTCGAGGAACGGTTCAAGCCGGGAATCGCTCCGGAAGGGAACAACGGAACAACGTGAAAAGGAAATCGACCCTTTGGATCATCGCCGTCATCCTGATCGCCGCCGGGGCGCTCGGAGTTGCTTACTTTTTCAATGCGCAGGCCCCCGCCGTCAAGTATCGTACGGTCAAAGTTGAACGAGGCAGCCTGTCCACCTACGTCAATGCCAACGGCACGCTGAACCCCGTGATTACTGTTTTGGTGGGTTCCCAAGTTTCCGGCACAATACAGAAGCTTTACGCGGATTTCAATTCTACTGTAAAAAAAGGTCAGCTCATCGCCCAGATTGACCCGGCCATATTCCAGGCCCATGTTTCCCAGGCCAAGGCCAAGGTGGAAAACACGAAAGCGGCCTTTTTGAATGCCCAGGCGGATATTGCCACCGCCCGCTCCAATGTGGAGGCGAGCAAAGCCAATGTCCTGAAAGCCCGCGTGGCCCTGGAAGACGCCAAAAGAAATTTGAATCGATCGCTGGAACTTTTCTCGCGCAATTTAATTGCCGCCAGTGACCGCGACACGGCCCAGACAGCCTACGATTCAGCAGCGGCCCAACTCGAAGCCGCTCAAGCCCAAAAGAAAGCCACAGAGGCCCAACTTGAATCGGCGCAAGCCCGCCTGGAATCAGCTCGGGCTCAGATAAAACAGGCTGAAGCCGAACTGGAGCTGGCCCAGGTAAACCTGGACCATGCGCGTATTACGGCCCCGGTGAACGGGACCGTCATTTCCCGTAACGTGGACGTGGGCCAGACGGTTGCTGCCAGCCTGCAGGCTCCCACGCTCTTTACCATTGCGCAAGATTTGACCGAAATGCAGGTGGAAACGAATGTCAGCGAGGCGGATATCGGCAGGGTGTCCGTGGGGCAAGAAACGACCTTCACGGTGGATGCCTACCCCCAGATCGTCTTCAAAGGAAAAGTAACCGAAATCCGTAACGCCCCCATGACCATTCAAAACGTGGTTACCTACAATGTGGTCATCAAAGTTAAAAACCCGGAACTCAAGTTGAGGCCAGGCATGACGGCTAACGCCTCCATCCTGGTAGCCCACAAGAGTAATGTGCTCAAGGTCCCCAACGCCGCTCTCCGCTTCCGGCCGGAATTCGCCAAAAAAGAAGCGATGGCCTCCCCGCAACAAGCCGCAGCGGAGGCAACTTCATCACCCGTTGTTACAAGTCCAGAGCGGACCCTGGAAAGACTGAAGACCGAACTCAAACTTACCCCGCAGCAACAGGCTAATATATCCCGCATTCTGCAAGATGCCCGAACTGAAATTCAGGCGGCCCGCAAGGCAGGAGGACCGGAAGAAGCAAAGACGAAGGCCAAAGAAATTCGCTTACAAAATCGCCTGAAGATTCACTCGCTGCTTACGGAAGAACAGAAAAAGAAATACGATCAGATGGTCCAGCGTTCGGAGGGGGACCAGGGTCCGGTCCCGGTTTATAAAGTATGGACGCTAATGCCCCAAGGAAAGCCCGTGCCGGTGGAAATCACTACCGGGATTTCAGACGGATCTAACACCGAGGTGATTGCGGGCGCTTTGCAGGAAGGTCAGGAAGTGATTACGGATGCCCTCGGAAAAAATAACAAGCCTGCGGCCACGCAGACATCGCCCTCCATGAGAGGATTCCGTTGAAATTCTCACCGCAGAGGTCACAGAGAACACAGAGAAAAAAATGAATTCAAAAATGATGAAATCGTAAAAGGTCAAAAATACTCCCTCTCCCTTGACGGGAGAGGGTTATTGTTTCTTATCTTAATTTATCTCGGTGATCTCTGTGCTCTCTGTGGCGAAAAGAATTTTATGAGTGAACTGATTCGCGTCGAACATTTAGTGAAGATTTACTATCTGGGGGAAGTCCAGGTTCCTGCGCTGAAGGGGATGGGTTTGACCATCCAGTCTGGCGAATTTATTGCCATCATGGGAGCTTCGGGATCTGGAAAGTCAACTTTCATGAACATCATCGGTTGCTTGGACCGGCCCACCCAGGGGAACTATTTTTTTGAAAGCGCGAACATCTCCGGATTGAGCAGGGACGAATTGGCCCGGATTCGGAATAAAAAGATCGGCTTTGTCTTCCAGAGCTTTAACCTCTTAAGCCGGACCTCGGCGCTGGAAAACGTCGAGCTTCCCCTTTTCTACAATGGCTCCTCCTCCCAGGCGAGGCGACAGAGGGCTATGGAAGCCTTGACCGAGGTGGGCCTAAACGGAAGGGAACACCATCTTCCCAGCCAGCTCTCGGGGGGACAGCAGCAAAGGGTGGCCATTGCTCGAGCCTTGGTCAACCGGCCCTCGTTGATCCTGGCCGATGAGCCCACTGGGAACCTGGATACCCGCACCAGCTTGGAGATTATCGATATCTTTCAAAAGCTCAACCAGGAATCCCGGATCACCATCATTCTCGTGACCCATGAGTCAGACATCGCCACCTATGCCAGTCGGCATGTGGTCTTCAGGGATGGGAAGGTCATTCAAGACTCTCCCTCTCCGCCCAGACAAGCTGCCCAGGATCTGGCCCAGATGCCTACAATAATAGAGGAAACATCCCCATGAACTTTCCCATGACCTTGCGCATTGCTTTCAAAGCTTTGAGCCGCAACAAAATGCGCTCCGGCCTAACTATGCTGGGGATCATCATCGGCGTGGGAGCGGTCATTGCCATGATTGCCATTGGTTCCGGAGCCAAAGCCCGCATTCAGGAGCAGATTGCTTCCATGGGATCCAACTTGCTCATCATTCTTTCCGGAAGCGCGACCAGCGGAGGGGTTCGCCATGGATCGGGGAGCATTCCGACACTCACCATAGAAGATGCCAAGGCCATCGCTTCCGAGTGTTCCGCCGTAAAATATGCGGCCCCTGTCCTTCGGGGCATAACTCAGGTTGTCTTTGGGAATCAGAATTGGTCAACGGTTACCTATGGCACAACTCCTGAAGCCCTTCTCATCCGGGATTGGCCGGTGACTCGGGGGCGAAGCCTCACGCAGGCAGATGTGGATGGAGCCATGAAAGTCTGCTTGTTGGGGCAAACGGTCGCGGACAATCTCTTCGGAGAGATGGATCCGGTCGGTCAGATCGTTCGCATCAAGAAATTCCCCTTCACAGTAACGGGAGTCCTTTCCACCAAAGGCCAGACGACGTGGGGGCAGGACCAAGACGATGTGGTTTATGTTCCTCTGACCACCGGGCAGAGGTTGCTATTCGGCAAGCAGTTTCCGGGTATGGTGGGTTCGATCAGCGTTCAGGCAACAGGTCCGGATACCTTGAAATTGGCCGAAGAGCAGATTAGCCAGCTCCTCCGCCAGCGCCACCGCCTGCGGGCAAATCAGGATAATGACTTCTTTGTGCGCAACCTGACTGAGGCTTTCTCCACGGCCGAGGAATCCGCCAAGGTGATGTCCATTCTCCTGGGAGCCATCGCCTCCATTTCTCTCCTGGTCGGCGGCATTGGGATTATGAACATCATGCTGGTTTCCGTAACCGAGCGCACCCGGGAGATCGGCATCCGCATGGCTGTAGGCGCTCGTGGACGGGACATCCTCTATCAGTTTCTCATCGAAGCCCTGGTTTTAAGCCTAACCGGCGGGATCATCGGCCTCCTTCTCGGGGTGGGCGCTTCCCAGCTCATATCCTATTCCTTTAAATGGCCCACTCTCATCTCTCCCCAATCCTTGCTTCTTTCCTTTTCCTTTGCCGGTGGTGTGGGTATCTTCTTCGGCTTCTACCCGGCGCGGAAGGCGGCCCAATTAGACCCGATCGAGGCCCTGCGCTACGAATGAATCCGGTGTTTTTTAATTCTCTTGACATCCCTGCCTTCCTTGAGATAAGGTGCTACCAAAGCATTGAAGAAGTGGAGCATTTCCAGGAAGTTTTTTACCGAACAGCGATCAAAAGAATCCAAACTTTCATTCCCGCAAATTGCAAACCTTGTTAACTTCCGAGGGAGGATTTTCCATTCCCTTAAGCTTTCTGGCGCGGATTGCCAACGAACTTGATTGTACAGGAAATTCCTTTTTGGACACGGATGTACACGGATTATCAGGATAAATTAAAAAGAAAATAATTATCTGCGGTTATCTGCGTAAATCTGCGTCCTATTAAATTTATTTTTTAGGAACGAAAATGGAAGCTTTCCCCTGGCCCGGGCGGAGAATAAAAATTCAATACTGCCTTATCCCTTTTTATTTTTTCCTCTTTTTTTCTTTTGCTGCGAAGGCCTGGGGGGTAGAACCGGTCAAAATCGGTCTCTTGATTCCTCCTCAAGAATTTAAGACGAGCGCAAGCCAACCTTACCTCCGGGGAGCAGAGATGGCCGTGGCTGAGTTGAATGCCCGGGAAGGAAAACAGGGGATCCAATTCTTACTGGTCCTGAGGCAAGGCCTCCACACCCGGGAGAAGGAACTCAAGGAGCTGCACCAGATCATTATAGAAGAGCAACTGCATTTTCTTCTGGGGGCCGTGGCCAAAGAGGCGATTCTTCCCGTGGCGAAGCTGGCCCAGGAGGAAAGACTTCCCTTCTTGGCTTTTCCCATTGATTTTATGGAAACGATCTCAACCGGAGCGGAACCACCTAATCTTTTTTGGATCAGCCCTGCCCCGGAAGCTTTTCAAAGAGCCGCTGTTCGAACAGCCGCCCAACTACCCCAAAAAAAATTCTTTCTCCTGGCTCCAGAATCTAATATTGGCCGTAATTGGGTGAAGTATTTTTGGGAAGAGTTGCGGAGGTTAAAACCGGACGCTCAACCGGTGGGGGAGATTCTTCTCGCGAAAAAAGTGGGAGATTACGGTCCCTATTTACGAACTATCCTGGCAGCCAAGACCGAAGTTTGCCTGAGTCATCTCGGTGCCAAGGAATGGCTCCGCTTTGTTAAAGCAGCCCAAAAACAGGATTATTTTAAAAAGATAACCCACTTTGAACTGGAAAGTGGAAACCTTGAATCTCTGGTGGCCTTGAAGAAAGATACCCCGGAAGGAATTTGGGGTATAAGTGCTTTTCCTTTCTGGGCTTTGGGTTGGCAAGAAACCAAAGAATTTGTTTCCCGTTACAGAGAAAAAAATCAATCTTACCCGGGCCTGGAAGCCTTAAGTGGATATGTAAGCATCTACGCCCTCGTGGAAGCGATGAAAAAAGGAGGATCTTTGAACCCGGAAAGAGTCTTAAGAACCTTACCCGGATTGAGTTTCCGTACTCCCATCGGGCCATTGGCTATTCGCCCCACTGACCATCGAGCGTTATGGCCCATTTGGTGCGGCACCAGCACGTTCATCTCCGATTATCCCTTTGCTATCCTCGGGGACCTCAAAGCTTTCGGGCCTGATTCGTTTCATCCATGACTCAACGAAAATTAAAACGCCCTCCGCTCCAATATCCTATTATCCCGGTCTATGAAATTTTAAAGAAGACCGCCCAGCGCCTGCCGCAGAAACTGGCCATCATCGACCCCCGGGGAGCCCGAGAGCTTACCTTTACCGATCTCGATCGGGAGAGCGATACGCTTGCCGGTGCCTTCTTTTCCTGGGGGGTAGAAAAGGGTGACCGGCTCTCTTTTTTTATGGAAAATGGGTGGGAATATCTCGTGGGATTCTACGCCGCCATGAAAGTGGGTGCAGTCGTCTCCCCCGTGAACCCTACTTTTCGCGAGCGGAAAGTCAAACACCAGATTAACGACGCCGAGAGCAAAATTTTGATGGTCCAGCATACCCTTTTTCCCATTATTGAAAGGATTCTTCCCGAACTTCCGACCCTGGAGGAAATCATTGTTATCCGGGGGCCGAAGCCCGAGAAAGAAAAGATCTTCGCTCTTGCAGACCTTTTAAAAGAATCTTCTGCCTTTCCTCCTTTTCCGTCTTTGCGGATTCATCCTCAAGAAGATCTGGCCGCCCTTCCTTATTCTTCAGGTACGGCCGGCTTGAACAAAGGGGTGATGATTACCCATTTCAACCTTGTGGCCAACGCCCTCCAGTCCATGCATGCAGTGGAAGTCCGTGAGGATGATATTTTCATCAGCTTCCTCCCTTTTTATCACATTTATGGCCTGACCTACTTTCTCTGTGGTACCGTCTATTTAGGAGTAACCCAGGTAATCATGGCCCGGTTTGAGGCGGAGGAATGCCTGCGTCTTATCGAGAAATACCGCGCCTCCATACTCTTCAGCGTCCCACCGGCGCTCCTGGCTTTTCTCAGCCTGCGCCATGCCGCCAACTATGAGGTCTCTTCTTTACGATTTATTTGGGTGGGCGCCGCTCCTCTCCCCCCAGCCGTTTCCCGGGAGATCCAGGAGAATTTCGGGGTGCCTGTGGGCCGACATTACGGGCTTAGCGAGGCTTCCCCCACTACACATGCCAACCCGCCTGGGCGGATTAAAGAAAACTCCGTGGGCATTGCCGTCAGCGATTGCCAAGATCGGATTATGGATTGGCCAACGGGGAAGCAGGAAATGCCAGTGGGCGAGCCTGGAGAGTTAGCGGTCCGGGGCCCCAACGTCTTCCAAGGATACTGGAAGCACCCCGAGGACACCCGGTTAGCCCTCCGCGAGGGCTGGCTTTACACAGGAGATATCGCTAAAATGGACGAGGAGGGATATGTCTATATCCTGGACCGGAAGAGGGAGATGATTAAATTTCAAGATACCCAGGTTGCACCGGCGGAGTTGGAAGCCCTCCTGATGGAACATCCGGCGGTAAAGGATTGTGCGGTCGTAGGCATCCCCGATGACCAAGCGGGGGAGATTCCCAAGGCTTTCATTGTTCTGCGGGAAGGATGGACGATTGCTCCTCAAGAACTTATGGAATTCGTAGCCGACCAGGTTCCCTCCTATAAGCAAATCCGCGAAGTGGCCCTTATCGCGGAGGTCCCCAAGAATCCCTCCGGGAAAATCTTGCGCCGGGTTTTAAAAAGAGGGTAAGCAAATCCCTTAGCCCGTAATCTCCGCTTTTGGCGTAACGATTCTCCCTTTCTTCTGGCCCACCTCAGGTTTTTTATGTAAGGGATTCTCAGCCCTGGTTGAGAGGCCATGCCCTTGGAATCAGAGGTTGGCAAGCCCCTTTCTTCCCTTGACAAATCATCCTCTGGTTGAGTATTTAAAAGGGGGTTTGAGAAAATGCTTCGCTACCTGCTACAGAAAGGAAGGTCATGAACCGATCCATACTGGAGGCTTTTGAGCCTATTTTTTATCCAAAATCCGTTGCGGTTATTGGGGCTTCTACAGAACTGGCCAAATTTGGCAACATTATTCTCAGTGCCCTTATGGAAATCGGCTACGGAGGAAAAATTTATCCTGTTAACCCCGAAGGGGGTGAGATAAAAGGGTTCCCCGTATATCAGTCACTGAAAGAAATTCCAGGAGAAGTGGACTTGGCCATCCTAACCATTCCCGCGCCTTTGGTCAGCGGCGCTCTGGAAGAATGTCTCCGCCAAGGGGTGAAAGGGGTTGAAATTTTGACCTCCGGGTTCAAAGAAACGGGAAATCGCGAGGGAAGAAGAATGGAAGAAGAAATTTCCCGGATCGCTCGGCGGGGTATCCGCATTCTTGGCCCCAACTGCTTCGGCATTTACTGCCCGGAGAGCGGACTCACGATCCTTCCCGGTCAGAATTTTTCCAGAGAGACCGGTCCTGTAGGCTTTCTCTCCCAGAGCGGGGGGCTGTGCGTAGACCTCGGCCAGATCGCCAAAGGACTCGGCATCCGTTTCAGCAAAATGGTCAGTTATGGCAATGGGTGCGATGTAGCCGCCTGCGACCTTTTGGAATATTTTTACGCGGATGAGAAGACCCGGATCATCGCTGGCTACGTGGAAGGCGTGGAGGACGGGCCAAGGTTGCTGCGGATTCTGAAAGAAAACAAAGGGAAGAAGCCGGTAATCCTCTGGAAGGCGGGACTAACAGCTACGGGAAGCCGGGCCGTAATGAGCCATACCGGCTCAATGGGAGGCTCGGAAGCGGTTTGGAATGCGGCTCTCCAACAGGCAGGAGTAATCCAGGTATCCAGTGCAGAAGAGTTAGTCGATACGATTTACGCTTTTCTTTACCTTGCGGACTACGTCGGCCCAAGGGTTTCCGTGATGGGGGGAGGGGGAGCCATCAGCGTGGCGGCTTCTGATTCCCTGGAGCGGCTGGGGCTTTCTGTTCCCCTTTTTTCCCAGCCGATTCTGCAGAAACTAAAAACCTCTTTCCCGCCGGTGGGTAATAGTTTGCGCAACCCCGTTGACCTGGGAAACCCTATGATTCCTCCCTCCATGTTACGGAAGGTGATGGAAGCCGCCGGTGAAGACGAAGGAATTGACACCTTGATCGTCATTCAGATCCTCTTCTATATCCTTTTCCAGGTACGGCATCGTCTGAGAATGGATGATCGCCCCCTCTCTCAATTCAGCTTCCAGCCGGAACTACTCAAGGCCTGTGAAGAAGTCCGAGCAAAATATCAAAAACCCATCATTATGGTCCTGCCGGACATTACCACGGATGCCTGCATGATCGATTTGGAAAGCGAATGGCGCCGGGAGCGGGATGTCTATCAGACTGCCGGCTTTCCGGTATTCAAAACCCTCGATCGGGCCGCCCGGGCGTTAGGTCATTGCATCGCCTTCCAGCGGGCGAAATTAGATTAAGTTCATTGTATAGGAAATTCCTTTTTGGACACGGATGTACACAGATTATCAGGATAAACTAAAAAGAAAATAATTATCTGTGTTTATCTGCGAAAATCTGCGTCCCGATTAATTTATCTTGTCTTCGGTTCTTCTTTAAAGGGTGGCCGAGCCGGGATGGCCGCGGCGCTTGCGGGCCTGAATTCTTTGGTAGGCATACACCAGGGCTAAAATGCCAAGGCCGGCCAGATCCGACCTCAGTCCTGGAGTAATGCACATGGTAGATCCAACCAGAATGGCCAGGCGCATGAAGATGTTCAGCGGCCCTGCTAAGTAACCCATGGTGGCACAGCCGATCATGGATACGCCGATGGTGGCAGTGATGAAGGAAAAAAGGATGGTTTGCCCCGAGCCCAGGAAAAGAAGAGAGGTATTATAGATAAAGATAAAAGGGATCATGTATTCAACCAGCGCCAACCGCATGGCGATCCAGGCCGTTTTGACCCAGTTCGCCCCGGCGATTCCCGCTCCCACGTAAATTGCTGCGCACACTGGCGGGGTAATCGCCGAGAGAATGGCATAGTAAAAGATAAACATATGGACGGCGATGGCCTCAAACCCCATCATTTTCAAGGAAGGCGCGATGACCGCTGCGGCCAACAGGTAGGCCGCCGTGGTGGGCACGCCCATTCCCAAGATCAACGTCACCGTCGCGGCCAGGATTAAAGCCAAAAATTCATTCTGGCCGGCAACGGCGAGAATGAATTCAGACAACTTCACCCCGATGCCGGTTAGGTTGATCAAAGAGATGATAATATTGGCACAGACCAAAAGGGGGACAACCTTGATCATGGAGCGACCGGCATCCTCCATTCCCTTCAGGAGCCGGATCCAGCGCATTTTGACCTCGGTGGTACGGAATGTGGAAAAGAGGAATAAGGTAACGGCGGCCATGATTGCCCAGAAGGCCGATGTCTCTGGGGTATAACCCTGCAGCAGGAAGCCCAGTAAGATAAAAATCGGCACAAACAAAGGCACCGAACGGGAAGGCTTCATGATTACCCGCAAAGGCTTAATATCTGCTGGGGAAACCCGGCCCAGGTTGCGCTTGACGCTTTCAAAATGAATGGCGCTGAAGCAGCCTAAGTAGTAAAGGTAAGCCGGGATGGCGGCGCAAAGCGCCACTTTAAGGTAAGAAACCTCCAGGATCTCGGCCATGATGAAAGCCCCGGCTCCCATGATGGGAGGAGTAATCTGCCCCCCCGAAGAGGCCGTAGCCTCCACGGCTCCGGCAAATTCACTTCCATATTTGAGGCGTTTCATCATGGGGATGGTAAATGTTCCCGTCGTGGCCACATTGGCCACGGCACTCCCTGAGATCATCCCAAAAAAGCCGCTGGCCACGACAGCAACCTTAGCTGCTCCTCCATAGAATCGGCCGGTGGACCATACAGCCAAGTCGATAAATGTCTCGCCACCCCCGGTGAAAAGAATGAATGCCCCGAAAATGATGAACATGGCCACGATAGTGGCCGAGATTCCGGTGACGAAACCCCACAGCCCCTGATCGCTCAAAAACATGATTTGGATGATGTAAGGGATACTGAATCCCCGATGGCCCCAGTAAGCAAGGGCATTGCCAATCAAGGGGATGTCGGGGATGTAGGGCCCAAGGTAGGCATAAAGGAGGAATAAAAAGGTTAAAATGGGGAAGAGGAGGCCGATGCTTCTGCGGCTAGTTTCTAAGGTCAGGAGAATGGCTACGGTTCCCAGAATTAGCTGGAAGGATGTGGATTCCGCCGGGTGATCCATGATCCAGTCGTATTTCACGATAATGTAAACACAGCACCAGATCGTCATGGCCACAGCGGCCAGGTCCACGGCCAAAAAAATAGATTCCCGCCGCCCCCCCTGCTTGCGGACGAAAGGGGGCAGGATCAAAAAGGTTAAGATCAGGGCGAAGCCTACGTGTACGGCCCGTTGCTGCAGGTTGGGGAAGGGCCCGGCATATCCGGTATAAAGGTGAAATAAAACATACCCTACGGCTATCAAACCGATCAGAATTCGCCAAACCCCTCCGTACTGTCGGGCTGTAGCTGATATTTCTCTGTCTTCCGTCTTTTCTCTTTTCATCTCTCCCATCTCCGCCGCGGTGGTATACTAAGAGACTGCCCAAGAAAAATCAGGTGGGTCGCAAAGAGTTGGATAAAGGGCGCTACTCGCGCCCCCTATCGTCCCTGAAAAAACCTTATCTATTTTTTGGCTTCGGGGGGAACGGCGCGTTCGGGGATTTTGACCCCAAGTTCTTTGTAAGCCCGGTAGGCGCCAGCATGGAGGGGGATCATGGTTATTTCCACAGTGTCTTTGGGCACATTCATTTCAGCGTGAGCCGGGAAAGCAGCCACAATCATATCCCTTCCTTTCAGGATGGCCTTGACCATTTTATAGATCAGGTCTTCCGGAAAAGCCTTCATGGCCACTCCACAGACCACCATTCCCCAGCTATGATATTCCGGCTGCTTGGGCATGGCTTTGATTCCACCCGGGGGAACAATGAAAAAGGGAAGATAAGGAATGGCGGCCTTAACCTTTTTCACCTGTTCAGGGGTCATGGAGATCAGGCGGATCTTGGTTAAGGTCATCACGTCGAGGGTGGAAGCGTCTAATTGTAAGCCGACGCCGGTCTTGATGTAACCAGCAATGCGGCCATCCTTAATGGCGGCCACGGCGTCGGTTGTTCCCCCCACATGGTAATCGGGCTTAATGCCCAAAATCCCAAAGATTTCCTTGGTGGTTGCCTCGGTGGAGGAGCCGCGCATGCCGGGATTGAACTTCTTCCCTTCCAGATCTTCCAGTTTGTTTACCCCGCTGTCCTCCCGGACAATATAATAGTCAATGCTCTGGGTATAGGCCCAGAGCATCCTGAGGTCGGGCGTCGCCATGTTCTTCCACATCCCCATCCCCTTCCAGGCCTCGTACATGACTTTGTCGGTGACAATACCACCAATATCCAATTGCCCGGCCCGCATGCGCTTGACGTTATCTACAGAAGCCCCTGTTTCCACTACACTGGCGTTGACTTCGGGAACATATTTGTTGATCACTTTGGTGGCGGCAACGGCATAGGCATAATGGCTGGAGGCCGTTTGCGTTGACCCGATGAGAATGTATTTTTTGGCCTTGGCCCAAGCCGGCCCTGCGGGCCATAAGCAAGCCCCGCCAATAAAGAAAACAATGGAAATGAAAAAGATGGATTTAAATTTTTTCATCTGTGCCCCCTTTCTGAATGATGGATGGATTAACCTAAGTTCTTTCCTCACAACTCATCGAGGTAATTTATCCATGATCTCGATGGCAATGTTCTTCGGTTCTTCCTTCAAAAAAGTGTTGAGTTGAAAAGTGTAAGTTCCTCCAGCCGCAATGGGTTTAGGTTCCCCTTTCGGTCCTGAGGCCGTCAACTGGGACGGTTGATCCTCAGCCTGGATCATCATGTAGAAAGGCTTCGCTTCCCCGGAAACATTCCGAACCGTTACGTAAACGTAGTAATTCCCTGCTTTATCAGGCTTGAATTCTACCTTCTCGATCTTAGCGGAAGAGACGGATGTTTTTTGCAGGCCTCCGCCCGTGGCACAACCTATGGCCAAAAGAAATCCCAGGATAAAAACAAAGATTTTTTTCATATTCTCCTCCTGATCATTTGAAATATTAGGGATATACTCTTGATCACCTCCCTTCTCTTTGCCTGATTAAAAATAGCCCTTTCACCGGTAAGGATTCTTGCAGAATCGCCAGGGCTGTGTACAGCAAAGGAGTCAGATCAGTCTGATTTGGTTTATTAAGAAAAGGAAAGATATTTCCTATATACCCTAATCAAAATTAAAGTCAACCTTTAATTTTCATAGGAGCACCCCCAATAAAAATCTACGGTCTCCTTTTTTCCTTGTCGCCGCGCATCATTTCTCCCCTCGGGCCACGTCAGACTTTGTCAACGAATTTTCGAGACACGGCACGCGTGCAGTGCGTCATAGATAGCCTTACCCTTTTTGTCATTCCGGACTTGATCCGGAATCCAGTCTTTTCAACGGGATTTCCGTTTTCGCTTTCGGAATGACGGCTTCTATATCAATGTAAAGAAGCGTTAGAGGCACTACGCATTGTTTTTTTTTCGGTTAAAAAGCAGGCCATGGCTACCATGAGGAGGAGGTTTAATCCCACAAAATACCAGATCCACCAGGGAAACCCTAAAATCAAGGGGGCGGAGGAACCCCAGGCCCAAAAGTCAATTCCCAAAAGGAATAGGGCGCTGAATACCCCAAAAGAAACGAATGCGTTGCGTTGGATCTTTTTATTCTTGAAAACATTCCCTGAGGTCAAAAGCTCCTTCAGGGAGAGTTTGGATTGGAGAAAAGAGGTGAGGAGGAAAACGACGGTGGTCACTCCGAGGACGGGGATAACGGGTAAAAAGCCAAAAGTGGGAAGCCAATCCAGCATGTAGCCAACAACTAAGGTTTCTCCGGCCAAGATGGACAGAATCGCCCCCAGAGCCGTGGCGGATCGCCAATAGAGCCCTCCAAGTACGGCCGGAAAAAGAACCGCCAGGCCGGTGAAGGTCTCCGTGGCAATTTTCAAAAGGGTGCTGGGCGGGCGGTAGGCTATGATTAAGCCAGCCGCTGCCAAAACGAGAATAAAGAGTTTTCCCATCCAGGCCTGTTTTTTCTCATTTTTGGAGCTGGAAAAGACGTCGCGGGTGAACATGGAGCTTAAGGTTAGCAATTGCGAATCCAGGGTGGACATGAGGGCGGCCAGGCCAGCCGTCAGGATCAATGCGCCCAGCCAGTGATCCGCTTGTTGGGCCAGAAGAAGCGGAAGAATCCTGTCCGCCTCTTTTCCGGAAAGCCCTGGAAGGGAGAGCCTGCCGATAACTCCTATGGCCACCGGAAGAATAAATAAAATTCCGCAAATGGCCGGATAGGCGAGCATGGTGATATCCAGGGAACGACGGTTTCTGGCAGTGAAAAAACGCTGGAAGAGCTGAGGGAACAAAGGGTCGCAAAGCAGCCACAGCAACATGTAACTGAACCAGATGGACACAGGAAAGGCGTTGCCTGTTCCCGGTCGAGAATAGAGTTCCGGAAATTTTTGAAAAACGGCGAGATTGGCCTGAATGATCCCTCCGTGCGGCTTAGCCAAAAGGAAGAGCGCAAGGGACATCAGAACAATCATCATTCCTCCCTGGACCACGTCCGTCCAGACCACTCCCCGAAATCCTCCCAGGAACACATAAAGCACGATGATGGACATGACCAACACGCCTCCCACAAAATAGGGGATGCCCAAAAGGGATTCCAGGGTGTATCCCGCCGAAATCGGCTGAATGGCAATGTAAGGTAAGGTAAATATCACCATGACCGCAAAGACCAGGAGCTGTAAAGGCCGGCTCTGATAATGTTTCCCGATCAATTCCGAGGGGGTGATATATCCCTTTTCCTTTCCCAGGTCGTAGACCCGTTTGCCGATAAAACTGAAGGAGATGGCCATGAACCCAGTGCCGAAAGCCATAATGGGATAGAAAGCATATCCCGAACGGTAACCCGCACCCGAAAACCCGAAAATGGTGAAAGCAGAAAAGTTGGTGGCGGCCATGGTAAAGAAGAGGAGGAAAGGCCCCAGATTTCGGCCGCCAAGAAAGAAATCTTCCGGGGTACTTTTGGCATATCTGCGGCTATAAAGCCCGACAAAGAGAATAAGCAAAAAATAGCCAAGAATTGCAGCTGATTTTCCTACCATCTTTTCCTCCCAATAAAAAAGGCCACCCCGAGTTTGGGTGGCCTTGGGCCTATACATAACTCTTTTTTTGGCCTCCCCGGACCATTTCTTAAGAAATCTTAACATCTCCTCTGCCGCTTAGCAACAATTATTGCCAACCCAGATTACTTGTAAATTTTTATATTTCCTCCTAATAAAATTTCTAATAAGATGAAGGCGACTTTTTTCAATTTATTCTGGTTTGGAGGAGGAAAAATGAAGATTGTCCGCTTTCAAAGAAGAGATAGTATTGCTTACGGAATCTGGGAGGAGAATATTATCCGGGAGATTTCCGGTTCCATTTACGGAGATTTTACAATCTCAGCCAGCAAGCATAAATTTTCCGAAGTTCGCCTTTTACCCCCGGCTGAACCTTCGAAGATTATATGCGTCGGCCTGAATTTTCGCGACCATGCTGCGGAAATCAAGGAAGAGCTTCCCCAATTTCCCAGCCATTTTATCAAGCCGCTCACCGCGATCATCGGCCCAGAAGATCCAATCCTCTTCCCCCGGGTTGCCCAGCGGGTGGACTATGAGGGGGAGCTGGCCGTGGTCATCAAGAACCGGGTGAAGGATATCACCCAGGAGGAAGCACTGGACCATGTTCTGGGGTACACCTGCTTTAACGACGTTACCGAACGGCTCTTGACCCGGGTTCAGGGTCAGCTGACCCGAGCCAAAGGATTTGACACCTTTGGTCCTTTGGGGCCGTGTATTGCCACCGACCTCGATCCATCGCGGCTCACGGTTCGCACTTATCTGAACGGGAAACTGATGCAGGACGGCCAAACCGCAAATACGGTCTTCTCCGTTCCTTTTTTAGTCCACTACATCTCCCAATGCATGACCCTTTTTCCCGGCGACATCATCAGCACGGGGACCCCCAGCGGAATCGGCCCGATGCAGCCAGGGGATGTGGTCGAAGTGTCCATCGAAGGCATCGGCAACCTGCGCAATCCCATAAAAGCTCTCTGAAAGGATTCAAGGGGGTAAGAGAACCGGCCCAACCTCACCCGCCGAGCCCAAGGATGGCCAGATCCTCGGCGGTTCCCTGCTTTATATCGCCTACTTTAATGCCGGGCTCCGCGTGGTGGATATCTCCGATCCTTACCATCCCCGGGAGGTTGGGTTTTATATTCCTGATCCAACCGGCACGGGAAAATCGCGAGGGCCGAGGGTGATTCAAACCAATGATGCGGACTTCGACTATCGGGGGCTCATCTACATCACCGACCGCAATGGGAACGGCCTACATATATTGCAGTTCACGAAATGAATCAATCCTCAAATTCTTCTTCCGAAGTCCGTACTTCCAAAGAGTTTGAAAATGGTGTATTTTACAAAATGAGCCAAGGCCCTGGAGCCGCTGTTCAAGGCCCGGATGTTTGCGAAGGTGCAGTCATGAGCGTAAAGTTGCAGATACCGCAGGAGACGGTGGTGGAGTTCTGCCGGAGATGGCAGGTCAAGGAACTGGCCATCTTCGGCTCGGCGCTCGGGGATGACTTCCGGCCCGACAGCGACGTGGATGTGCTGGTGGTATTTCAAGATGATGCGGAGTGGGATCTCTTCGACCACATGAAGGCCGAGGAGGAGCTGAAACAGATCTTCGGGCGGGACGTGGACCTAGTGGAGAAGAGAGCAATAAGGAATCCTTTCCGTCGGCACCACATCTTGAGCAACTGCGAGGTGATCTATGCGGCCTGAAGAGCGCGATCCGGCCCACCTATGGGACATGCTCGGGGCGGCGCGCAGAGTCAGCTCGCGCTTCCGCGAGTATGCCGTGGCCCATCCAACGGCAAAGAAAAGCTTGTTCATATGGACAAACATTGCTGTGAAGTACTCAACGTGCATTCAAGGCGTTGTGGAGAAGTCGAAAAGGAAAACAAGGTATCTGATTTTGGCGGCTTACTGATAGGTTCAGCTTGGTTGCCGGGACCAGACGGAAAGTTTTCCAAGGCGAGTGACCTCCCTCTTGATGATTTACCCGAATTATTCACCCGTGATAAGAATCTGGCTGATCAGCTTGGAATGAGAAAAAATGTGATAGGCAAGCTCGTGGAGGCGCTTTCCAGAGATCATTTCACCAAGGAGCACGAGGCGCAATTCCTGGCCCTGTGTCCGCTGTGCGCGGCTATGTTCAAAGAATTTGTGAAATAGGACAAAGATGCCATGGAGGCCCTGAAGAGCGAGCTGGTGAATTCAGACGACCCCGAAGTCTCTCTGCAACTTGGAGACCTGAACGCAAGCATCCGGTTTGTCGAGAGCCACTGGTATGATATCAGAACGATTCTTCAAAAAGTTGGCAAACAGTTATGAGGCCTCCGGGTGTCAATAGGGAAAAGTAATCCAAACCAAAAAAATATCTGTTTTTCGTTCTGATAGCGGGAATGGATGGATCGCCGAAGCACATTACTTGAAGATCATCCAATTCCAAAGATTGTTTGCAGTGAATGGTTGACATGACTTTTCTCCTCCAAGTTTCAGTGGATGCCCATGATACCATGGTCATAAAAAATTCTTTATGTAAGCTTTCTGAGGCAATCGCAATGGTAATTGACTTTAGTGGTAGGAAGTGTTAATAAAACAGGATGGGACGGGAAAAGGAGGCTGCTTTCGATGGGCAAGAAATATGCTAATTCTCCGATTATCGAAACAGTTTGTGAATTCCGGCTACCACCTGATTCAAAATGGGACCTCACAATACCGGGATTAGTTTATGAAAAAATTTGTGATGAGTTCCCGAATAAAGAGCAGCGCCTTATTCAGGAAATCGAACTCAAGCACGGTCCACAAGGAGTAGAACAACAGATACGCACAAACGAACGCATATTGTTCCTTACAGAGGATAGGAAAACGTTTATTCAGGTTGGTACTCACCTTTTAGCCGTGAACTGTTTGAAACCTTATCCTACATGGAATAAGTTTAAGCCCAGTATTGAAAAGGCTTTCAAGGCTTTGTCAGAAACAATAGTTATCAACACCTTTCAGCGTATTGGCCTACGTTATATTAATCGGATTGAAATTCCGGGACAACCAGTAAAATTAGAAGATTACTTTGAATTTAGGCCATTTCTTGGAAAAGATTTACCGCAAAATATGGCAGATTTTATTGTTGGGGGTGTGCTGCAATTTCATGATGGACGTGACTCATGCAGGGTTCAATTATCCAAAGCAGTACCCGAGAAGCCGAATAATGTTAGTTTTCTTTTGGACTTTGACTTCTTCCTTGCTAAATCACAAACTGTTTCAATAAAACAAGCGTTGGAATGGGTAGATAACGCTCACCAAGAAGTTGAAAAAATCTTCGAAGGGTGTATTAACGATCGTTTGCGAGAAATTTTTCAGGAGTTAAAATAAATGCTTTCAGCAGCTACAGAAGTTTTTAAAAATTCCCTTCCATGGATAGGTGATCATAAATTGTTACAATCCAATGGGGAAATTACTAACGGCATAATTTGGCATAAGGATTTGCTGAAAAAAGTTAGGTCGAAGCCGGGAAGAGCTATTTTGAGAGGCGGCGTTGAAAGCGAACTTTCTCAAGAATGGCTCCGAAAGTACCGGAGCGCTGGCTTAACTTCAATTATAGAAAATACCCTCAGTCGGCTATCTTCTCTTGAGGTCCGCATCCCCCATCCCGGAGAGATTCGGAATTATTTGTTTAGGTATTATGACTTGACAGACCTGCTTTTGCCGGTAAGTGAAGACGCACGCCAGCACTTTGGTCCTCAGGTACAGCTGTCATTGGAAATTTGTCGTGATCCTGAGATAGAAGATGAATATATGGTTCTTTACGTCCGTCAGCATGAATATGATGAATTTGTGATGAAAAGGATCAAAGAGATTCGGGCAGAGTATGAAGAAGGGCTTAGGGGAAAGACTGGATGGTTTTTATTGACAACTGATTTCCACCCTCCGAGGTAGGTCAACATGGCCTTTGATTGGAAAGAATATCTCGATTTGGCCCGATTCCTTCAAGGGCAAATTGAAATAAACTATTCGCAAGAGTCTGCCTATCGCTCAGCAGTAAGCAGGGCCTACTACGCAGCCTTTTGTCACTCTCGAAACTATGCCCGTACTTTTGAAAATTTTGTCCCCAGTGGAAGACCTAAGGATCACACGGATATCAGGGGACATTTTCGAAATAAGGGACGCCCTGGAATTGCAAGTGAGCTTGATGATTTAAGAACATGGCGAAATAGCTGTGATTACGATGATACTGTAGGAGACCTTCCGCAAAAAATAAAATCCGCCATTGAGAATGCACAAGATATAATAGATAAACTTAAGTAGAATATTTTCCTCCAATTTCTACCTCTCAGCATCCCATCACTTCATTAATCTCCAGAGTCATCCCATCCCGGGCGGCAATGACTTTTAACCCGGTCTCTTGGCTTAGGCGCTCTGCCGCCTCCCACGGCTTGGCTTGGAGCATGCGCATCCCGAAATGGGTCAGGACAACGGTTTTAGCCCGGCATTTCTTGAGGATCTCCTTTACGTCTGGCAGAGAAAGATGGTCAATCGGATGTTGAGGTTCCGTGAGGAGGACGACATTCATGATGAGCAGTTCACCGGGATACTGGGAAAGGAGTTGGGGATAAAATTTCGTGTCCGGTATATAAGAAACCGTCAGGCCGGAAAGGTAAAAATTAAAACCGTAGGTCTCGACGGAGTGGATATGTCTTCCGGCAGTGGAAAATTTTAAACCTCCCACAGAATAATTCCCGTTCTCTTTTAAAACCTCGATCTGGTCCACATAACTTCGCACATAGCGGAAAATAACCGGATCTTCTTCGAGAGCATCGTCCGGGGTAAAAAGAACACCGCGTCTGCGGTACCCACCTTCGGTCATGGCCTCGATCATGGCGTTGATGTCGCCCGAGTGGTCAAGATGCTTATGCGAAAGGAGGATTCCATCAAGTTTCGTTGGGTCGAGTTTGGGCTTGCTGGCCAGGCAGCGCACCAGGGCCCCAGGCCCGGGGTCCAGGTAGAGGTTTACCCCCTGAAAGGATAACCAGAGGCCGCCAGAAGATCGCAGTTGTTTAGCCACTACGAAGCGAGCGCCCGCCGTGCCGATGAACTTGATCCAATTTTTATTGGTTTCTTCCGAATCCATAAATTCCCCAAGGAAATTGCCACAGAGTTCACAGAGTTATAAAAAAAATTCATCTTTTTGCCCTATTATTCTTTATGACCTCTGTGATCTCGGTGATCTCTGTGGTTTATTACATTGCCTTTATTCCTTGTAGACCCGGCAGGGAAAACCCCTCAGATTCGTTGAACCGATAGCCGGTTCGTAAGGGGGATTGTTCTCCGTGAGGATATTGATGTTCGATTCCTTCCAGCCAGAAAGCTCCAGATCCGTCCGCTCCGGAAACCACCAGCCGTAAGCTGCGATGACCACGGTGGGGTGCAAGTAAGCGTCAAAGGCCACTTTCTGACGAATCGTTCCTGTGGGAGTCTCGATACATGCCCAGTCTCCTTCCTTTAAACGAAGATTTACCGCCGTCTCCGGATTCAGGAGTACCACGGGTTGGGGTGATAGCCGGCGCAGCGAAGCGATATTCCTGTAGGCCGAATGAAAATAATGGGGGTCTTTGGCCGAGGTCAGGATCAGAGGAAAACTACGAGTGAGTTGAGGGGCCCCCTTTGCAGATTCCAAGAGATCGTAATAGACGGGCAGAGGGTCATACCCCCATTCGGCGAACCGGGAGGAATAAATTTCCACTTTTCCCGAGGGGGTAGGGAATCCTTTACTTTCATAGCTTTTATAGGCCCATTTTCCTTTCAAGATGCCCACTTTTTTAAAATCCTCAAAGGTCATCTTGGCCGGCTGCAAAATATCGTCCAGGCACGCGCGCAGGTCCGGCCAAAACAACTTCTCTTTTCCTAATTTCTTCCCTAATTCGTTAAGCATCAGAGAATCCGGCCAGCATTCATCCGGCGGGTCTACAACTTTGGGCCGGGCCAGGATAAAGCCGTGGGGTAATCCGTAATGGCCGATGTCATCGAACTCAAAATTCATGGCCGCCGGCAGAACAATATCCGCCAGCTGGGCCGTAGGGGTCATGAAGATTTCAGCCACGGCCAGGAAGTCGAGTTGCTGCAAAGCCTGAAAAGTTTCTTTGGCGTTGGCATAACTCAAAAGGGGGTTACCCCCCTGGATATACATCACCCGGATGGGATGTGGTTTTCCGGAGAGGATCGTTTTGATGATCGATTGGCTGGGGGTAAACCCCATCTGGGCCGCCAGGCGAAACTCGGGGCTTAAGAGTTTTTCTCCTTTATCGCCAAAACTTTTGCTGAGGACAAATTCTCCCGGACGCATCACCGGCGGGCTGGTGCGATGCACATTTCCCCCGGGGGTATCCAGGTTCCCGGTGACCGCTTTCAGGATCATCAAAGCCCGGACGCACTGCACACTGTTTATGTTGTGCTCGAGGGCATTCCCCCATTGGATGCAAGCGGGCTTCGTCCGAGCATACAGGCGGGCGGCTTGAATAATGTTTTCTTCCGGAATCCAGGTGATCTCCGCAATTTGTTTCCGGGAATAGCTTTTCAAATGTTTTTTTAACTCCCCGAATCCAGTTGTCCATTTCTCCACGAAATCACGGTCGTAAAGCTCTTCATCTAAAATTACCTGCAGCATCCCCAGCGCCAGCGCCAGATCCGTCCCTGGCTTGGGCTGGAGCCAGAGGTGAGCTTTCGATGCCAAAAGAGTCTTCCTCGGGTCGATGGTGATCAACCGGGCGCCGCCATCGAGGGCCCTCCGCAATTGAGACCCGATGATTCCTTCCTCGTTGGTCTGGAACAGGTTACTTCCCCATACCAGGACCAGTGCCGGAGGATGGTCATAATCGGGGACGGGAAAGAAGCCGCAGGTAATCAGAGCCCCCGTCTCCCGGGGCATATGACAGATGGGTCCAGGCGTGACCACGTGAGGAACCTTAAGCCCATTGGCCAGCCGGATCATCAGGTACAGCTCCAGGCCCTTGGGCGTCCCCTGGGCAAAGGCGATACTCCTCTCGTCATGTTGCTGAATTCTTTCGCGGATCTTCCGGGCGATCGTGGTCAGAGCTTCCTCCCAGGAGATTTTCTGCCATTTCCCTTCCCCTTTGGCCCCGGCTCTTTTTAAGGGGTGCCGCAGCCGTTCTGGATGATTGAGCCGCTCGATTTGAGCGACTCCCTTGGCGCAGATCGTCCCTCGATTCAAGGGAGACTCCGGGTCACCTTCAACCTTAACGATCCGGCCTTTTTCCACCTCAAGGAGAAGCCCGCATCCCCCGTGGTCCATGCGGGCACAAAAGGTTTTAACAATCATTTTTCCCCTTTTTCAAAAAAATATTGGCCACAGAGCACACCGAGAACACAGAGTCATCAAAAATACTTAAAAACGTTTTCTAATAGCGGAGCAGCTCCAGACGGCAGGTCGATTCAGCCACGAAGAAGGCTGCTCAATTTTTTCAGTCTTTTGTCTTAACCCTATTTTCCTCTGTGTTCTCTGTGCTCTCTGTGGCGAAAGTTTCTTTTCCAAAAATTCCCGGTTCGGCAAAATCCAGCACTTGCAGAGGTTTCTTGCCGATAAAATTCTGGAGGATTTTGGCAATCTGCAGAGCCTGTCCTAAGAGCATAAGGCGGGATTTTTGAAAAACGCAGTTTTTAATCTCGGTCTCTCCTTTTTCCAGGACGATCAGGCACTCCACGAAAGTACAATTATCGTACGCATGGCCGTCCAGTTCCACCCGCTCCTTGACGAACTTTTTATTCTTATATCGGGTCACGATCCCACTCATGATTCATTCCTTTCGAAAAACCTGGCCACTTCGTCCCTATCAAAGATGGCTAAATCTTCCTCCTTGCCCTGCCTCACCAGCTTGACTCCCTTTTCCTTTACCTGAATTTTTCCTATCACCGATGCGGGAATCCCTTCGGCCTGAAGGGCGGCTATGATCTTGGCTGCTTCTCTTTCTGGGGCTGCGATTAAGAGAGCACCCGAGGCAATCAACCCTAAGGGATTTAGTCTGAGTTTTTGGCAAAGTACGGCTGTCTCCGGCAAGATGAATATTCTTTCCATCTCCACCATCATGCCGACGCCGGCGGCCGTAGCCAGCTCATAAAGCCCTGTGGCCAGCCCGCCCTCCGTTGGATCATGCATGGCATGGACCATACCCGTACGGTTGGCGATTTGGGCATCCCGTACCACACTGATTCCCGGTGCCTTCAGAAGGCTCCGGCATTGTTTTATGAAATCCTCTCCCAGCAGTTCGGATAAACTTTTTTTCTCCCTGGCGATGAGAGCCGTCCCTTCAATGGCAATTCCTTTGGTAAGGATGATGTCGTCTCCAGGGCAGGTTTGTTCAGGTACGACCAATTTTTCTTTCTCCACCTCTCCTAACATCTGGCCAACGACTACCGGGCGGTCAAGGCCGTAAGTAATTTCTGTATGCCCGCCGCAGAGCACAACCCCCAGCTCTTGGCAGGCTGCGGCAATTTGGGCAAAGATAGTCTCCACCTCAGCAACCCCTGTTTTTCCTGCGGGTAAGAGCAGGGTGGCCAGGAACCAGCGGGGGGTCCCTCCCATGGCGGCTATATCATTGGCATTGACCTGGACGGCGTACCAGCCGATCTGGTCCGTGGCAAAGGTGATGGGGTCGGTCTTGGCCACTAAGTAGCGATCCGGGAAGGAGATTACCGTGGCATCCCTTCCAATGCCCGGCCTAACAACCACCCTTTGGTCTTGTCGGGTATAACGGGCAAGCAGTCTGGAAAGCTCTTCGGGAGGAAGTTTTCCTGCCGGATAGGGGGAAAAGACAGTATGGGTAATAATCGAGATTCCTTATTTTCTTTTGGCCCCGTAAAGGTCCCGGGCAACATCCTTGAGGCCGAGGGATTCGAGCGTCTTCCGTGAAGGTTTTCCGCTGGGAGTCCAGCCGCTGGCCTTATAAAATTCTTTGGTCATGACCTCCATGTTGGGAACTTTCCCAGCATTACCACCCTCCTTGGTCGATTCCAGTTGGCGAGGGGCCAGCACATCGTCCTTGCGGCTAATCCCGCAGCGATTGTTGTACGCCCGGTGGAGCGCCATGATGCGTTCCCCGACTTTAAGCAGACTATGGGCGGTATATTTCGTTCCCGTGGCCGCTGTCAAAACGGCGGCCAGGTCTGAAGGTTTGAGAATGAAGGTCAAGAAGTAGCAGGAGACCATGGAGTTGACCACGGCCGTGAAATCCTGGGAGAGTTTGACCACATTGCCCTTGCCCTCACTCTGGAAAAGGGGATAGGTGCCTTTCAGCCCCCATTCGGGAACTGGATCTTGAACTCCCTCCCATAAGGGTGAATGGCCATGCAGATGGCAGGCTCCCCTCGGGCCCACCGCATAGGTTAAGCCCATGCTGAAGAAGGTGCGCGGGTCGTGCATGGGACTTTCCATCCCTTTAACGTGGACAGCATATTTCCAGGAATCTCCCCCTAATTTTTCCGCTGCTTTTCTGACCCCTTGCCCCAAGAGTGCGCCCGTTTTTTCTTTTTTCCCGATCTGGTGCACCATAGCAATCATGGCCTGAGCATCGCCCCACTTTAATTCCACCCCCCCCGTATCTTCCTTTTTAATCAACCCTTTTTCATAAGCCTCCATGGCGAAGGCAATGGCCACCCCCGTTGAAATGGTATCAATGCCATAACGGTTGCAGAGGGCGTTGGCAAAAGAAACGGCATTCAAATTGTCGACCAGACACATCGTTCCCAAGGCCGCCAGGGTTTCATACTCCGGCCCCGGGCCATCCATCTTGTATGGCCCTTCTTCAATCTTCACCCAGCGTGAGCACCCGAGGGTGCAGCGGTAGCAGGCGGTATGGGGGACTAGGATGGTTTCCTTCATCTTCTTTCCCCCCAGGTTCTTGCAGCCTTCCTCCCAGAGGCCAAGCTGCCAGTTTTTGACCGGGATGTCGCCCATGGACCAGAGGTTGTCCAACACCTGAGCCGTTCCATACTCCCGCATATTGGCGACGGCTGGAGAGGTAGCGTTATCTTTGGCAATCTTCTTGCAGAGGGCGTTATAAGCTTCCAGGTCGTGAAGGGGGAAGGTGCCGTTGCCGCGTACGGCAATCGCCTTGAGTTTTTTCGCCCCCAAAATGGCTCCGTTGCCACCGCGCCCGGGGGCTCGCCCTTCATCATTGATGATACAGGATAAAAGGACCTGCTTCTCCCCGGCCGGGCCGATACAGGCGATCCGAATTCTCTCGTCTCCGATCTCTCTCTGAATGGCCTCCTGGACTTTTAAAGCATCCTGACCCCAAAGATGGGAAGCATTGCGGAACTCAACTTTCCCGTTATGAATCCAGAGGTACACGGGGTCGGGAGATGCTCCTTCCACGATCAGAGCGTCATACCCCGCGCGCTTTAAATCCGCTCCCCAATAGCCGCCGGAGCTGGCGTCGCAAAGGATGCCGGTCAGGGGGGATTTGAAACAGATTTGATAGCGGGCCCCGGAAGGATAGTTAGTGGCGGTCACAGGGCCCGTGGCAAAGACGATCTTATTTTCTGGGCTCAATGGGTCGGTGGAAGGAGGGACTTCATCATAGATGATGCGGTTTCCCAGCCCAGTCCCGCCAATATAATCCCGGGCCAATTTGGGTGATAAAGGTTCGGACTTAAACTCTCGCTTTGTCAGGTTAACTCGGAGAACGCTTCCCATGTAACCGTCCATGGCCCCTTGCTCCTTTCTCAGAAGAGTTAGTGGTAGGTGGAATGGAATAAAAATTCACCTTCTTTTAATAAATTTTCCGGGCAAAGTCAAGAAATATTTATTTCCATCTTCAATCCTCAATCCTCGATCCCGGCGATCCTTTTGGCGATGCGCTTCTTGGCCTCGAGGTTGGCAACGCGATGAAGGGAAATCATCTGGGCCTGGGTAGACCCCGCTCCATGCCAGGTCCCCGGTCCATGTAATCCGGCAGTCCAGTTCTGCAAAACCTTGGTGATCCTCATCCGCTTCTCGGCGGGCACGGCTGCTTTCAGGTATTTTTCCACATACCCTTTGGTGGCCGGGTTTTTCAGCTCTTGGAAAGATGGCATGGTGACCACCAGCCCCCCGGCAATGTCCCCGGCCAGGGCCATAATCTGCCAGAATCCATGGGCCGTGGAAATCTTGGCCACGTTGCCGAACAGGTCATCAGGCATGAACACTCCCGAGCCGGGAGGTTCTTCCTTGCCCTTGACGGCCGCGGCAATGGCACAGGCATGAGAGGCTTCGGAGATGCGTACCATGTGGGTAATCGCTTCCCTTACGTGGGGAGCCTTTTCTGTCCCCGCGTATTCCGCGGCCAGCTGGGCGGCGCCAATGATGATATCGGCGAATCCGACTTTACAGGCCCCGCCGCAGTTCATCCGGTGGGTCTTGGCGAAGCGCTGGATAAGAGCGCCGGCGAAATCCACTTCCCCGCGCATAAAAACATTTTCTGCGGGAATGAAGACGTCGTCGAAAACCATCAGACAGGTTTCCCGCTGTCCGAACCGGGGATTGCCCAGATAGAAGATGTCTTCCGCCTTTTCGCGCTCGGCCGACAGCGCATTGTATTGCAGAACATAGGTGATCCCCTTCGCGCTGTTGGGCACGGCAAAAGCCACGGCATAGTCCTCTTCCCCTTTCCGTAAGGCTCCTCCCGGAATCACCAGAGTCTCATGAGCGCAGAAGGCGCCGCTCTGGTGCATCTTTGCCCCCCGGACGACGATACCATCTGATCTTCTTTCCACGATATGGACGTACATGTCGGGATCGCCTTCCAGGATCCTCTTGGCTCGGTCCCCTTTGGCGTCGGTTACCGCCCCGCTTACAGCCAAGTCCTTCTCCTGCGTACGCTGTAAAAAAGCATTCAAACGCCGGCTATACTCTGTTCCCTTGACTCGGTCCATCTCCACGGTCACGCTGGCCAGGGCGTTAAGGGCATCGCAACCCACGCAGCGGTAATTGCAGGTGCCCAGGGTCTGGGAGGTGAGCAAGGCCATGTCGGCGCGCCTTTCCAAATCCCCCGTCGAGCGGTTTACATGCAAGTTGCGGTTGATTTTCTCCCCGGTAAGGTGGGAGGTGGCGGTCATGACCCCTTCCTGTTGGGGGTCGGCAGCCAGTTCATAAAGCTTGGCTGTGGCCTCGACTACGGAGCGGGTAACGGGGTGAGCGGAAAGCGTTTCCACCTTCTTCCCGTCCCAATAAGCATTCACTTTCATTTTTTGGAGGCTTTTCTTGAATTCTTCGGCAGTCATTAAACTCATATTCTTTTCCTCAAAAAATTATTGAACGCAGCTGGACGCAGAGATACGCCGCTTTTTCTATATTCAATATCCGGTTAATCTGCTTCCCTAAGTGTTTATTTTTCGGCGGTCAGTTTCATGGGCTGGCCGCAGCATACCAGCTGACCTTTACCAGCCACCAACATCTTTACCTTGTTCCCGCAGATCTCGCAAACATAAACCTGGCCGACCTGGTTAGGCATTCGATGCACCTCCTTTCATATTGATCAGGACACGGATGAATATTTAAAAACTATTGGGACACAGATAAACACGGATGAACACAGATAATAAATCGCTCAAACTCCCTTAAGCGGGGTAAAGTGCCTTAAATTTATTTGTGATCTGTGAAAATCTGTGTCCTAAATAATTCATTTCCCGGGTTCGGGGATTTCTTCGCTGATGCCGGCCAATTTTTTGGCCATAGCGGCATACTTTTCCATCGGGGTCAAGGAGCGGACCACCAGCCTGGCGCCATCGGGAGAACCGCCGCCATGCATGCACCCCGGGACTCCGGCTCCGAGAGTCAGCCATTCGGTCAGGCGGGCTGCCCGGGCGCGGGCTTCCGGGCTGCACGCGCCAGCCTTGATGTACTTCTGAACCAATGGCCCATAGCGTGCATCCATAAAATCCCGGTAAGAAGGAAAGCAGCCCGTTTCCACGATCCCCCCCCCGATCTCCTGGCAGAGCCGTTTGGTCTCATAGGGCAGGGTGGCTACGTGAATCTTGTTGGCGTGAGCGGTCAGGGAGTCGGGAATCCAGATTCCGGATGGATGACGGCTGCCCAGAGCGATAGACCCGACACCCATGGTAAAAGTCGTTTCATTGTTGACGGCCATTTCGACAAACTTGGAGGAAAAAGTGCGGGCCGGTATGCCATTGGCCCGGGCCATGAGGACGGCCGCTCCGATCATGACATCTCCCTGGCCGGCCACGCAGGCTCCGATACAGGCGCGGTAGATGGCGGTGAAGATTTGGATAATCTTACCCGTGTAAGCAAATTCCCGGCACAAGAAGACCCGCTCTTGCGGTACGAAGACATCCTCGAAGATCAAATAGGCCTGGGTAATGCCGGTTTCCGTCGGAAGGTCAAAGCCCTCTTCCTGTTCGCGGGTATCGCTGGGGCGTCGGGTCTCCACAATGGTCAAACCTTGCACGTCCCGCGGGACGGCACAAGCCACGGCAAAGTCCTTATCCCCCTCCCCGTAAGCTGTACCGGGCAGGAGAAAGATTTCATTACTGGCGGCCACGCCGCAGATCATCAATTTCGCCCCTCTCAGGACAATGCCGTTTTCTCTCAGGTCGGCAATTCTAAGGTTGGTATCGAGGTCGGGCTGCTGGGAAGCCTTCAGGCTGCGATTGCCTTTGGCGTCGGTTAAAGCTCCGGCGATGGTCCATCCTTCGGATTCAGCCCGAAGAATCCATTGCCGCAAACGTTCGTGATAGTCGGTCCCCAAGGCGCCATCGACCTCCTGGGTCACCGCCCACATGGTATTCATGCCGTTCCAGCCGGCACAGAGAGCTCCCGTGCAGGTGCCGGTGAGCCGGTACATTTCGCGTTTGAACTTAGAGTTAAAGGTCACATCCTCGGCAGATTGCATGAGCGAGTTGTGGCGATGGATCTTCTCTCCGGTCAGGACGGACGGGGTGGTAAAAAGGCTGGAACGACCAGGGTCGTTCGCCCCATCATAGGCCCGGGCATGGCTTTCCACTACTCGCCGGGTAGCCGGATGGGTGGTTACATCATCAATTTTCTCACTGAATTTATGTACATTAGGGCGAAGCTTCTTCAACGAAGCAAGATACTCGTCGCGGGTCTTAATGGCCATGAGGGCCTCCTTTCCAGGATGCAATCCGGTTACAATTTCCAGGCCTCGCACCCGGGGGGGCGAGAAGGGTTGGATCATCTCTTTTAATCCAACGCGATTATACAGGCGATGATGTAAATCAGCAACCTTGAAAATTAATTATGGCCATCAACCCTGCCCCCGCCAAATCGGCCTTTTATTAAGCTGACAAAAAATGTGTCCCTTCCAACTTCATCCCTGCAGCCTCCAGAATATTGAGGATTTTTTCCTTGTCCTCCCAGGGAATGCGCAGGCAAACTCCGCAGTCCGAGCTTAAATGGCGGGGAACGGGGATGAGCTTTGTTGAAAGTCCTTTTCCTCTGGTCATTTTTTCAGCTCGCAAAGCAAAATGGATAGAAGGGAAAAGGATGACGCCATGAGGCATTTTCAGACTCCCTTGCGGGCCAGGTATTGCACGGCTTGCAAGGCCTGGTCCACCTCCTCTTCGTGGTTGAAATAGCTCAGGCCGAAGCGAACGGTCCCTTGCGGAAAAGTCCCGATAGTCTTGTGAGCAGCGGGAGCGCAATGGAGGCCGACCCGGCAAAAGATGCCGAATTCTTCTTCGAGCCGTAAAGATATTTCCGAAGGAGCCCAACCTTTGATATTGAAAGATATCGTCGCGCATTGCTTTTGGGCATCCTTGGGACCATAGACGATGATCCCGGGAATTCCTTGCAGGCCCGTGAGGAGACACTGGGTAAGTCGGATTTCATGATTCCGGATTTTTTCCGCCCCGATTTTCAAGATAAAATCCAGACCTGCCAGTAGCCCAGCCAATCCCACTCCGTTTGCTGTACCGCTTTCGCCCAGATCAGGGAGAAAATCTGGCTGCTCTTCAGATTCCGAACGGCTTCCAGTGCCTCCCCTTTTTAGCGGCACAATTTTTTTCTCCTCGACCCTTTCGCCGATGATCAGACCACCCGTTCCCGTCGGCCCCCAAAGGGCCTTGTGGCCGGTAAAGGCGATCAGATCGATTTTTTGCCGTCCCAGATCAATCGGGATCGCCCCTGCAGTTTGGGCGGCATCTACGAAAAAGAGTAGCTCGTGTTGGCGGCAAATCTTTCCTATTTCTTCCAAGGGTTGGAGTGTCCCGGTTACGTTAGACCCATGATTCAAGACAACCATTTTAGTCGTCCTGCGGATTGCCTGGCGAACATGATTAGGATCGAGGAATCCTTCGGGGGAGCAGGGAGTCACGGTTAGGGCGAGGCCTTCTTTTTCTAAGGCCCTGAGGGGACGCATGACTGAATTATGCTCCATAGAGGAAGTAATCACATGGTCCCCGGGACAAAGAATCCCTTTTAACCCCAGATTGATAGCTTCGGTTGCATTCAGCCCGAAGATGACCCGGGAGGAATCACCCACTCCAAAGAGTTGGGCCACTTTTTCCCGTGTTTCATAAATGACTCTTCCGGCTTCGATAGATAGTCGATGTCCGGAGCGTCCGGGATTCGCTCCCACTTCTCGCAAAAAACGAACCATCGCCTGGATCACTTCTTCGGGCTTGGGATAAGAAGTTGCCGCATTGTCGAAATAGATGATCTTCTTTTCCATGAGAGGACCCTATGATTTCACATCGGCCCGGTGTAAGCCCAGTGCTCCGGCAATATCTCGCTCCATGCAGGCCACGCAGATGCCCATATTGGCAGGATTTCCTAATTTCTGCAGAATGGGGGCGAATACCCCAATGAAGATCCCCGCGGATACGATTCCCCGGCGGGAGGCAAAAAAAGATAGAAGACTGGACATGATTCCCCTCCTTGGAAGTTAGATTTTCAGTGGAAACTTTCATTCGGATGCGGAGGAAGGAATCAAGGAGGGCTTTCTTGAGGAGAGAATGAATAAAAAATGGATGAAGGGGCTCCTTTTTTCCCTCTCCCGCTGCTTAACCGGAGACCTACCCGAGGCCTCTCCGGGCCAATCGTGGCCCCTCAAATAAGAGAAAGGGGGGTCTGGAGCTTACCCATTTTATCACCTCCTTGGAAGGAATTCATAGCATAATTATATTCTTGACGCTCCGGCAATGTTAATTTTTTAAATTCATTTCAGATTCTTCCCGGTGGTAGTCAGAGATAATTTACCGTATTTCACTCCTTTCGTCCCGATCAGGCGATCGCTGATTTTTTTGATCTCTGCTCCTCTTCCTTTGACCACCAAAACCTCCAGACAATTGTGCTCATCCAGGTGGATATGGAGGCTGGAAAGTATGGATTGATAATAGCGGTGTTGCATGTCCATTAAAGTTCGAGAAAGTTCCCGAGTATGGTGACTGTAAACGATGGCAATGGTTCCTATCGTTTCTTTTTTCCCTTCTTCCCATTCTTCCTGAACCAGGCTTTCCCGGATCAGGTCCCGAATGGCTTCGGATCGGTTCTGATATCCTTTGCGGGAAATCAGGTGGTCAAAATTTTTGAGCAAACTCTCCTCGATCGACACACCGAAGCGGGTTATAAATGCCATTGCTCCCTCCCGTTAAAAAACCAGCAATAGATCTTCTGGGCCCTGGGGGAAATCAAAGGGACTTTACCTCTGTTAGGTCCTGTTCTCGCAGCATTCTCCTCTTCCAAGAATCAAGGGCCGGAAGCACGTAGGGCAAAACTCGCAGAGAATAGAAGGAGGGCAAGAGAGGAACGCCGAGCAAATCTCCAAAGGTGAGAAGCATAAAAAGATCATGCCGGGTAAGCTTCTCATGCCGGGCGGTCTGCTCAATCTCAAAAAAGGCCATGCCCACAAAAAAATCATGGAGAAATTTTTTTAGACGATCAAACCTTTCGCCCATCTCCTTGCCCGCCGGACTGATTTTTTGACCCCTTCCCTGGCTGGGAGTATATATAATACTCGGGAAATGATTCCGGGTCAAACCTTTTGGGCAGACGGAACAGGTCTTTTTTTAGGGGCAGAGAATGCTCCTCTTTTCCTTCCCTTGAGAAATTTTTGAAATAGACAGTGCGTTTTGTCTGAGGTAATATAGAAAGGGTTCATAGAAAAGTGAAAGTTGCCAAATGAAGAAGGTAAGTTTTAGAGGAAAATGGCCGTTTTTTTTGAATGGGCAATTTAAATTTTGCCTTGGGCATTGAAGTTTAGCCAATTTTTCAAAGAGCTAAACTGTTACGAACTCTGTTATTTGTAGGGCAACAGTGAAAGAAATTCTTCGTCACGCCCGGGAAGTCATCCGCATCGAGGCAGAAGCCGTTCAGGGATTGCTCGAACGCCTGGATGAAAATTTTGTCCGGGCAGTGGAAATGATTTTGGCCAGCCCCGGGCGGGTCGTCGTCACGGGCATTGGCAAATCTGGTTTGGTAGGTCGGAAGATCGTGGCCACCCTTACCAGCACGGGTACGCCGGCGATCTTTCTCCACCCCGTAGAAGGCCTCCACGGAGATTTGGGCATGGTGACGGTGCAGGATGTAATCATGGCCATCTCCAACAGCGGGGAGACCGCTGAGATCGTTAGCCTTCTGCCCATCCTGAAAAAAATCGGGGCTAAAATTATCGGTCTCACCGGTTGCCTTACTTCTACGCTGGCCCGGAAGAGCCAGATTGTTCTCGATGTGGGGGTCGAACGAGAGGCATGTCCTTTGGGGTTAGCTCCTACTTCCAGCACCACGGCCACGCTGGTCATCGGAGATGCTCTTGCCGTCGCGTTGATGCGGCAGAGAAAATTTGGCGAGAAAGATTTCGCCCTTTTCCATCCCGGAGGATGTTTGGGGGAGCGGCTTTCCCTCCAGGTAAAAGACATCATGCGGCCGATGGCTGAGTTCCCCGTCCTCTCCGAAGAATCCACGGTCAAGGAATTTCTCCAGGCCATTGAGCGGCAGGGAGCAGACATGGCCCTGGTCCTCCACCCTGACGGAACCCTGGCCGGTATGATCACAGACCGCGATTTAAGCCGGGGAGAGATGGGTTCTCCCCGGTTCCTTGCCCTGGGGATCGGGGGATTGATGAGCTCCAACCTTCCCACTATCGAGGAAGGCTCCTCAGCAGCCGAGGCCTTGCATGAATTGGTGGAAAAAAACCTCGCAGCCCTGCCGGTCCTGGACAAAAAAAAGTGTCTGAAAGGCCTGGTTACCCTCCGGGATATTTTAAACCGTAGAAATTTAATTGTATAGGAAATTCCTTTTTTGGACACAGATGTACACAGAAAGTTGCTTAGCGCTTAGCGCTATGCGCATAGCGTCTTTTTTGTTTCTGCGGTTATCTGCGTCAATCTGGGTCCTATTAAATTTAAGGTTTTTAAAATGTTTTATCCCTCCAAAGGATTGATTATTGCCTTAATAACTCCCTTTAACGGAAAAGGGGCGATTGACTGGGTCTCTCTGAGACGTCTCATCGAGCGGGCTCTTCCCTTCGGCGATGGCCTGTTCTTCGGCGCAGGGATAGTCGGAGAAGGACTTTTCCTTCCCAACCCCCTGCGGCTGGAACTTTTACAAGGAGCTATGGATATTGTATCCGGGAAGAAGGCTTTATTGCTATGCCCGACCGCCAATACCGTAGAAGAAACCTTGAGCAACGTCGAAGCGGTGAGCAGCAAATACTCAGCGCCATCAAATCAAGAACCTTTTTACTGGGTGGACATTCCTCTCTGGTACCACAGCAACCGCAACCTTTCCCAGGTTTATCAAGAATGGGCAAAGTGTTCTCCCTTCCCCGTTCTCCTTGATAATCATCCCCATCTCATTACCCGCCTGAACCGCACTCTGAAACGGAGTAACATCCGCACGGCAGTGCTGAAGGGCCTTGCCGGAAATGAACAAATTGTCGGCCTGATTCAGGCAGGGGATCTCAAGCGAACGATGCACTACCAAAGGGCCGTTCGCTCCCGGCGCGAGTTTCGTTTCTACGACGGAGATGAAAAGAGTTTTCTTAATCAACCAAGCTCCTCGGGAGTCGTTTCCGCGGGGGCTAACCTCCTCCCAGCCGAATGGAAAGAGGTCGTCGTAGCCTCTTTGAGCTTAGCCGAAACTCCAGCGCCTAATCTTCTCCTGTTACAACAAAGCCAAAAGCTCAGGGAGCTCAGCCAGGCCCTACGGATGAATCCGGCAGGGAGTCTCAAGTTTGCCCTGCATCGTCTCGGGTTGATCTCCCACCCCCAAGTTTTAAGTGCAACTCCCGCGGATGCTTCCGGGGTGGAAGAAGCAATGGGCAATTTCCTGCAAGAGAATTTTTCTTTACAAAATCCCCTTTAAAATGCTATTGATAAGACGTAAGACAGGGGAAAGAAATTTTAGGAAAAGCAAAATGAATTTTTCTCGGGGCAGGACTTCCTTATTACAATTCAGACCTTTGGTGGTCTACTCCGTTCTGGCAGCCTTTTTGTTGGCTTCTCTGGGATGCAGTTATAAGCCTGCTTATCTACAAAAAAGCGAAAAGACCCACATAGGGCAAAGGTGGAAGGTGAAGAAAATAGATCCTGCACGACTTTCACCGGATGAGACGTTCGCCTGGGAGAAGATGGGTTCTCCTCAATATGTTCGTTTTTTTCGCAAGCTTTCCCCCGAGCGCGAGCGGGTGTATGAATGGATCTACACTGACCCGGTTCGCCTCATCTCCTTCATCGACGGGAAAAAGGTGGCTTACGTAGTCATTGACGACGACCCTTCCGCTCTGAACGACGACCAAAAAAATTGGCTATTCTGGAGCGGAGTCACAACAGCCACGGTAGCGGGTTTAGGGATACTCTATTATTATCTCGTGGGGAGTAAATAGGCGAAAGGAGAATACCATGATCAAATTGATCCTGAAGCTGAAAGACACCCAGATTGAAGAGTTCAACCTGGAAAAAAGCCTGATTACGATTGGCCGATCCAAGGAAAACGAAATAATGATCGATAATATTGCCGTCTCCCGCAAACATGCTCAGGTCGAGTTAAAAGAGGGGACGAGCTATGTCGTAAGAGACCTGCAGAGTTCTAATGGTACCTTCCTCAACGGCGTGCAGATTGATGCCAACGACCACCCGCTGAACGAAGGTGATGTTATCGGTATTGCCAAATTTCAAATCCAGGTAAGAGGTCTGGCCAAAGCCCCTCAGCCCGCAGTGAAAGTTCTTCCCAAGGAAGACGTCGAAGGAACGATGATCTTTGATTCGGCCAAGCGGAAGCCTGGTCTTGAACCGCAGGCCGTCCCCGAGCAAAAAGCTTTTCAATGGCCATCTCTTGCCGCCACCCAAGGGTCGAGGAAAGGAACCGATTTTAAGATTAACAAAGAAATAACCACCCTCGGCAAGGGTGCCGTTGACGATATTCCTGTAGAAGGATGGTTTGTCTCCTCCCCGCATGCCAAGATCAGCCGACACGGAGACCGCTTCTACATATCCCACGTGGGGGGGGTTCTTTTCCAGCACGAAGGTGAACGGAATTAAGATCACGGAGGAACACATCCTGAAGAACAGGGATGAGATCCAGATTGGAAACAGTTCCTTCATCTTCACCCATTAGCCTCCGGATTCATGCCGATGCCCCCTGCCACATTAAATTTTTTGACGATGAGGAATCATGAGGGTTAGGTTCGCCGTGGCCTCGGACATGGGCCGGGTCCGCAAAAATAATGAAGACTCTTTTCTTGCTGATCCTGTTCTGGGAATTTTTGCCGTAGCCGACGGTATGGGAGGTCATGCCTCCGGGGAAGTGGCCAGCCGCTTGGCCATAGAATCCCTACAGGAATCTATAGCTCGAGTTGGGAAAGAAAAAGAAGCGACCCTATCCGAAGACAGCACAGCCGTCCTCTCATCCCCGGCTAACCTCATGGTCAATGGCATCCGCTTAGCGAACCAAAGAATTTACAAGGCTTCGCAAGAGAATAGAGAATATAAAGGGATGGGAACCACGCTCGTGGCCGTTTTCTTTTCAACCTCCTCCCCCATTGTGGCCCATGTCGGGGACAGCCGTCTTTACCATCTACGGGACCAAGGCATCCAGCAGGTCACTGAGGACCATTCCTGGGTATGGGAGCAATATAAACAGGGTTTGATCGCCAAGGATGCTTTAGCGGCGTCGCCCCATAAAAATATTGTCACCCGGGCCCTGGGCATCCAACCTACAATCGATGTGGATATACAAGAGCTGGAAGTTCAGCAGGGGGACTTCTTGCTTCTCTGCTCGGATGGGCTTTCTGATTTAGTCCGGGATGAGGAAATGCTCGGAGTGGTCAGCCAGAATTCAGAAGATCTAAATGGCAACTGTAACAACTTGATCCATCTGGCCAACTTCCGGGGGGGAAAGGATAACATCACCGTTCTTCTGATTCAAATCAACCAAGAATGATGGCCTCGTAAAAAGTTTAGTAGGGGCACGAAGCATCGTGCCCCTACAGGATTTGCGCGCCTGGCATCTGATGTAGGGGCACGGTGACCGTGCCCCTACTTTGCTTGTTTACGAGATTTCCTTTAACCAAAGGGCTCGGGTACTCTCCAGACGGCGAGAGATCAGGATGGCCAATCTTTTCATAAAAAGGTATCCCAGGTTGGGATCTCTGGTGAAAAGGTCCTCTAAATTTTTCCGTTTAAAAGATATAATCCTGCTTTCCTCTAAACATTCCGCCGTTGCCGTAAAACGGCCTCCTTCCACTAAAGTAGACCACCCGAAAATTTCCCCGCTTTGTGTAAGCCTACTCAAGACCAGTTCACCATGCTCTTCTATGCGCATTTTGATGGAGACGGCTCCTTGCACCAGGACATGAAAAGACTCTGCGGGCTCCCGTTCGACCAAAACTTTTCCCCCTGCCGGATAAGAAACCTCCTGGCCATTGGCTAACAGGGTATCGATCTGCGACCTGGTGAATCCCTTGAAGAACCAGCTTTGAGCCAACCTTTCCGCGGTAATCATCTTTCCCCTTTCCCTGCTGCTACCCCTGAGGAGGCACGTTTTTTTAAATTAATTTGGACACAGATTTCCACGGATAAACGCAGATAACTATTTTCTGCATTTTATATCCTGAAAATCTGTGTTCATCTGTGTCCAATAAGAAAAATCCTATACTATTAATTATCTTTTGGCTTTATGGTCCTGGGGTTTTTCCACCAGCAAAATGCGTAGATCCATGACGTTGGTGCCGGTTGGACCTGTGATCAGGAGGTCTCCCAACGCTTGAAAGAAAGGATAAGAATCGTTTTCCTCGAGGGAACCCCATGGGTCTAAACCCAAGGCCTTAGCGCGTTGGACAGTTTCTCCATCGGCGAAAGCTCCGGCTGCATCTGTCGGCCCATCGGTTCCATCGGTCCCGGCGCTCAAAATAGCGATCCCTCTCCAGCCGGCAATCTCCAGGGCTACAGCCAAAGCAAACTCTTGATTCCTTCCCCCTTTTCCTTGCCCTTTTAGGGTCACCGTAGTTTCCCCCCCCGAAAGAATACAGGCCGGAGGTGCAACCGGATTTCTTGTCCGGAGCACTTCTTTGGCAATGGCGGCGTGGACCTTGGCCACCTCCCGTGTTTCTCCCTCGATAATGGAAGAGAGCAGGAAAGGGCGATAACCCAGGGCTTTGGCTTTTTTTTGAGCCGCCTTCATGGCTAAAAAGTTATTCCCCACGATCAGATTGTTTACCCTGGCAAAGGCTGGCGCTCCTGCTTTGAGCGTCTCCTCCTTATTCCCCTTTAACCCTTCCCGAATATGCCGGGCAACCGCAAGAGGGATTTTTTCCCAAAGCCCATACCGGTCCAGAATGCGGGCGCAGTCGCCGAAGGTCGTGGGGTCCGGGACTGTTGGTCCGGAAGCAATGGCGTCCAGGGGGTCCCCGATGACATCCGACAAGATTAAGGAAATCAGGGTTGCCGGATATACCCTTCTGGCCAGCCCTCCCCCTTTAAGCAGGGAAAGGTGTTTTCTTATGGTATTGATCTCCTGGATGGTAGCCCCGCAGCCTAACAGTAAGTCCGTGACTTTTTGTTTCTCCTGAAGAGTGATGCCGGGTGAGGGAAAAGGAAGCAAGGCTGAACCTCCTCCCGAAATGAGAAAGATCACCAAATCGTGCTCCGTGAGGTTACTCAGCATCCTGACCATCTCCTGAGCCCCTTGCAGGCCTTGGGGATCAGGCAGCGGATGGCCTGCCTCTTGGAGGCGGATGCGCTTCAACTTTTGGGTATGGCCGTACTTTACATTCACCAGGCCGGCCGTGATCCGCGAACCCAGAATTTTCTCCAAGCTGTAAGCCATGGCGGCAGAAGCTTTCCCGCAGCCGGCCACAAAAATCCGCTGATAGCGGGATAGAGGATACCTCTTCGAACCAACGCAAAGAAATTGGCTGCGAAGGAAAACTTGCGTGGAGATGATATTTTTGGGGTCTGCGGCCCAAAGGGCTTGGGAAAAAATCTTGCGAGCATCCCTCCGGAGTGTGCCAAGGTTTTTTTTCACCGGGAAAATCCTTCCCCTTCTATCGGCGATCTTATTCCACGGTCACGCTCTTGGCCAGGTTCCGCGGCTGGTCAACATCCGTCCCTTTGAGGACGGCCACGTTATAGGCCAATAGCTGCAGGGGAACAGTCAGAAGGATGGGAGTCAGTAAAGGATGGGCCTCCGGGATCAACAGGGTATCTCTGGCCTTGGAGATCACTTCCTGGCAGGAAGGGTTGGTCAGGGCAATGACTTTTCCGTCCCGCGCCCGGACTTCTTCGATGTTGTTCAGGATCTTTTCATGGGTCTGCCCTTTGGGGGCCAACACAACCACTGGCATATCCTCATCAATCAGAGCAATGGGCCCATGCTTCATCTCTCCTGCGGGATATCCCTCGGCATGGATGTAGGAGATCTCCTTCAACTTCAAGGCCCCCTCGAGGGCGATGGGATAATTCACTCCCCGTCCGAGATAGAGAAAGTCCCGGGCGTTCATGTACTTCTTGGCCAGGGCTTCGATCTGCGGGTTCAGATCCAGGGTTTGCTGAACCTGGTGGGGGATCTTCAGCAGGGCGTCCAGCAGGTCCTTGATGACCTGGCGGCCGATTGTTTCCCGGGTTTCGGCCAAGTGCAGAGCCAGGAGGAAGAGCCCCACCAACTGGGTGGTAAAAGCCTTCGTCGAGGCCACGCCGATCTCCGGCCCGGCGTGGGTATAAAAAACCCCGTCCGATTCCCGGGTCAGACTGCTGTCCACCACGTTGCAAATGGACAGGGTGCGCATTCCTTTCCGTTTTGCCTCGCGAAAAGCGGCCAGGGTGTCGGTGGTTTCACCCGATTGGGAGATGGCCAGAAGAAGGTCATGGGAACCCACGATGGGATCCCGGTAGCGAAACTCCGACCCCAAATCGACTTCGACAGGGACCCGGGCCAGAGCTTCGATCATGAACTTTCCCACCAGAGCAGCGTGGTAAGAAGTGCCGCAGGCGATAATGCACACCCGGCGAATATCTTTCATGGCTTTGGCGCTTAGACCCGTTTCTCCCAGTACGACCTGGCCTTCTTCCAAGGAGACCCGGCCCCGGATCGTGTCGCCAACCGCTCTCGGCTGCTCAAAGATCTCTTTGAGCATAAAATGTTTGAACCCACCCTTCTCGGCCGTTACCGGATCCCAGAGAATCTCCTTGGGCGGCCGCTGCCGACTCTCCCCCCAGAGAGTAGTGATCCGAAAGGATCGCTCCTGGATTACGGCCATCTCGCCGTCTTCCAAAAAAATCATTTTTCGGGTATAAGAGAGAATTGCGGGAATGTCCGAGGCCACGAAAGCTTCTCCCTCTCCCAAGCCCAAAATCAGGGGGCTTTCCTTCCGGGCCGCGATCAACTTATCCTTTTCACCTTCATAGAGGACGGCGATGGCGTAAGAACCTTGAACCTTAAGCAAGGCTTGACGCACCGCTTCCTCGAAGGTCACTCCTTGAAAAAGATGGCTCTGGATCAGATGGCAAAGGATCTCCGTGTCCGTTTCCGACTTGAAGGTATGGCCCTCTCGCATAAGGGTTCCTTTGAGGGCTAAGTAATTTTCGATGATGCCGTTGTGCACCACGACCACCCCTCCAGCCTTGTGGGGATGGGCGTTGGCCTCAGAAGGTTTTCCATGGGTAGCCCAGCGGGTGTGGCCAATCCCGATATGGCCGCTAAACCGCTCCCCGGCAATTTTTCGCTCCAGTTCCTTCAGCTTCCCCTGAGAGCGGCGGATGATCACCTTCCCTTCATGAAGAAGGGCCACTCCGGCGGAGTCATATCCCCGGTATTCCAATCGCCGCAGGCCTTCCAGCAAGACTTCTTTGGTCTCCCGAAGGCCGATGTATCCGATGATCCCGCACATAACTTTTAATCCTTTCGCCGGCTCCTTCTTTTGTAATTCACCTGCCTGGTCCTGCTGACTGCCAGATGGTCCGGCGGGACTTCCTTGGTAATCGTCGAACCGGCCCCGATGATCGCATTGCGGCCGATTTTAATCGGGGCGACCAACTCGGTATTGCTGCCCACGAAGACTCCATCCTCGATGATGGTCGGATGTTTCTTGTGGCCATCATAGTTGCAGAAGATAGTTCCTGCGCTGATGTTCACTTTTTCCCCTACGGTGGCGTCTCCGAGATAACTCAGGTGATTGGCCTTGGTGCCCTTACCGATCACAGACTTTTTTACTTCTACAAAATTGCCGATTCGCGACCCTTCCCGCAGCAGGGTTTGCGGGCGTAAATGGGCAAAGGGTCCTACTTCCACGCGGTCTTCAATGACGCTCTCCGATATGACGGAAGAGGCTTTGATGGTCACAAAGTTTCCCACTTGGGTATCCGTGATTTTACAGCCGGGCTCGATCCGGCAGTTTTTCCCCAAGGAGGTTTTTCCCAAAAGGTAGCAGTTCGGGTAAAGGACGGTATCCCCCCCGATCTCCACCTGATGGTCGATGTAAGTGGTCTGGGGGTCGATCAGGGTTACTCCCTCCAGCATGTGCCGCTCGGCGATCTTGCGCCGCAGGTACTGGTTGGCCTTGGCCAAATCCAGGCGGGTGTTAATGCCCATCACTTCCATGGGATCTTCTGTTAGGTAAGCAGCAGCTTTTTTCCCCTGGGAACTGGCGGTGGCTACAATATCCGTAAGGTAATACTCTTTTTGGGCATTCTGGTCGCTCAACCCCAACAAAGCCAAGAAGAGGAATTGGGCTTCGAGGCAATAAATACCGGTATTGATTTCCCGGATCGTCTCTTCTCCAGCCCGCAGGTCTTTTTCTTCAACGATGCGCAGGAGCTGCCCCTTCTCTCCTCGAAAGGCCCGCCCATAGCCGCTGGGATTTTCCAGGCGGGTGGTCAAAACGGAAAGGGTATTCAAGCCCTCCTCATGGGATTTTATAAATTTCTTTATCGTTTCTTCGCTAAGTAAAGGAACGTCAGCGCAAAGAATCAGTACGGTTCCCTGAAAATCCTTGAGGGCAGGGCCGGCAGTCAAAACAGCATGCCCTGTGCCTAACTGTTCTTCCTGATCAACGAAAAGGAGATCACCCGCCCCGAACTGCTCCCGCACAAGATTTTTTTGGGAACCTACCACCACGACCAATCGATCCGGGCGAAGACTTCTGGCTAAATCCAGGGTTAAGGCCAGCAGGGGGGTGCCGGCAAGTGGGTGGAGAACCTTGACCAGATCCGACTTCATCCGCGTGCCCTTGCCTGCAGCCAAGATAATTACCGCCAAAGATTTCAAGAAATTATTTCCTTTGCTAAAGTTTCCTTCGCATTAAACTTTATTTTTATTATAGAAGAACCCCCGCGCCAGTCAAGGCCTTTCTCCCTTCCCGGAGTGCGTCGTCCAAAGTGCGACTGGCTACGTCAAGAATCGGTTCCTTGGCGGATCTAATCGCCTGTTGGTTGTTGGGCATGATCATGGAAGCGTACTGCTCTCCCATTTGGGAATCAAGGTTTTCAGGTCGGCCCCCTGGGCAGAAGGCTTTCCCCGGGCCGGTGAGGATGGCGACATCCAGGAAGTCGTCTTTGGCGAAGTCATCTCAGACTGCCCAGAGTTAATGGTTTAGGTCGTCATCGAGGGCATTGAGGGCGTCGGGCCGATTCAGGGTGATGTATCCGATCTTGTTCCGTTTCTAATAGAGTACTTTCGCCATGTGATCCCTCCTGATGCCTTTAGACTTGTAGCCTAACCGCTGCGGTTCACCGGGTTTAAAAAGCCGTAGACTTTTTAAAGTCAGGGTTTAACCGATTGTTAGAATTCTAATTTTGAAAACGTTAAAACCTTTTTAGGACAATTTTCAACGCAGTTAAAACATCTCATACATTCTTCACTACTCAAATACCCTCTCTTTTTGCTTTCAAACGGAAAGCTCACCGGGAAGCCCGTTTTTTGGGCGATCCGGTGGAGCGCCTTGTTAGGCGTGTAGTTTTCTGTGCAAGCTCGATTAACGATAGAAGGGCAGTGTTCACAGCGTCTTCATTCGGGAATACTTGAGCAACTTCTGGTTTCAGAACGACCACATTCGATGATTCTCGCATTCGCTTTGCGTACTTCCCGCGCACCAGCCCTTCAGGAAAATCTGAGCGTTTGTACTCGACTCGTAATTCGTCCTTGTCGGGTGCTCTATCCTTCTTCATATAGTTCTCGCTCTCCTTTGCTCGCTATGCGAGCACTTATGATTCGAATTGTTTCCTTTTCATCGGTGTGGGCTACTACCAATAGTCGGCCTCTTTCCGAAACACCGAAGGTGACATATCGTTCCTCTGTAATCGAATGATCCGGATCTGCACCTGTTGCGGCCATGGGGTCACTGAGTGCAGTGGCGGCTTCCTCGAAAGAAACTCTGTGCTTTCTAAGATTCGACTTTGCCTTTTTCGGGTCCCATTCGATTTTCATACTTTCAATTATATCACGGTCTTGATTTGGAGTCTAAAGTTTCATAATCACTCTTCGCCTAACGGGGCTGCGGATCAGCGGCGGGCGGACGCGCGAGCTTGCTCACGTGGACGACCGTCCGCTGCAGCCGCTTGATGGCCGGCGCGAAGCGGCGGACTGAAAGCGGATGATAATCCGCAGCCCCGATGGCGCGGCGCGAAGCGTCCGCGCCATTGCGGAGTTGAGCGTTTCGCAATCGGGCTGGCGAGTTTACTCGCCAAGTCCGAGGGCGAATGCGCTCGAACGATTTTGTTCGGCCGCGCGAATCAGCGCGCGGTCGGACAAATCGGGCGAGGCGCTCCGCGCAACTCGCCGTTCG
>JAHJQK010000103.1 GCA_018819135.1 Pseudomonadota bacterium | reverse complement strand
CTTGATGCTTCCGTGCCAGCAAGTCCGTACGATCCCGCTCAAGCGCACCACGCACAAGACTATCGACTACCTCGAAGAGAAAGAAATGCAGGCCGTTTTTGCGGCCGTTGATGTCAACTCTCGCACCGGAATCCGAGACAGGGCTCTGCTCCTGATGCTGTACAATACCGGCGCCCGAGTCAGCGAAATCGTTGCCCTCAAGCTCACCGATCTGCGTCTCGACGACTCCGCCCAAGTCAAACTCCTGGGCAAGGGCAAAAAAGAACGTAGCTGCCCCCTGTGGCCCGAAACGGTCGCCGCTGTTGAGGCGTACCTCAAGCAGCGCGATCCCATAGAACCGGGCACCGAACGGCTTTTCCTTAACGCCAATGGCTTACCTATTACGCGCTTCGGTATCCGCCACATTACCTGCAAGTACGGCGCCCAGGTACAAGCCCAACAACCATCTGTTACCACCAAACCCCTCAACCCGCACACCATCCGCCACACTACGGCCATGCATCTGCTGCGAGCGGGAAACGACATCAACATGGTCAGCTACTGGTTGGGACACGCAGACATCAACACCACTCACATCTATGTGGAAATCGACATGGAAACCAAGCGCAAGATGATCGATAGGGCGGGGGCTCCAAGGATCAGCAAAAAAGCCCCATGGCAACAGCCGCACGTTCTTCAGTGGCTCAATAAGCTTGCCAGGGGCCGTGAATTATGTGCAGTGAATTGCTAAGCTGGGGGCAGAAATGAGCGGATAGGCGGAAGTCCAGACCTCTAACTTCACATAATCCGGAGCTTCACATAACACTATCACCTCCTGGTTCAGACCCCCAATAGTAATCTTTCCAGATGCTTCAGACATATTGACGGTGTCTATACCCAAAGATTTAATCGACGCCATGGGCACGATGGGCCCTTATTTCGGGGGCGGTATAAGGCTCTGCTTATCGAAGCCGATAGCTACCTTCTACAGCTCGTTCGCTATGTTCATCGCAATCCTCTTGATGCGGGATTGGCGGAGACTTTGGATGATTACCCCTGGACCAGCCATAAAGGCTACCTCTCCAGGAATCCCAGGTGGAAATGGCTTTATAAAGATATCGTTCTGGAGATGCTTGCTGCCAATCCGTCGGAAAGGATTAAAGCCTACCGAAAATTTGTCGTACGGGAAGATGGCAAGGAATTGACGCAATTATTTTCCCAGAAGCGCTGGCCTGTTTTTTTGGGGTCGGAGAAGTTTATAGCTGGAGTGAAGGGGAAATTTTTCTCGAAGAAGGCCGATTCAGAGATTCCGCAGCGAAAAGATCTGGCGCCGGACTTGGATCTATTGATGGAGGTTATTTCAAGAGGCTACCAGGTCAAACGGAAGGATCTATTTTATTCTCGGCGGGGTCATGGTAATGAAGCAAGGAATGTGGCGATTTATCTTGCCAGGAGACTGCGAGGGGATCGCCTGAAGGAGATTGGGGAGTCGTTTGGGATCGGTTCGTATAGTACGGTTAGCAGTATTGTAGAGAGAATGAAGGTTCGGATGGGAAGAGATGAATCGTTACGAAAAAAGGTTGACCATTTCATTGCAATTATCCACATGAGTCAAGAGCAGACTTGACCCCTTTGCTACGGTCGAAGTCGAATCCACCCTACCTTTTTACCACTCCCTTCCAGCGTCATGGATTGTTAGTTCGGATCCGTTCTGCTCCTAATCTCTTCCGAGATTATAGCGTCAAAGAATCGGACATTAAATTTTATCCATCCCCCCCCAAAATCGACTAAACACCTTAACACCCCTCCATAGCTCCATCCTTTTCGGAATAAGAATAACGCCTTCCATCCATCCCACCGTGTTAAGCACCCCCATAAACACCCCTAAACACCGGTAAACACCTACCACTGGAAGCGGATCATGGAAATCCTTGTATCCAGCGATTCCATTTTCAAGATGTGAAAAAGCGAACAGCTGTTCCTTTTTGCTCTGGTCCAGTCCTATCCATGTAACCAAACTTTTAAACTTTTAAGAAATTTCCCATTTTCTCACTTTTTTCGCCCAAATTCTTAAAAGTTTAAAAGTTCAACCTGGAACAAAATTAAAATTAAAACAGAGAGGAGAAATGCCACCATGAGCGAACCCAATAATCACACCCTTACAGATAATCAAAACGAGCAGACTTTGAATTTTCTGAGAGATGAAATTGCATCCCTGAAAGCTCGACTAACCAAAAAGGATGACAGAATCGCCACTTTGGATGTCATGCTAAATACCTTAATGGAGAGTCACAATGCGGAAGTCCGAGCTTATGAGGACTTGAAGGATAAATTGGAGGACGTGATTGAGAAGCTCAGGGAAAGGGTCCCGCATTCTGATATTTTGGATTATTTGAAAGTAAAGGACCGTAATCCGTTATGGTAAGGAGTCAAATTATTTCAGAATGGATCCTCGTCGCTGAAAAATGGGGAGTTCAATCTTGAAGGCCAAACCCCTTCTAGGGAAGGTTGAAAAGATAAATTTATCTGTCCTGACTTTATCTGACAGACAGTGGCAAAATAGGTAGTGGTCCGAACCTCGACTGCAGCCGCTGGTTATGAAGTCTGTTGCCTGGGGGCTCATCATTTTCCCCTTCTTCTTTTCAAGAGAGATAGCATTTGTCCGGTGTTGTCAGCAGTATCAACCATTGCTCGCGTCAATTGGCCTGTCATGACCAAGAGTAGGCCACTTATGATTCCTAACAGAGCGGGCAATAGACTCATTAGGGTAAACCCACCGTGTGATTCAGAGCTTTTTGCGAAAAGAACTAAAACGACCAAAATACCAATTCCTACCACGATCCAACCGATAAAAGACACGGCTTCTGCAATCATTCTGGAAGTGCCATAGGTAGAAGTATAGCCAGTTAGGGTTTCACTTTCTGCAGCCTCTTCTTTCATAGACTGAAACTCTTTGGCGTTTGTCATCGCAGTACCATCCTGGCTCAGCCCACAACTCCAGCAAGAATGATGGCTGCCCACATTCTCTTCACCACACTTCTTGCATTTCCACATATTTCCTCCCCTTCAACAGTAATTAGATTGATCCGCATAAGACACCGAACTCTCATTTCTTGTCCTTTTTTACCATGATTATAAGGAGGAGAAAGAAGTCATTAAAAAAACCCCACCTCTTTTTCAAGAAATAGGGTTTCATTAATTCCAGGGCCATACGCACCTCTGGCTTAGAGGATTGGAATGCGTATTTCTGATGGGATGATAGCAGAATGGGAAGGAATGTCAATAAGCATAAATTAAAAAGCCAGAATTGGGTTACTGGCTTTTTAGTAGGTGCATCTATGCTGATATTTGTTAACTCTTTATCAACCTTTTTCCGAATCCCAAAAGCCCAATTAGGCCAGAACCAAGAAGGAGCATGGTTGAAGGTTCGGGGACGGGATTATTTACCCCCAATCTAAAATAATCAGTATAGCTTTCCGTGTGGGTAAGGTATGAATATTGGCCAAGATATGCAAAGCCGTTTACATTCACCCAATCACTACCACAAGGGATGTTACTTTGAATCAAATTGCCATTCAAATACACATCTAACTGCGCTTCATTTAAATTAGGAGCACGAACATCAAATTGCCAATCTTGCCATTGTTGCAATAAAACAATATCATTTCCTACTTCAGTAGGGTTTGACTGCCGGTAAATATAAAGACCATTGCTCTGAAGTGCAATAAAAAGCATGATAGGGGTGTTAGCTATGCCTATTGTATAGCTGGTATCGCCCCCAGTCCCTAAGGATTGAAAGTAGGTCCTAACCCCGATTACATAATTATTGGGGATTATAGTCCACTGCTGAATAGCCCCTGCGTTATTATTACCAACTTCGGTCGAATCTAAATGCAAATACCCGGGCGGATTTATTTCAGCAACACCACTACCGAGGTTGCGGTTACCCCATCCGCTTAAACTATCAAAATCATCATTAATGATGTTCCACGAAACTGCATCTGCATTCGCTCCAAAGCAAACTACCATTAAGAATAATATCCCGGCCAATATTTTTTTCATTTTATACACCCCCGTTTTAAACAATCCATTTAGAGGAGTTTAATCTTTTTCCTTAGACCTACAAGCCTAAGTAATCCAGACCCCAGAAGGAGCATGGAGGATTAAATAATCTCTATTTCCCCACTAGAATAAGAGCAATTCATATACCAAATCGATGAAATCATTATAACTTCCTATTTTTACAAGATATTGCTAAAAGATGCATTTCGTTCTGGAAAGGGAAAAATGTAAGAGCCTCCGACAATGACCCCATATTCCCGGCTCGTTTCATAGCCTAACGCCTTAATTTATCAAATAAAAACATGCTCATTTTAAAAATGAAAACTTTTTTTACAATTTCCCCAATTTTCATTGAATCCGGATTGAAATCTCCCATTTTAAAGGACTGCAATAAATCTCAGTTATGAGGAAGTAAGGAGTTTAAACTATCATTACAAAGATCGTTCAACATCTGAATTAAGCTCCCAACGGTCGATGTCAAATCCACCCTACCTTTTTACCGCTCCCTTCCAGCATCATGGATTGATGGTTCGGATCAGTTCTGCTACTACCATTAAAAAAACTAGTTCCGATCCGGGTTACAGCGAAGGACCAACCAACCAAAATATAAACTTTTCCCGAGATTATGCCTAAAGGATTAGGACAATAAATTTTATCCTTCCCCCCCAAAACACCCTTAACACCTTAACACCCCTCCAGGACATTATCCTTTTCGGAATAAGAATAACGCCTTCCATCCATCCCACCGTGTTAAGGACCAGGGTAAACACCCCTAAACACCGGTAAACACCTATGTGGGGAAAAGGATACTGAATATTTTTCCTCCCTGCTTCCGGTTTTCAGCACCTCCCTCAAGCTACAGTTGTTTACGAAGCTCCCTCGACTGCTGAAGGGGCTGACTCAGTCCCCTTAACAGTTAGCTGTTCAACTCCTTCGACGGCTGTTGCTAGATGATTTAGCCCCATCCAAGAACTCCCCCCAGGGAAAACTGAAAGCGGTGTCGCTCTTATCACTTTAAAAAAGCTTTTTCATGAACTTCTTCAAATGCAATGGTTTCCATTAAACTTTCGGTTGAGTCAAAGAGTGCATAAGCATTAATGCCTTTCGTGTTTAAATGCTTTAATACCCCTAATCTTTCACTAGCGGGAAGAATAAATTTCCATAGCAGATCTTGGTCGCGCTCATTTCTTATAAATACATTTTCATGAGAGCTATAATAGCTTTGGTTTTTACTGTCTTTCATTGAACATATTGTATATGCACTTTGTTGTTTAAGATGCCGGCTAGTAGTCGCTTTGAGAGGGGAATCAAAAATGGCAATATTGGGCTCATAAGATCTTCCAGATTTCCCCGGAAATATACATTCAATATATACAAAAATAGCCACTTTATCAGCTCTTCTATTACGGAATGCAAAAAATGCGGCGACATCGGAAGAAAAAGTCCAATCAAGTAAGGGCGAGGGAAATCCGTGGTGTCTTAAAACTACCATGTAGTCCCTATACTCGGAATCTGCTATGCCGCTTGTCGACGTCTTTAAATATTCCTCATAATCAGAAATAGTTGGTATATTCCATTTTCCAATGTTTTTGTTTTCGATCCTACTTTTCGCGTTATGAATTATTTGATAATATTGAGTGATAGGTATCTTATTGGAATTAACATACCTTTCCAAAGTTGATTCAAGGTGCCATTCAGAATCGGATTGTCCTCTAAATAGGGCGGCAGAGGAACGTGTAATAGTACCCTTCCTGCTATCTCCTGTTCCAAAGAGCATAAAAATTTGGTTTTCAAAATCACTCCATGAATTGATTCTTACTTCTTTCATGCTAGGCTCCTCTCAGCTATTTTAGAACCTATCCGAGATTACGTCTGCAAGGTTGGCACCACGTGGCGAAAAAGGACAGGCCCAAGACCCTCTTTCCCTGCTGTTCCCAGTAATCCTTCAGAGCGATTCGCTTACCTTCTAAAGTGGAAGTAATGAATCCTGGAGTTTTTCTCCTGCTTGGCGTTGAGCATAAGCGGAAGAGAAAAAGGTTGGACTAAAGAGTAAAAAAATTAGGATCGGAATCGCTTTGCATTTCATTTCCTGGTCCCTTCTAAGAAGCACCAGTATTTTAAAGTGGGTCGATCCTATCCAAATCCAAGGCTACGAGCTCTGGTGTGATCTTCGACGAAAATATTTCACAAATCCTTCCTTTTGTCAAATGGACATTAAAATTTCCTTCTTCCCCCTGAAAATCGACCTAACACCTTAACACCCTGCCTTCAGATCCTCTGTTTCTGAATAAAAAGAATACCTTTCCAACCTTCCGATGTGTTAAGTACGGCCCTTAACACCCCTAAACACCGGTAAACACCTACCGTTGGAAGCGGACCATGAAAATCCTTTTATCCAGCGATTCCATTTTCAAGATGGGAAAAAGAGAACAGCTGTTCGTTTTTGATTTGGTCCAGTCCTACCCATGCAACCAAACTTTTAAACTTTTAGGAAATTTCGTGTTTCCTCACTTATTCCGCATAAATTCTTAAAAGTTTAAAAGTTCATCCTGGAACAAAATAAAAATTAAACCAGAAGGAGAAATGCCACCATGACCGAACCCAATAATCACACCCCTACAGATAATCAAAACGAGCAAACCTTGAATTTCCTAAGAGATGAAATTGCATCCCTGAAAGCTCGACTAACCCGAAGTTCCTATCTCGAAAAAAGAATAACCTATTGATATAGTTTGGTCATTTGACAAAATAGACTTTCATTTACATGGCTACAAGCCCAGGAGCTGGAAAGCCCGTTTCTGAAGAGGGCTCATTTCGGTCAATTGATTGAAAGTAGGCCCTTTGGATTCAGACTGAATGCGACAGCGGTTTCGACAACGGGTTCCCAGTTCTTCTAACAGCGTATCGAAACTCTGAACCACAAGACCCTCTGAAGTGAGGCGACGCGCTTTCTTTCTTTCCACCGCAACAGACGGCTTGGCCGGCTTCACCGGATCCCGGGTTTTGCGATTTCCAGCGAGTTCTTCATCGCCAAACAAAAGCGGCGCCAGAGCCTGGCGCATGTGCCACTCCACATAATACGCCAACATGCAGATAAAGATGTGAGCCCGAACATGGTCCTCTGTATGGTGCCAGATCGGACGGATTAACAAATCCATTCCTTTCAAACTCCGAAAGGCCCGTTCCACATGGGTAAGATTCTTATAAGAACGGACGGTGTCCTCCGCACAAAGGCGCTCCGTCGGCTCACTGGTGCGGATCACATAGATCCCATCCAACGTCTCTTCCTGGCCAATCTTGACTTCCTTGCGCTCATAGGAAAAGGTCCCCTCTCCAATCGCCAAAGCAAAATGCTTTCCCATCTTGTAACGGCCGATCACCTTGCCCACTTTCTTCCCGATCTCGTCTTTCCCCAAAGGACTTCGGGTCCTCCGACCTACTTCGCGGACGATCTTCTCCAACTCTTTCTCCGTCGCCGCGATCAACTCCCGCCGCTTCCTTCTCCTCTCTTCCGCCAGAAGCGGATTATAACAAGCCACCAACCGCTCCAAAGGAAACTCCGGAGAATGAATCTCGGCCAGGTCCCTTTGGTCAAACAAAGACATCTGCAAAGATCCCTCGGCGACCAAGTCTCGAATCACAGATGATCGTAACGCCGAAATCCATCCCAACCCCGAATATGCCCGCAGCTTTTCAATCTGCGTCTCCGTCAGCATCCCCCGGTCCCCCACCAACACCAACCGACTCAACCCAAACCGCTCCCGCAACTTCTCGGCCTGCCCCGAAACCGTGCTCGGATCCCCCGTATTCCCCGGATACGCCTCCACCGCCACCGGCCGCCCCTCCCCATCCGTCAGCAACCCATAGACAATAATCGGCCGCCCCTTCCTCCCATCCCGATCATGTCCATATTGCGCCAACGGACAACATCTCCCCTCATAGTAACTGCTCGTCACATCGTAAAGAACCAACGACCCATCGGAAAGATGACGCTCCGCCAGCTTCTTCTCAATCCGACCCTGCCGCGCCAACAACCAGTCCATCGCCCCATATAAATCATCCTCATCCGCATCCCCCAACCCCAACTCCTCCGCCAAAGTCGTCGTGTGCCACAACCGACTCGTCGCTAACTTCGAACAAGGATGAATCAGCCGCTCGGCAATCATGGCCATCACCAGATCCCGCTCGCGGCACCGCGCTGAAGAAAGGAGCCCATCTAATCCCAATCTCTTGATCGTCCCTAAAATGGCCTCTACGTGCCCATGGGGAAGGGATCGCTCAATGACGAAAGCGTCTTTCGCCGCCACCAGAGCCTCATCTTTTAAAAGACGGCGGAGCGCTTCGATCTTCTCGGGAATCCAGTGGGAAAGATTCGCTACCGTTCGTTTGTGAATCTTTTGGCCTTCCCGCCAGGTTTCCCGCAGCAAGATGGCGGGAGGGGAGTTGCGGTTGGGAATGCTCTCGATGTACATGGATACATATATATCTCATAAATCAATATATGTCAAGTAAATAATTATTATTACATGGGTACATATTGCACGACCGAAATATAAAATCTCCCATGTATTGCAACAGGATAACTCCAATTAAATGCCTTTTTTATGGGGGAACTTCGGACTAACCAAAAAGGAGGACAGGATCGCCAGTCTGGATGTCATGCTAAATCAAATAATGGAGAGTCATACTGCGGAGGTCAGAGCGTATGAGGATCTAGAAGGTAAGCTGGAGGATGTTATCGAAAAGCTCAGGGAAAGGGTCCCTCATTCTGATATTCTGGATTATTTGAGGGCGAAAGATAGGAATCCGTTATGGTAAGGACACGGAATGGATCCTCGTAGCTGAAAAATGGGGTATTCAATCTTAAAGGTCAAATCTCTTCTTGGAAAGGTTGAAAAGATAAATTTATCTGTCCTGACTTTATCTGACAGACAGTGTCAAAACAAGTAGTGGTCCGAACCTCGCTTTCACCTACTCTGCAATGGGGAGATGATCTGGGAGTCGATGATTACCGAAGGAAATAAACAAAAAAGCAGAGCCTTGATGGCTTTGCCTTATAAAGTTATCCTTAAGTCTTACTAAACTTTATTTGGTGAGGTCGCTGCCATCAAAAAGGTGACAGGTGGTGCTATTTAAACCGTTATTTGTTTATTCTGCCCCTTGGACAACAACTTTTGCATTAATGCTTATAATCTTTGTTAACTCCTCAACAGGAATATCTTTGATTTCCAACTCCTGACTTCCATGAAGTGCTATTTTAAGGTTACCTTCGGTTGCCCTATGATACCACCCGCCCCACTTAATGGGAATAAATGAAGAATAATAACCAGAAGTTACAATAATGCGAATACCTTTCCTCGCAAAATAATCTAATAAAATTTCGCTATCTATTCCTTTAAATTTAGAGAGAATTATACGACCCATAAATTCCTTAGGTTTATCGCAGAACAACTCTATTTTTTCCCAAATATCTTTAACCTTTTCTGTATACCACGTTATAGGAATTATTAAATCAGACATATTTCCTTTATGGCGAACTTGTACTTCACCAATCGTATATTTAATATTATCAGCAATAAATTGGATGAAATCGTCAATATTCTTTTTGTTTTCTTCAAGTTTACTCTTACTTTTTAAAGCAAGATTAAGAAGAGTCCCTTTTTCAAAAGCAACCCTCAATGAATTTTGATTTTGTTCTAATTTCTCAAAAAGAATTTCTCGTTTTTGCCGTAAATTTTTATACTCAGAAACCTTTTCACTTTTCAGTTGACTTGATAAGGATTCTAATTCTTTTAAAAGTCTTAGGTTTTCAGCCTGTAACGCATTCATTTGTTCTTTTCTTTTTGTGTCTGCCCCGATTTCTTGAACCCTATTATTCAATACTCCAATATCAACGTTTGCCTTTATATGGATTTTAAAAACAGTAGTCTTATCTTCCAAAAGATTAATATTTTCTGAAATAACTGTAGTTTTAACAATGGCAGAGGTGTATGTTCTTATCTCATCTTTAGTTAACATTCGATTCTTAACGATCGTTTCAGATTCCAAATATGTCCCAATTTGTTCTACAGCCAATCTCTTTGCATGTTCAAGGGCGATTTTTCTGGCCTCTATTTTAGTATCGCTGTCACCCATAACATACTCACCAGTAGTTTCGACATCATACATCTGAGCATCGGCAGTAGTAGGAAGTAAAATCAAAAAGAAAATTATTATTATTTTCTTCATAGCTCCTTCTTCTAATCCCAGATATTAACAAAATAAATTCGGAGAACTAAATTCTACGATGAGTTTATATAGCCTGGAGATTGCTGTCAAGGAAGAATCTGCCTGATGCTCGCAGGGAGGGCTGATACGAAGCCCCACCTTCTTCCCATGTCAAATTAAATTCCCCCCCTCCTTTTCCACCAAACACCTTACCACACCTCCTCTTGGAGGATGAAACCGGAAAAAATCATAACCTTTACAGAGGTTCAACCGTGTTAAGCGCCCCCATTAACACCCAATAACACACCTAAACACCGTTTCCATGATTGAGAAAAACGAGCTACAGTTCATTTCTTGATCTGCTCTGGTCCAACCAAAGATTTAAACTTTTAAGGTTTTTAACGATTTTTGTTCTCAACCCGCCACAATTCCTAAAAGTTAAAAAGTTCATCGCCAATATTTCCTGCTATTAAATCCACTCCTTCCAAAATAACTCCCACCCCAGATCAAACCCAAAACCTACCCCGTTTTTAGGTATATCCTCCTCCATCCATATATATGACTTACCAATATGGATAATCCATATCCCTCAAGGAATGTCGGACGTTTACGACGGTTTTCCTCTCCCACAGCACCCCAAGGTAACCGATTTTCCGAACCAAGCTCCCAAACCAAATTTAAACAGAAAAGGAGGACAAATGGACCCAGTTCCAGAAATCCGAAGGGAAAAAGTGTTTCTTCAACCAGGTATGACCACAGAAGAGGTTAAGAAAACTTATGGTCTTTCTTCCGACCAAGCTTACAAAGCAAGAGTGAAGGGGTTCTTCGTCAAAAACTACATGAAGAAGCAGATCGTCATAGACAGGGAGAATTTCAATTCCGCGGTTTGCTATCCATTGGCCAAGACGGTCTTCGCCAAGAATTTCAAATGGAACCCTTTAGCTCAGTCAATTTATGACGACATGATCCAGGAAGCGGTCACGAGACTGTTTGAGTTATCTGGAAAGACAAAAGAGATGGCCAACGGTAAGTACAGTGAGAATTATGCGAACTTCTGGATCGCTCACAACGCCATGCTTGCGTTCCTGAAAACCTGGGAACGTCAGAACAAGTGGTGCTTGTCGTTTGAGGATGAGGCCAGTCCCATTCTGAGAGGTGGGAAGAGGTCCTGGAGCCCGGAATGGGGATGGATGTATGTTTGAGATTGGGAAGGGAAGAGGTCATTTATTCGAGACCTCTTCTTGTCGATTTGTGGTGAAAATATTGGCTGGATCTTCATGAAATTGGGAAAACAGAGGGCCAGTTCAGAATTTCCATTTTGAGGGATTATCAGGGGAGGAGAGTTACCGGTTGCAGAAGGTTAGAGGGACGGTGTTGGGGCCGGAAAGGAGGTTTAGCACACGAAATTAAAACTTGACTCAGGGTAGTCTTTCGTTCAAAGATATCTCACCTCCAGCGTCGCTCCGCTCCGACGGGGTGGCCGGAATCACCGGAATAGACAACAACTGCTATCTCTGCTTTACCCATTTAAATGGAGGTGGATTATAATAACAAATTATTGCCCGAATTGTAGTAGAAACACTGGCTTTAAGAGAGCTTTAGGATGGGGAACTTTTTTCGCCTCTATATTGACTTGTGGCTTCTGGCTTCTATTAATTCCTTTTTATCCAAAAAGATGTGTTATCTGTGGTTCACGCCCGAAATGATAAATTTCCAGTAATTAAATGGTGGTGATAGCGAGGATGGTGAAGAAAAGATTATCCTTTTTTAGTTTAATTTTATCTACCTCCTTTTTTCTAATATTCCCATGTATAGCAATAACTGCTTATCCGGACGGATTCTATGACGTTTATAAAGTTATAGATGGGGACACTTTTGAACTAACAAACGGCGAAACCGTAAGGTTGATTGGCATAAACACCCCTGAAATTGGTGAAAAATGCTCATATGAGGCTTCTAAACAACTTTCTTCGATAATTTCTGGGAAAACAGTCTATTTAGCATCAGCGCTCACCAAAAATAACCCTTTTGTGCTCATATGGAATGACCCTTGAGATGCGCAGTGGATAAGTCGGCAATATTGATACGGAGGGGTTTTGAAGGTAACCAGGCGCGGGGACGAGGTG
>JAHJQK010000102.1 GCA_018819135.1 Pseudomonadota bacterium | reverse complement strand
TTCGTGTTGCCTTTCTTTTTTGTGCTCAATCCTGTTTTAGTAATGCAAGGTGAGCCTATGGCCATTGTACTTGCGGTTCTCACGGCTTCCTTAGGTATGTTTCTTATTGGTTCAGCGTTCGAAGGGTACATGATAGGAGTAGGAGAGATACAATCTGGGATAAGCAACTACGTATTTAGGGGCGCTTTTGCTCTCTCTGGTTTTTTGTTGGCGTTTCCGGGATGGAAAACTGACCTTATAGGGTTCGGGATTGCTTTGGCTGCCATCATGCTGAGCCGTCACTGGCAACGGAGGGAAGACAGAAGAGTTAGCCTTTTTACATTCTGACCGGAGATCTGCTGCGCTCCGTTCTATACCTGCAATCCCCTTCCTCCAACATAGGCGCAAACCTCATCCTTCTCCCATGGCAGGTTAGTGGCAATCTTGGTTGTCAGATCAAATAGAATGATCTTTCCGGCATAACCCCCGGGTAAAATCATCTTACATTCCCTCAATGGAACCAAAAATACTTACTTCATGCTGCGGATACGCACCTCAATTCCTTTGGTATCTTTCAACAAAGCCACCAGTCTGGAGGTATCGGTTTCTCCGTAGTGATAAGGATAAAGAATCTTCGGTTGGAAAGCCCGGGCAGCATCGGCAACCATCTCGGGAGTCATCGTATAGGGCAGGTTCATGGGCAGGAAAGCGATGTCAATATTCTTCAATTGTTTCATCTCGGGAATATTCTCCGTATCCCCCGCCACATAAACATTCCTGTCGCCGAAGGTAATGATGTAGCCATTCCCATGGCCTTGCGGATGAAACGGTTGGCCATTGTCTCGTTTATGCATAATGTTATATGCCGGAACGGCCTTTACCTCTAAACCTTCAATGGTTTTAATATCTCCATTATGCATCACGATGGCGCCGGTGACCTGGGGGGTGCAGATCTGGGGGCAAACCACTGCGGTTTTTTCGGTGCGCAGCATTCCCAGGGCTTTTAAATCAAGGTGGTCCATGTGTTCGTGAGTAAGCAGGATGAGATGGGCTTGCGGAAGTTTGGTGTAATCGGCCTGCTGGGTCCACGGGTCAATGTGGATAACCTTACCGCCGAATTTGAACATCATCGTGCCATGGCCGATAAAAGTGATCTCCAGATTGCCGGCAGAAGTTTTGATAACATCCGTTGCCAACTTTTCCTGAGCAGCAGCTTCCATGACGAACCCTCCTATGAAGAGATTTAACAACCCCCAATTGCCTGACCCTACTGCATCTTCCCCTTTCATCATCAAGGGGCTGAAATACAGATTCAATATAACATGGGGCTCATGGCCAAGGCAAATGATTGCAGCCCAAATTTCCTTGACAGGCAATCGCCTCCCCATTATACTCGCAAAAAAAGAGAGTTCTTATCGAATCGAATCACTTTTACCAAAGGGACGAGTAGGGGAACTCCGCTGTCGAATCAACAAACGACCATGAAGGAGCAGAGATGAGCCAGAAGAGCGAACTCAGGGATGGAATGATGATTGACTGGGACGTTCCGATCACGATGGATGACGGCCTCGTATTACGGGCCGACATTTACCGTCCGCCGCAGGAGGGCCAATATCCGGCGATCTTGACCTACGGCCCGTACGGGAAGGGCCTGGCCTTCCAGGAGGGTTACCCGGACCAATGGCGGCGGATGGCCGAGCAGCACCCGGACGTGATCGAAGGCTCGACCAACAAGTACCAGAATTGGGAAGTCGCGGACCCCGAGAAGTGGGTGCCGGACGGATACGTATGCGTGCGGGTCGACTCAAGGGGTGCGGGGCGCTCCCCGGGGTTCATCGATCCCCGTTCGCCCAGGGAGACCCGCGATCTTTACCTTTGCATCGAGTGGGCCGGAACGCAGCCCTGGAGCAATGGTAAAGTGGGTTTGCTCGGGATTTCTTATTACGCCAGAAATCAGTGGAACGTGGCTTCGCTGCAGCCTCCCCATCTGACAGCCATCGTCCCCTGGGAGGGAGCGTCCGACTCGTATCGGGATGGGACCTATCACGGCGGTATCCTGTGTGCCTTTTCCGGCAACTGGTTCAAGAAGCAGGTGATGACCGTGCAGCACGGTCTCGGGAAGAGAGGATTCGTAAGCCCGAACACGGGTGAGCTCGTTGGCGGCCCCGAGACGCTGTCAGAAGAAGAGCTGGCTAAGAATCGGGTAGACCTGAGGAAAGAGCTCACGGAGCATCCGTTGGATGACCCATACCACCGGGAGAGATCACCTGACTGGTCCAAAGTCACCGTTCCCCTGCTCTCCGCGGCCAACTGGGGAGGGCAGGGGCTCCATCTCCGCGGCAACATTGAAGGGTTCGCGCGGGCCGCCTCCAAGCAAAAATGGCTGGAGGTTCACGGGCTGGAGCATTGGACGGAGTTTTACACCCGATACGGGGTCACGCTCCAGAAGCGCTTCTTTGACCATTTTCTGAAAGGGATCGACAACGATTGGAAGAGCCAGCCGAAACTGCAACTGCAGATCCGCAGAGTCAACGGCTTGGTGGTGCGGGGAGAGAGCGAGTGGCCGCTGGCACGAACGCGTTGGACCCGTCTCTACCTCAACCCCGCCGACCGCAGCCTCAGCTGGGAGCCGGTGAAGGCCAAGGGCAGCGTCACTTACGAGGCGCTTGGAGACGGCGTCACCTTTATGACTCCCCCGCTTGAGCGGGAAATGGAAATCACCGGACCCGTGGCCAGCAAGCTGTTTGTCGCCTCGGCCACGGCCGATGCGGACCTCTTCCTGGTTCTGCGCGTCTTCGCCCCCGATGGTAAGGAGGTGGTTTTCCAGGGAGCGCTGGATCCCCACACGCCCATCGGTCAGGGCTGGCTCAGGGCTTCGCACCGCAAACTGGACCCCAAGCTCAGCACCGCCTACCGCCCGTATCACACCCACGATGTGGTGGAGCCGCTGCAACCTGGCGGAGTTTACGAATTCGACATAGAGATCTGGCCGACCTGCATTGTCGTGCCGGCCGGATACCGCATTGCGCTTACCGTGCGGGGCAGGGATTACGAATATGCCGGCGAAGGCGAACGGCTCACCACCTTCGTCAACGTGATGAAGGGCTGCGGGCCGTTCCTGCACGAGGATCCCCAGGACCGGCCCCCGGAGATATTCGGCGGGAAGGTCACCCTTTACGCCGGCGGCGACCAGGCGGCCTACGTACTCCTGCCGATCATCCCCGGAGGGAAATAGGACGGCCGTAGCGAATTCCATTTGAAGACCTGGAATTGGTTAATTGAATCAATTGCAAATACCCATCCCTTGGATGTTCATCCTTTCTTTTTATCTCTGCTCGTTCGCTTGCTTAGCACCTCCGGGTCAAATGACCAGCGTGAAGGCGAATAACCAAATGTCACCCGACGCCAAGGAATGGTTGGCAAGGGGCAAAAAACATTTTCTCCGCGATGAATATGATGAGGCATTGAAGACGCTGGGCAGAGCAGTTGCCTTGGCCCCGCAATGTGCTGAAGCTTACTATTACCGCGGTCTGGTGCGCAATAAACAAGGGGAATATGATAAGGCCATTGAAGAATACAGCCTCGCGATTGCTGCCGATCCGCATCATGCGGCTGCCTACTATATTCGCGGCCTTACTTATGGCCGGAAGGGCCACTATGATCGGGAGACGGAAGACTATAGCAAGGCCATGGCCTTAGACCCAGATCTTGTTCATACCGGCTTCCCTGCAGAAATATTGAGGAAAAAAAACGACTGGGATGAGGAAATCGAAGAATACAGTAAGAGTGTAGCCATAGATCCAAATTCCGCTTGGGTCTATTACAGCCGCGGGATTGTCTATCGGTTGAAGGGGCAATGTGATCAAGCGATTAAAGACTTTGATCGGGCTTTAGCCATAGACTCCCATCATGTATGGGCTTATTACCATCGCGGGGCAGCTTGGCGAGCGAAAGGTGAATATGACCGGGCAATGAAAGATTACAACCAAGCCTTGGCCGTAAACGCCGATCTGCCCTGGGCTTACTACCATCGTGGACTTATTCTACGCCAAATGGGCCGATATGACCGGGCCGTTGAAGATTTCAGCAGGACTTTAGCCATTGACGGCAGTTATGCCTGGGTTTACTTCGATCGCGGGGTCGCCCATAGAATGCAAGGGGCTTATGATAAGGCCATAGATGATTTGAGTAAAGCAATGACCATAGACCCGGGGTTTTCTTGGACCTACTACCATCGAGGAGTCTCTCTCCTCCAGCTCGGCAAGCCACAACCGGCGATCCTGGATATGCAGGATGCGGCCAGAAAGGGTAATAAAGAAGCGCAAAGCTGGCTAAGGGAAAGAGGGGAAAAATGAAGAAGGAAGCCCTATCGGTAATTAATGCCGTTAGTTCTAAGCTTTTTATCACCTCTCTAAATTCTGCAGACTTTCCTAAAATTACATCTGAGACTTACCCGCTCGTTCTCCACTTTGCTGAATTGATCCTCAGGCAACGGGATGTTGTTCTCGGGATCTTTTAAAAGGGACTGCATATCCTTAACACTTCCCCGAATGTACCCCTTTATACCTTCAACTTCCCCACTGGTCACCGAAAACGAGTTGGCCTTATTGGAAGGGAGATTATACTCGATAACCCGTAGAGAATCTGGAGGGAGATTCCATTTTTCCATAGCATAGAAGGCATAACAACAAAGCTGAATGGATAGATCTTCTGAGAGGGTCTTCCCTGTTTTCCAGTCGTAGATGATAACGGCATTTCCCTTCTTTATGGCACAATCAATAGCTAAATTGACCTTAATTTTATCTAGATAAAAAGATGAGAATTCCTCCACTTTAAGCCACCCGTCTTTGCCATGGGCTTTTAAGCCGTTATAGATATCCGAAGCATAAAAGTTTCTGAGGCAAGTTTCGACATTTTGGGCAATTTCTTTCCACTGCTGATCGGTGACCTCTACTCCGTATTCATGCTCAAAGAGGGCACAGGTCTTTGGTTTTTTCCAATAATTTTTCGCTCTTGAAGACCGAAATTCAGCCCTCATCCGGTTGAGGGTAATGGAGATAATCTCCTCCCCAGGGAGGACTTTGATTCCCCTTCGAATATTGTTGATGCTTCTTTGGATGCAATGATGGATTTTCTCTCCCGCCCAGGTTTGTCGGTTTTTCAGGTTCTTGAGGATGTAAATTTGACGGGTTCTTTCTGGAGCATCCTTAAGCCAGCCATTCCAAAAGCCGTAGAAAGCAAACCAGTACTGTCGGGGGCAGGTTTTGAAGGTTTCATCCCTGGTTTTGGACCAGGAGAACTCGTTCTTGAGATTGGTCATCGGAGTGGCAACCTGTTCACTGAAGCCGCAAGCAGATCTATTTTGTTGATCATTCTACACCTCTGAAAGAAAATATCAAGTCCATCAATCTGGAACTTTAAAAATATCTTGATCTACCCCCTTTCATTTAATACAAATGGAGGGGTCAATGGAGGGGTCAAGTCTGCTCTTGGCTCTTAGATATGGCGGTACCCGCCGGGATTACGATAAACAGATCTTCCTTTATTCTCCCTTTATAGTCTGGTCAATGCTTATAAGAGTCAGCGAGGCCAACGCTTGGCCCATCTGGAGATTCGCCGCTGGAGAGGGAAACAGATGGGCCAGAGCATCCATAAAATGATCGTCTACTATGAAGGCATCTATGGGATTGTCGATTTTCAATGAAATTTAGCGTGTCTTTTCAAAAGCGAAATTGATACGATAATATAATCTTACCCCAAGCTTAGGAGGTGCAGGGTAATACTTAAATTGCGCCTGGCGGCAAAAGGAAGAATGCTCATTTCGAGGCCAAATTTTTCAAGGGGGGAAGAATGAAAGTAACGGACCATGTTCACGCCATCAAAATCCCGTTTGCGGTGCCCACTCGATTTGTCTATCTCTATTTCATTTACGGGAAGAAAATCTGTTTGGTCGACAGCGGGATTGCCTCGGCCAAAGAAAAGATTTTCGGCTATTTAAGGGAGACAGGTCGGGATCCGCAAGAGATCCAGCTACTTGTACAGACGCATTCTCATGCCGACCATATCGGGCTGAGTGCGGAAATCAAGAAGATTTCGGGGTGCAAAGTAGCCGCCCATGTGGCCGAGAAAAACTGGATCGAAGATATCGAGGAACAGTATCGCGAAAGGCCAACGCCGACATTCCGGTCTTATGTGCAGGATTCCACGAAGATTGATCTGGTGGTAAAGGATGGCGATGTCCTCGACTTGGGCGGCGGAGAAAATTTAAAAGTGATCCATACTCCGGGCCATTCAACCGGTTCGATCTCTTTCGTGTATCCTACCGACGGGGCCCTGTTTTCCGGAGACGCCATTCCTTTAGCCGGGGGGTTGCCGATTTATGCAGATGTTTTTGTTACCATCCAATCCCTAAAGAAATTGAAAGCGGTCAAGGGATGGAAAGCCTTGTTCTCCTCCTGGCATGATCCCATACAGGGAGAGAAGGTTTACCAGACCATGGATGAGGCTTTAGCCTATATGCAAAAAGTTCATGGGGTGGTCCGCCAAGAAAATGCAGGTGCACCCTCCCTTGATGCCCAGGCATTAACGATCCGGGTGCTGAAGGTTCTGGGGATTCCCGAAAATCTCGCGAGCCCCATTGTGGTCACCACGATTGAAGCTCATCGCCAGGCAGGCCAGCATCCGGATATTCTATAGGTCATTTTTTTTAAAAGCGATTGCGATGCAACCAGCTTCCTTCTGGACGGAGGTTGCGGGCACCGGGCTCTTGGGCCGGGACCCCTATAGAGAGCGCGGCCGCCAGTTCATATCCATCCGGGACTTTCAGGAGCAGGTTAATGTCTTTATCCGCTCCTCCGAAGAAAGCGGCAATCCTCGAGCCCAGTCCCTCGGCCACGGCAGCCAGGGACATGTTCTCGATGCACATCCAGGCTCCGGCGGCATCGGCTACTCCCGCTCGATGGTAAACCAGGACCAGACTGGCATGGGCAAAGGAATCTTTCTGAGCCTGCGCTCCTTTTTCCGTTTCCGGAGGTACTTGTTCACCCCGGGGTTTGTTTCCCCGGTTCAATACATACTTTCGCTCGCTGATCTTTTCCACAAGTTCGGGATCATCTACGATGACAAACTCCCAGCCTTGCCGATTTGCCGGCGAAGGAGCCTTGATCCCGGCGTTGAGGATGCGCTTTAATTGCTCTGTGGTGGATCGACTTTTGAACTTGCGGATGGTCCTGCGCTTTTCAATCACTTCGTAAAAATCCATGGTGATTCCCTCCCTTCTGGCGAGGGCCGTTGATGATAGCCCTATTCCGCCAATACTTCTTCCACTCGAACTGGCTTTTGGGATTGCGCCGACCGGATCGCCGCCACGATCACGGCCAGAGCCTGCATGGCCTCCGGCCCGCCTGTTTCAGGGACCTTGCGGTTCCGGATGCAATCGGCAAATTCCTTCACTTCTTCGGTTAAAATCTCTCCGGTCTCCAGGTCAACTTTAATTTTTTGATCCTCTCCCTTGCGTTTCAGGTAAAGTGCGGAGTTGCGGTCGGCATAATTCCAGCTGTCTCCATATTGCCCGGGGGTTTCATCGGGTTGGCGAGCAGGAAGATCTACCGTTAAATAGAGATTCGCCTCTGTCCCGTAGATATTACAGTAGTTCACCCAGGGGGTGATGAAGTTGGATCCCAGGTAGCCCAGAGCCCCAGACTCGAATTGCAGGATTGCCGTTCCGGCATCGATGATCTCGGCCTGGAGGCAGAGGCGGTTGAAGAAGGCGGAAACGGATTGGACGGGACCCAGAAGATGCTGGAGGGTGTCTGCAGGATGGACTCCCAGGGTCATCATGGGACCTCCGGGGCACTCTTCCTCATACCAGCGCCACATTTGGGGCGTTAACCTGAACCCGCCGTTATGGGAAAAGTTCGTTTCTACCGTGACGATCTTGCCCAGGCCCCCCTCCTGGGCCATGGCCTTGATCTTCCGGTAGCCGGCCAGTCTTCTCTGGTTGTGGGCAACCGAGAGGACAACTCCATTTTTCTTGCAGGCCTCGATCATGCGCTTGGCTGCGGGAACCCTATTGGCGATGGGTTTCTCCACCATTACATGCTTGCCATGGTCGGCGGCCAGTACAGTCATGTCGCTATGCGCGGAATTAGGGGTCGTCAGAAGAATTGCTTCTACGTCTTGCCGCCTCAGGACATCTTCGTAGGAAGCCTCCTGGTCGCACTGGAAGGCCGCGGCGAACTCTTCCCGCTTGGCTTTGGTCCGGGTGTAGCAGGTGACGATCTTGAAGGCTCCGCTTTTTTGCATGACAATGGCCAGGGCCTTACACCACATCCCGATGCCCACGATGGCTATGCGGACTGGATTAAAGTCCATGGATCACAATCTCCTTCTCCTCCCCTTGCCCTCCCGCCCGGGTTACGACACAGTCTCACCGGGGAGAGGGATGGAATGAAGGGGATTTATCATTTGGGGTAGCGTATTTTTCTTCCTGTAGTTCTATCCAGAGGATGAACATCCCGCAGCAACCGCTCATCGAAGCTCAAGGGTGTTATGATGTCCGGCTCTTTCCCGACAAACACCTGGTTTTCCAGCCGGAATCCGCCGATGCCCGGTTTTCCCGCATACGGTTCAATGCTGAAGAGCATACCCGGCTGCAGGGGTATTATGACCTCCGGGGTAAGATTGGCGACCCACGGCGGCTCCCAGGGGTTGACTCCCGCACCATGTCCCCCCGAGAGGTCATCGGAATTCGGGTTGGTCTGGGGGTTGTTCAGGTGTTTGCCGATGTCCCCATTCGTCTTTCCTACCTTCGCCTCGGCACAGGCATTGAATAGGGTGTTGTAACTCTCCTGGTGCAGCTCGATCTGCTCTTTGGTGGGCCGGACATCCCCGCAGACATACGTGCGGGTGAAGTCTCCCCAGTACCCGTTGAAGCAGGCGCCGATATCCACAACCACCATGTCCCCTTCGCGGATCGCCCGGTCGGACGTGAATCTCCGGTAGGGGGCGGTATAGGGCCCGGAACAGACGATGTTGGAGCATTGGCTCCATTCGCTGCCCAGCTCGGTAAATTTTTGCCAAGCGAGGGCCAGAAGCTCACATTCCTTCACGCCCGGCTTTAGATTATCCAGCAAAGCCTGGAAGCCGGCCTCGGTGATCATGGTGGCGATCTTCTGGCATTCAATCTCATCCTGGGTCTTGATCATCTTGGCCTGGTTAAGAACTTCCCTCCCATCCACGAGCTGGGCTTTGGGAAAACATTTGGGCAGCCATTGGGAAAGGCCGAAGGTCACCAGGTCCACGCCGATTTTCCCTTCAGCGAGTTTTCCAATTTTCCCCTTTACCTCCTCGGCCCACTTCTGGGTGCCCCCCTCCGACCGGATGAAGGGTCGTCCCATGATGTTCTCCCGACGAATCCAGGGCATGCGTGTCCGGGCATGGACGATATCCAAGGTATAAAGGATGGGATCTCCACCTCTGGGCAGGACCACGGCGGCCAAACCGAGAATCGCCACCGGGCCGAGGTGAGAGCGAAACCCGGTCAGGTACCGGACATCTTCCAGGGCGAAGACAAACAGAGCATCCAGCCCTGATTTTTCCATAGCCTCTTTGGCTTTCTGCACCCGCTCCCGACGGAGCCGGTCGAAATTAACTCTTTCTTCCCAATCTACTCCCATGAATCCAAATTCTGACATTGTGCCTCCTTTTTCCCGGGTCAACCGGGGTTTGGTTGAAATTTATCCGAAGGGTCACTTCCTCTTATCCCTTGCCACCCATGACTTGGGAATAAATCTTTCTAAACTCTTCTTCGGAGACTAACCGCTTGTTATCCTCTGAGATCTTCTTGATTTGATTCAACATGATTGAAGCCTGCTCCTCCGAGGGCAAAGGAAGGCCAGCTTCCCAAGCTTTGAGCATGATCGAGTACCGACCGCTTTTTTTCCCTAACACCACGTCGATGGCCTTCCCCCCCACAATTTCGTAATTCAAAACCTCGCCACGCCCATATCCCAGCTCATTGCGTCGGTCCCACATTTGCCGGGTGGCAATTCCCACTTCTACCTGGGAGGTCAATGGTCCGACAAAGGGTTTGTACCATTCGGCGCGGGAGAAATCTTTCACCATCGCGGAAAGCTGGCGGAAGCCTTCGGTCTTGACGCCTGTATTGACCAGCAGAAAAGCTTCGAGGCCCATGATAATTTCATCCAAGGGGGCATTGCCTCCCATACCATTGACGCAAGTATGCACCACTTCCGCGCCGGCAGTTACGCCAGCTAAAGTGGTGGCGGTGGCAAATCCCCAATTATTATGGCAATGGATTTCTATGGGGACTTTCACCCACTTCTTCACTTGGGCCACCAACCAGGCGAAGGCGGGGGGGTAGGCGGAGCCCCGGGTATCCACAATGGCAATGTGATCGGGCTTGCCCTCTTCCGCAACCGGGATAATGATGTCCCGCAGCAAATCAAGGCTGGCCCGACTGCTTTCCATGAGGAAGTAGGTAACTTTCAGGCCGTTCTCTTGGCCAAATTTTACCAATTTGATGATCTCTTCTGCGGCTTTGCCCCGGCTGCCCCAGATACCTTTAATGATATGATCCTGAGCTGTGATCTCCATAACGGCCCGTTTCACTTTGCTCTTGACCGCCAGCTCCATATCATCTCGACGGGCCCGGGAGAAGCAGGCAACTTCAGAGTTCTTGATTTCTTTGGCCATGGTAGCGAGGGCATCGAAATCCTCCTCCGAGGTGGCGATCATTCCCCCCTCGATACGCTGGATGCCAGCCTCCTCTAGGGCATGGGCAATTTTCAGTTTTTCCTCTTTGCGAAAGACGACGCCGGGCGTTTGTTCCCCGTCCCTCAAGGTTACGTCGTGGATGGTGACCTGGGGGGGAATCTTCCAGTTGGCCCGTACTTCCGGCTCAAAGCAATAAGGGCTTACCGACCATTTCCCCGGAACTTTCCAAGGGGTTTCTCCTGTTCCTGGACTGCTCATCGTTTTCCTCCTGTTGTCAGTTTCTATTCTCACCAAAACATTTCTTACGTTAAATTCAGTTCATCACCCCCTTGCGGGAAAACCCGTTCCCCGGCACTTTTACCGGACTTTATTTTTCAACCTTCAAGGAATACGACAATTCCTTTGCTCTTTGACTTCAGGATTGACCAGAAACGGAGGCCATTCTCCTTTCAAGGCCAGGAGCACTGCTTCGGCAGATTTTTGCTGTAGTTCCAGATTGGATGATTCGGAAAAATAAGCCGAATGGCCGGTGATCAAGACCTGCTCAAGGTTTAGAAGCGGGTCATCCGGACGTGGAGGCTCTGGCTCGGTAACATCCAGGCCCGCGCCGGCAATCACCCCTTCCCTCAGGGCTTGATAGAGCGCTGGTTCATCGATAATGGGTCCTCTGGCCGTATTGATGATAACGGCCGTGGGTTTCATCTTCTTGAATTCCTTCGCACCGAAAAGTTTTTTCGTCTCGGAAGTGAGCGGGGCATGGAGAGATATGAAATCCGCTTCCTGAAGCAGTGGTTCAAATTCCACCTTCTCGGCACCTACCCTTTGAAGGTCTTCACGGGATAAATAAGGGTCATAACCCAATACCCGCAATCCAAAGGCGCGGGCTTTTAAACACACCCGGCTGCCAATCCTTCCTACACCCACGACACCTAAGACCTGCTGATTCAGCCGGAAAATCCGGCCGCGAGCGTTGATGATGTCATTGCTCGCGGGTTTCCAGCTGCCCTTGCGGATGACCTGCGCCAGGGGAAAGAGCTTGCGGGAAAAGGCCAGAAGGAAAGCCAGAGCGTGGTCGGAGACTTCGTGAACGCTGGCGTCCAGAACGACCGCTACCGGAATCCCCTGGCGGGTAGCTTCCTCCACATTGATGTTATTGTACCCGATACCCATCCGGCTTAAAATTTTACATTTCGATAAAGCTCCAATGACTTTCGGTGTGTACGGTTCATTGGCTCCTACGATTGCGGCATCCGCATCCGCCCCGTATTCGATAAGGGCCTTTTCCGTCCACAAGGGTGCCTGGACCAACTGGATTCCAGCTTTGGCCAATATTTCCTCGGCCAAGGCGATGGGCAAACTCGTAATCACCTTCATGGCCATAATAAAGCCTCCTTCAAGCAAAGTGGTAAAAAACTTACCTTCCGTCCCTTTCTGTTTATCATCCCAACTCTAAATGGAGCTGCTTGCCGCCTTTTGGCCGTCCAGGTGACAGGCCACCAAGTGGTTTTCTCCCACGGGTGCCAACAGGGGTTCCCGCTCAGCGCAAGTTGCTTTCCTTTGGATACATCTGGGATGAAAACGACAACCCGGGGGTATATTCAAGGGACTGGCAATTTCCTCAGCTAAGATG
>JAHJQK010000101.1 GCA_018819135.1 Pseudomonadota bacterium | reverse complement strand
TGACATGCGGCTTCGTCCTCTCAAATTTCGGCTTCGACATGGCTCAAACCCTCCTTAGTTTCTTGAGAAAGATTATCGAATCTGTCCCTCTCTATGGAGCCCACGACCAGGATTGAACTGGTGACCTCATCCTTACCAAGGATGCGCTCTACCAACTGAGCTACGTGGGCCTGGAGCGGGAAACGGGATTCGAACCCGCGACCCACAGCTTGGAAGGCTGTTGCTCTAGCCAGCTGAGCTACTCCCGCCTTAAATTTCTTCTGAAAATTATTCTTGCCCTTTAACCGTTAACTATGGTGGAGAGGGGAGGATTCGAACCTCCGAAGGCTTCGCCGACAGATTTACAGTCTGTTCCCTTTGGCCACTCGGGAACCTCTCCACTTATCTGTTATCAACTTTGAGCTGTCAGTTGTCGAAAGCAGCTGAAAGCTGACAGCTAAAAACTGAAAACTCCCTGGAGCTGGCGATGGGACTCGAACCCGCAACCGGCTGATTACAAATCAGCTGCTCTACCGATTGAGCTACGCCAGCGGAAAGAAACAATATTTGCTTTTATATTAAAAATATATAATATTACCTATTATTTTTTTTATTGTCAATATTTTTTTATTTTTTTCCCCGCCAACGTTTTATTTACCCACTGAAGATACCTCTCTTCCCCTCTGTCTACATGTAAAGATATCACTTCCGGAACTTCATAACTATGTATCTTTTTAATCTCATTAATTAATTTATTTAGTTGGTTTTGAATCGTCTTAATTAAAATGATTACTTCTCTCTCTCGACAAAGTTTTCCTTTCCAGTAAAAAAAGGACGTCACTTTGGGAATTACGTTTACACAGGCCGCCAGTTTGCCTTCAACAAGTTTTTGGGCAATTCTCCACCCTTCCTTTTCTGATGCCGCCGTGGAAATTACTACCCAAGTCTTCATCGATTCTCTCCTCCCCGGATCGATTATTTTTTTATATTCCCCTTTTTTCTTTGATTTCTCTCCGCGGCCAACGCCTTGGAATAGAGCCCTGAAAGTATCTCTTGCATTTCCGGGTCTTGGACGCCGGATACTTCTTTGTTGATTTGTTCCCAGTCAGACCCGCTTAAAGGGGTTAAATCTCTTTTCAGGCTCCCTCCTTTTGCTTCTTTATCCATAGGTCCCACCTCACCAATGAAAAACCGGATATCCTGTAAAAAATCAATCCCCGTTTTTTCATGCAATTTTTTGACTATCACTTCTTTCATGAATTGCAACTGCTGCATCCATACGGAATTTGTGACTTTTAAATATAATATTCGATTTTTAATACGCATAGGTTCCGTTCTTTTTGCCACCGCTTCCCCCACCGCTTCTTCCCATGCGTCTAAAAGTCTTTTTTCATTCATCCTTCTGCTAAGACCTACACGATTACAGTAGTTTTTTAATATATCCCCTACCCGCAATGGTTTTTTTGTACGTTTTCCCATTTTTTTAAATCTTCATATTGAAAATTGATAAATAAAAAAACCTCAGTTCTTTTATGAAACTTTTCCTCAGCACAAATGCCAATCAAAATATCTTCCTGGAAAACGAACAGGAATAAGGTTGAAATTACTCTTACGGATTCTTGTTTCCAACCGAATGATTCATACCGCCCATTATCCGCGAGGGTTAAAAAAAAAATTAAAAATGGTTCTTCAAATCCTCGATAAATGGCAGGTATCATTAAGTCCGCGGAGAATAATCCCTTTCTCCGTGAATTCAATGAGGTTCTTCGCCGTGGCATCCTGGCGCAATTTCCTGAATTGCTGCAATGGGATTTCAAGAACTCGGCAAAGAATTGTTAGGTTCACAAAACTGTGCGCCACAGCGGCCACGGTATCCTGGGTATGTTCTGCAATCATTCTCACAACGGCAGTCCAAGCCCGCCGTTGAAGATCCTCCAGAGATTCCCCCTCGGGAAGTTGGGCTGACTCTGGATGTTCAATCCAATCTTTTAAAAATTCCTTAAAATCCCTCCGCAGATCCTCAACGGTCAACCCTTCAAGCCGACCTTGGTTTAATTCTTTCAGCTCTTCGACAACTACCACGGGACAACAGTGAAAAAGGGCGATCTGCTCCGCGGTCTGCCTCGCCCGGATTAGCGGACTGGTGTAAATCTTAGCTAAAGATTCCTCTTTTAAAGATTCTGCCAGGTGTTTGGCCTGGGACATCCCTTTGGGACTAAGCTCTATGTCGGAAATCCCTTGAAATTTATGGTGTTCGTTCCACAGAGTTTCTCCATGGCGAATAAGGATCAACCGCATGGCTTTTTTTCATCTCCTCTTATCCCGATTATCCCGAATTGTTTGACGCAAAAAGTTACTCACTGGATCGCCTAAAACGTTCTTTAAGGCAGCCTTATATAAACCATAGCTATGATTTTACAAAAGATTTTATGAGGTAAGAATTGGACGGAGCCTTTAAAAAGATTGGGGGAAAAACCATTTACTTTGTTCTACAGGCCGCCCTTTCGTTCCTTTTCTAATTTCTGCCATAAAACTGTATCCACTCCGCTCACTCGTAGGCGTTTTCGGCGGGCTTTATGCCCGCTTAGCATCTCTACGCAGGAGGGGGATGTTCCCAAGGCTTTGGCCAGGATCTCTCGGCAAAGGCGATTGGCTTCTCCGTCCGTGGGCGCGGCCGCCACACGAATCCGGAGAAATTCATTCCTATACTCCAAGATTTCGTTTCGGGATGCGCGTGGTTGCAGGTATACGTTTAAAATTTTTTCAGTCAAAGAAGTATTTTTTTTCTTCATTCACCCTCGGACCGTTCGGAGTCGAAGGCACCTTCCTTGAATTTTTCCAGCATTTTTAAATGCATCTCGATGATGGCTTTTAACGAAGCTTCAAACTGAACCCGCTGCCGTTTGAGCTGGTTGATTTCTGCTTCCACCTGTAAGGCTTGAGCTTGGGTGCTATCGAATATTCTTTGGGCATTGCCTTTGGCCTCTGCGATGATCAGTTCTCCTTCTCTGCGGGCGTTGTTTTTCATCTCCTCGGTAATCCGCTGGGCTGAGACCAAGGTATTGCGCAATTCTTTTTCTTCTGCTTCGAGCTCATTAATCCTAGCCAATTTGCGGCGGTCTTCCTCCCGTAATTGATGGTTTTCCTTTACGAGTTCTTCAAACTCATTGGCCAACAAGTCTAAAAAATTATCCACCTCCACCATATCAAACCCTCTGAACCGCACCCGAAATTTTTGTTGTTGAATATCCAGGGGAGTGATTTTCATAGGCACCTTCCTCCTTGTTTTTAGCTGGCCGGAAAGCTTTCTCTGGAGGTCTGTACACCCATTTTAAAGCATGAATATCAAGTAATGCAATTTGATATTAAGGAGTATCCTGTCAAAAGTCAAGGCTTGTTTGAAAAATTCCTAATTTCTTTTTAAGGGTAAAATATTTCATGAAGATCAAGCTTTTGCTTTTAATGGGTGCCCACCCTCAGTTTTGTTTTTTGCCCGGGCTGGGAAGCTTCTACATAATAAACTGCGGGAGGGCAAACAATTTTTTATAGTTGACTTCCTCATGGACCTTTCAGTAGACTGCCTCTTGTAGGGAGCTTGCGGCTATGAGTTTATTGCGGAGTCTGTTTTTTCTTCATTAGAAGAACGGATCACTAACTCCGAACGAATAACTCTCATTGAATACCAGGAGGGAAAAATGCAAAAACCCGTCGGGATCATCGGAGGGGGAAACATGGGGGAAGCTTTGACCGCCGGTATCATTCAATCCGGCCTCTTAAACCCCGGGGATATCTTATTTTTCGAACCCCGCTCCGACCGCAAGGAATATCTCCAGAAAAAATTCGGCGTCTCTCCAACGAAAAGTAACCAAGACCTTGTTAGCCTTGCCTCCACGTTAATCTTGGCCGTTAAACCCCAGTCCGTTCCCGAGGTGCTCCTGGAAATTGCCCCTTGGATAACCCCCCACCATGTTCTTATATCCATCTGTGCTGGTGTACCCACCGATTATATTCAATCATTCTTTCCCCATTCTATCCGCATGATCCGGGCTATGCCCAACACGCCGGCCCTTATTCAAAAAGGAGCCACGGCTTTGGCCCCCTCTTCCGCGGCCAAACCCGAAGATTTATCCGCAGCCGAAGCTATTTTTCGAGCGTTGGGGATTACGGTTGTGGTTAAAGAATCTCAAATGGACGCCGTCACCGGCTTGAGCGGCAGTGGGCCGGCCTACATATTCGCAGTCATAGAAGCCCTGGCCGCCGGAGGTGTCATAGAAGGTTTGGCCCAGGATGTAGCTTTGGCCCTTACAACCCAGACGGTCTTCGGCGCAGCTTGTTTAATTCAGGCCACGGCCAAGCATCCAGCAACTCTCCGCGATCAAGTCTGTACCCCGGGAGGTACAACCATGGCAGGTCTTTATGCCATGGAAGAAGGAGGGTTTCGACTGGCTTTGATGAATGCAGTCATTGCCGCTACCCAGCGGTCCAAAGAGCTTGGCGAAGCCCTGCAAAAAAGGGCTTCTCAATATCCTTCGGTTACACCTAACGTTAAAAGGAGGAAGGAGAGGGTCAAGAAGAATTCAAGAAATATTAAGGTAACTCGAAAGCTTCACTAATGGCTTTTACCGCTTCCGGTAAAAGCGCTTCATCCACTACACAGGAAAGCGTGGAGATGGATGTGCTGATGGCCAGAATATTGATCCCGGCATCTCCCAAGGCAGTAAACATTGTCCCGGCAATGAAAGGTTTTTCCCGGAAATGAGGACCAAAGATGGAAACAATCCCCACCGGTGAATGGTGGATTATTTTTTCTTGGCCCACCGAAGAGTCGAGCTGGTTGAGGATTTTTAAGGTTGCTTCCAAATCTTTGCGATCGATACAGAAAATAACGTTCCCCCGCCCCCCCAGGTCCACGGTTTGAACGATGAATTGAACATTGATCCCTTCTTTTCCTAAAGCCGCGAGAATCTTACCCGCTAATCCCGGTCGATCCGGAACGGACATCACACCTACTTGCGCCAATTGCCTGCTCTGAATAACCCCCCCGATCTTAATTTTCCCCATGGGTCTGTTACTTTCTAACTGAATCATTATATTGAAATCAATTTTACTGAACATGGTAAACGTTGTCTCAATGAATGTCAATCATGCACACGACTTTTTTCGACTTACCTGGTATTCGGCTTAGCCTATCTTGGTCCAAACGGATGGGGATGAGGCGGAAGAAAAAATCGGCTATTTATAATGAGCATATTCAATGGCCAAGGACTGCTGTAAAATTAAACTCCAAGAAGAAAGTTCTAAAATTTTTTCCTCTGAAAACTATTAGTTTGGCATGGTTTTTTATTTTAAAAATTTCGCATTCTAAATTCCCAAAAACTAAAAATAAGGGTTTTATTTTAAAGAAAAGATGGGGTACCTAAGAGCTCATCTGTTACTTTGGCAAAGCGTTCTTCAAAACTTTGATCCGATTCTGCATGCGCTGAAGAAAATTCTGCATTTCGATCTGCAAAGTTGCCAAGCTTTCGGGACGTTTGGCCAGGAGCTTTTCCATCTCCCCCTTCCAATACAGAATGATATCGATTTCTTTCTTGGACATCTCCTCTTCTATTCTTTTTTTCATCCCTTTTATCCATTCCACCTCTTCCTTCTCCGGCTTCATTGCCCTCCCTCCTTTTGACCCGGCCAATGCATAAGGGTTGGTTGTTTTTTAATCTACTCCAAGCCCTTTTCCCGGGCAAGAAAAAAATGATTCACTGGATAACCTCGACCTTGATTTCATGTACGAGAATAGCATATAATTTTTCTCTTGATATATGCTGTTTAAAATCATATAATTTTACTTAATTTGTATGCTGGAGATTTTTATGAAACGGACAACAGTTACTCTACCGCGAGAGTTGGTCGATGAACTTATGGAAGTCACACCCGCGAAAAACAAAACGCAAGCCGTCATAGTGGCAATTCAAGAACGAATCAAAAGGAAGAAGATGGAAGTCCTTAAACGCCTGGCCGGCCATGGGCGGTGGCAAAAAGTGGCCAAGGCCTGAACGATGGATTCCCGGGAAAAAAGAGAGTCGTTTCCCCCTGTGCTCATCGATACCCCTGTCTGGCAGAACTATTTCCGCAAGGAAGAACGTACCTTTCGAGAGGTTAACATTCTCATGGATGCCGGGCGAGTATGTTGCCTCGATTTTATCGTTGCGGAGCTTCTCTATAACGCCGCAACGGAGGAAGAAATGAAAATCTTCCAAGACTTCACGCGCATCTTTCCCATCCTTCAAGAAAAGCCCGGTACGGGAACATGGGTAGAGGCTGCCCGCTTGGCTTTCAAGCTTCGCCAAAAGGATGAAAAACTTTCCTTGCGGGACTGCTATATAGCCGTCATGGCCAAAGGCCACGAAGTTCTTCTTTATACAATCAATAAAGGAATCCGCAAGGTCCGCCGGACTATCGGTCTCAAACTATTCCCTGAAGGGAGGGTCCCTGAATGAAGAGATCACCCGGGAGAACAGGGAATGACCGAGAGTGGAGGTCATTTCAAAAAAGGATGTGGCGATCCCTTTCCCGGAGGCAATCTTTCAAGAGGGGTTGTAAACTCTTGGGTTTTCTCCTCGTCTTTTCCATAGTCTGCGTTTCTCTACTTTATGCCGCCAAAGGAAATCATCGTTCTTCCCCATCCAGCCTTTCAGCCTCTCCTCTACAAAACTCGGCGCTGGCAAAAGTTTTTCAACCACCACTGAATGGAAGCCTTCCTCATTTTGAGAAAATCGTAGAAGGAAAATATATCGAAGAGCGCGCATCCTACCGCTTCGTTTATACGGTGGACCCCGCTCTCCAAGCTTGCGTGAACGAAGTCTTCCGCAATTACCGCCCCTCTTTTAGCGCCTTTGTAGCGATGGAACCCAAAACGGGAAAAATTCTCGCGCTGGCTGAATATGCTCGGGAAAACCCGAATTATCCGGGAATTTGGCAACGAGCTACTTACCCGGCGGCCTCTATCTTCAAGCTCATAACAGCTGCTGGGGCTCTGGAAAAAGGAGTCCTGGATTACGATTCTTCCGTTTCCTTCCGGGGGAATCAGTACCGTCTCGGCCCCCAAAAACTTGCCGCGAGTTACAAACGAGCTCGGCGGACGAATTTCGATGACGCCTTGGGCAAATCGAACAATGTGGTTTTTGGGCGGGTGGCTTCCAAACTCCTGGGATCCCAGACCTTACGGCAATACTCTGAGGCCTTTGGTTTCAATCACCCTATTCTGTTTGATTTTCCCTTGGATATGAGCAAGGCTTTCATTCCCGAAGGATCTTATGAGCTTGCCCGCTGTGGAGCAGGCTTGGGGGAGGTGACCCTCAATCCTTTGCATGCCGCCATGATCGCGAGTAGTATTGCCAACTGCGGGATTATGATGCGGCCTTATTTGATCGCAGAAATTGACAACAAAAATGGCGAGACATTATATCAGGCCCAGGCGGAAATGTTAGCCCAACCCATCGCCGGTAAAACAGCCCAGGACTTAAGCCGCATGATGCAGCGTACGGTGGAGGACGGTACAGCCTCTAAAATTTTTCATCGTTACGGCAAAAATTTGTTAAAAAAGGTTTCCATTTGCGGTAAAACAGGTTCCTTAAGCGGGGATAATCCTCCGGGTCAATACGACTGGTTCATAGGTTTCGCGCCTGCAGAGGACCCGCAGATCGCTTTTGCAGCGATGATTATTAACCAGGAGCGTTGGAAAATCAAGGGAGCCTTTGTGGCCCAAAAAGCTCTGAAAGAATTTTTCCGGGAAAAAAGCAACTGATGCTTATTCTGTTGCCCCCGTATAAGGTTTGCCACACACTTTACAAATGCCTCTTTCGTCAATAACACCGATGCAAGTACCATCACTGCAAAGGGTTCGTTTGGAAAAGTCAGTATCTTCCTCTTCGGGGGCGGGGGGAGCCGCTGCCGGAGCTTCCAAGGAGACTCCGCATCGATGGCAAAAGGAACTTTTCTCGAGGACTCCTGACCTGCAAGAGGGGCAAATCCTTTCCCCTAAGGCTTGTCCGCAATGAGGACATTTCATGATGAAAAACTCCTCTCCAATGCAAAAGGATTACAGCAATAGAATTTTTACCATACTTTTACCGATTTTTCAATAGCCAGAGGTGACAACCTATGGCCAGGAATTCCCAAAAGGAATTTGTTTCTCGCTGTAAAAAATTCTTATGATCATCGACGCCCATACCCATTTATTCCCGGACGAGGTTCGGAAGAACCGCCACAATTTCTGCCGGCGGGATGAAGGTTTTCGGCTTATTTACGGGAACGAAAAGGCCCGCATGGCCAGCCCCGAAGATCTCCTTAAAGCCATGGACCGTGATGGAGTACACCAAAGCATCATTTGCGGATTCCCTTGGAAAGACCCGGGACTCTGTCGAGCAGGAAACGATTACCTGCTCCATTGTTTTTCTCTTCATCCTGATCGCTTCATCCCCTTTGCTTGTCTCCCTCTTTATTCTGTACGCCTGGCCAAGAAAGAGCTCGCCTATAGCTTGTCCCGAGGAATGCGGGGGATCGGAGAACTGGCTTTCTATCATCGGAACATTTCCGCGCGCGATATTAAAAACTTAGCCTCTATCCTCCAACCGCTGGCGGAGCAAAAAACACCTTTTCTTCTCCATACCTGCGAACCTGTCGGGCATACCTATCCCGGAAAAAGCTTGGAAAACCTTCAGCGGATCTATCAACTTCTCTTGACCCTTCCGGACGTGATCGTGATATTAGCGCATTGGGGGGGCGGATTCTTTTTTTATGAGCTCATGCCCGAGGTGGCCCGAGCAGCTAAAAATGTATATTACGATACAGCCGCTTCCCCCTTTCTCTATAGGCCCCGAATCTATGCCCTGGCTATCAACATTGTCGGGCCGGCCCGTATCCTGTTTGGCAGCGACTACCCCTTGATTCCTCCGGCTCGTTACTTCGAAGAACTCAAAAAAACTCGACTCCCGGCTGGTATCCTGGCCAAAATTAAAGGTCTGAATGTCCGGCGCCTTCTTGGCGGGAAAACAGTTTCCGGAACATGCCAGCAAGGGTTTGGTCCATGAATCCCAAACCTCCTCGAACCAAAAAGGAAGACAGCAGCTTATGAAAAAAATGCTCATCAATGCCGTCGATCCCGAAGAAAGCCGCATGGCTATCGTGGAAGAGGGTCTGTTGGCTGAACTGATCATTGAAACCTCCTTGCAAGAACTTTCCCGCGGGAATATTTATAAGGGGAACATCGTCAATATTGAACCCAGTCTCCATGCCGCTTTCGTTGATTACGGAGAAGCTCGCCACGGCTTTTTACCTTTCTCTGACATCCACCCGGACTGTTACACCCGCCAGGAGAAAAAAGTTCCCCAAAAAGATCATCCCCGTATCCAGGAAGTTCTAAGGCGCAACCAGGAGGTTCTGGTCCAGGTAGAAAAAGAAGAAACGGGTACGAAAGGAGCAGCTTTAACCACTTACATTTCCCTTCCCGGCAGGTATCTGGTACTCATGCCTGGAAGTAATGGAGGGGGTATATCCCGCAAGATTGAAGGCGAAAAAGAGCGGCACAAGATCAGGGAAGTCGTTCAGCAACTTGAAGTCCCAGAAGGGATGGGTTTGATTGTTCGCACGGCGGGCTTGGAAAAAAGTAAAAGCGATCTCGCCAAAGATCTGCACTACCTTCTGCGCCTTTGGGAATCCATCTTAGCCAAATCGAAAAAAATGCTTGCCCCTTCCCTCATTTATCAAGAAAGCGACCTGGTGATTCGATCCATTCGCGATTATTTCACCCCGGATATCGACGAAGTCCTTATCGACCATAAAGAAGTTTTCAATCGGGCTAAGGAATTTTTCCGGGTAGTCATGCCCCGTTACCAGAACAAAGTTAAACTCTACGCAGAAAAGCGACCTCTCTTTTCGAAATACGAATTAGAGAAACAGTTAGAGGTCATTTATGAACGAAAGGTTCCCTTAAAATCTGGTGGTTCTATCATCATCGACCCTACGGAGGCTTTGGTGTCCGTGGATGTTAACTCCGGAAGGGCAACCCAAGGGCGGAATATGGAAGAAACAGCTTTTCGGACCAACCTGGAGGGTGCCCAGGAGATCGCCCGCCACCTCCGTCTCCGCGACCTGGGAGGGCTGGTGGTCATCGATTTCATCGACATGTGGGACCGGAAGCATAAACAAGCGGTGGAGCGGTGTTTACGCCAGGCGCTGAAACGTGACAAAGCCCGGATCGAAATGGGACGTATCAGCAATTTTGGTCTCTTGGAGCTATCCCGCCAGCGCATCCGCCCGGCAGTCAGTGGAAGAAGTTTTATTCCCTGCGCCAACTGCTCCGGAAGTGGCTTGGTAAAATCCACAGAAGCCGCGGCCTTAACCGTCCTGCGCCGGGTCCAGGCCGGCTTGGCCAAAGGGGGATGCATCCAAGTCAGAGTAGAACTCCCCGACGAAGTGGCCACATATCTTTTGAATCAAAAAAGAGCCGAGTTATTTCGCCTGGAAAAACAATACGGATTGAAAATTCAAATCATCGGGCAGGCAGGACTGCCCAGTCATGAATACCATTTAGATTTTTCCCGCAAAGCCCCCCTTACCCGCCAGGAAAAACCCTTAGAAAAACCGAAGGAACAACCTGCTCCTCTGGAAGATCGGGAAAGAAAAGCCTCCTCGGAAGAAGCTGACCGTTTGGCTATTGAAGAATTGAAGAAGGAAACGAAAGAAGGATTTCTAAAGAAGTTTTTCTGGCCTCCCTCCCTTTGGAGAGGAATCCGCAAATCGTCCTCCCTGGCATCCCCCCCGATAATAGCTCCCGAAGAACGGGTACCATCGGAAAAGGGTCCGCAAGACAAGGCGGAAAAATCCAAAGAATAAGGGATTTGGCTCAGATCGGAATTTTTTCTCCGGGCTGCCAAAGGATGGCTTTGGGGTTGATTTTTTTCTCTTGCAAGAGTTGCCGAAATCTGCGCGGGGGCTCCTCCGGCGGCTCCAGGCTCAAACGGAATGCTCCCCAATGGATGGGTACCATTCGCCTAGCCCCGAGCATCTCTAAAGCCTCTAAGGCATCTTCCGGACTCATGTGTACCCTGCGAAAAGGAGTCGGTTGGTAATTGCCGATGGGCAAAAAAGCCAAGTCGATGGAATAATTGGCTCCGATTTCACGAAACTCCTCGGTGAGTCCCGAATCTCCTCCAAAAAAAATTGTCTTGGTCCCCTGCACAAAATAACTCTGGGGGATGGACCGGGTTTCATAGAGGGAACGACCCGGAGAATGTTTCACCGGCAGGGCTTGGACCATCAAGCTGCCGATGATCGTTCTCTCCCCCCAGGAGAGAGAACGGACATCGGTGAACCCCAGCTCTATGAGATATCTCTCGAGCTTTTCTGGAAGGATAATGGGAAGGTTACGGGGAAATAAGCTGAGGGTTTTTAGGTCCATATGGTCCAGGTGGCCATGGGAAATGAGGATAAAATGCAAAGGAGGAAGGTTCTGGAAAGGAACCCCAGGGGGGAGGTGCCTTTGGAGAGGGTAAAGGCGCTTGAGGTAGAAGGGGTCGGTGAGAAAATTTTGTTCGTCCAGATGAATCAGGACGGTGGAATGACCAATGAAAATAGCGGCGTGCTCTCCTTGGGGGAAAGCAATGGGGCTACCCGAAAGATAGGAAGCCCCTTTTTCTAAACTTAATTCAGTCCGCCACCACATACTGATCCCCCCTCTAAACTGCCGTTGGCCACCGCACCTTACCCGCGGCTTTTTCCTGTTTGGCCGCATCCCGGAAGTAGGGGGAAGCTGCCCGGATCAAACGAAAGGGACCTGTCAGGTGCACCGCGAGCATAGCTTCCCACTGCTCATCGGCCATCTTGTGCAGGACGGCATCCCAAGTGTATCCCGCGTTGTTGACCAGGATGTGTAACCCCCCCAAGTTTGAATGGCTTTGCTCACAATGTTTTCCGCGAAGGAAGGGCTCGTAACGTCTCCGGGGAACGCAATGCCTTCCCCACCAGCCGCCTTGATCTCGTCGGTAACCTCTTGGGCGGGTTGGACATCCATATCGCTCACTACAACCTTGGCTCCCTCCCGGGCAAAGAGCAGAGCAGCAGCTCGCCCGATCCCCCGGCCCGAACCCGTAATAACAGCTACCTTATCTTTGAGCATCTTTTCCATGGTTATTCTCCTTTTTTCGCAAAACCTAAAAAGACTTTCACCGCAGAGAACACAGCGCGGCATAGCCGCAACCAAAATCCATCGGCCCCCCTCACCTTCATCCTCTCCCCCAAGGGAGAGGGCAGTCTGTGGTTCTCTGCGTTCTCCGCGCCTCTGCGGTGAATATTTTTTTACCGCCCGATGATGGCCACGCTGCAAACATTGGTTGACGGGATACCACCCAGGTTGTGGGTCAAACCCAGGCGGGGATTTTTGACTTTTCTTTCCTCCGGCCACCTTTCTAAAAGTTGATTGTACATTTCATAAAGCATGCGCAGCCCCGAGGCCCCTATGGGATGACCGAAGCATTTGAGACCTCCGTCAGGCTGGCAGGGGATCTTTCCCTTGAGGTCGAAAAACCCATCCTTGATATCATCGATGGCCCTACCCCGTGGGGAAATCTGCAGGTCCTCGTAAACCGTAAGTTCGGTGATGGAAAAGCAATCATGGACCTCCATCATGCTGATTTCTTCCCGTGGGTTTTTGATCCCTGCCTCCTGGAAGGCCATCTGCCCCGCCCGGTAAGTGGTTTCCAGGTGGGCGCCATCCCAGGTGTTGAACAGGGATTCTTCGCCGGAGGAAACGCAGATGGCCAACGCTTTGACGAGAACCGGGTCCTGTTTCTTCAGGGATCTGGCGATTTCCGGCGTGGTAACGATGGCCGCCGCTGCTCCATCACTTACTCCGCAGCAATCGAACAGGCCGAGGGGGTAGGCGATCATGGGAGCGTTGATGATCTGATCCTCGGCCACGGGCCGGCGAAGGTGGGCCTTAGGATTCATGGCTCCGTTGGCATGACTTTTCGCCGAAATGTGCGCTAAAGCTTTCTTTCCTGCTGCTGGGTCAATTCCATACTTGGCAAAATAACTTGTGGCCAGTTGGGCAAAAAGGCCCGGGGCCGTAGCGTTGGGACCAATTAAGGCCTGCATCTGTCCGAAGGCCGCAGTGGCGGGTAGGCCTCCGTATCCGGTGTCTTTTAATTTTTCAACTCCCAAAGCTAGACAGATATCATAGACCCCCGCAGCAACAGCATAACAGGCCCCCCGGAAGGCTTCTGTGCCCGTGGCGCAATAATTTTCTGTCCTCGTTACCGGGATAAAGGGTAGTTTCAGAGTCGTAGCCAGGGGTACACCGCTCTTCCCTACATTGACCTCGTCGATGTGGGTACCAAACCAAGCGGCCTGGATTTCTTTCTTCTCGATTCCCGCATCGGCCAGAACCTCTTGAAAGGCCTCTATGATTAAATCTTCAGCCGCCGATTCCCAGCGTTCTCCAAATTTGGTACAACCCATACCCAATACGGCCACCTTATCTTTGATCCCAGTTGCCATTCAGGCCACCTCCTTTCGCGGTACTGCCTTCCAGAAATATCCTTGAATATCTCTCTTTTCATCGTAGTATTTCTTGCGAAAACTGAAAGAAACGGGAGCGCCGACTTTTAGGTCTTCGAGGGTGCAATCCGTGAAATTGCACATAAACCTTCCTCCTCCGTCAAATTCCACGTAGCCATACAATTCGGGGGGATCGTAGGACGCGGCCAGCATATCTCCCGTATAACTGAGAATTCGCCCTTTTTTGCCGGCGAAGGGATAATCTTCCGTTTCATCAACAGCCCCGCAGGCTGGGTTGGCACAAACCCTTTGGGGTGGGTATTGCGGTGCACCGCATTTTTTACAGCGTGAACCTACCAGCCCTAGAACAGCTTTCCGCTTTCTCCAGATTAGACTCCAGCGGGTTAAAAAATCAGCCTCCCCCCGTAAACCAATGTCCACCGGCAACATTCCCCGGAACACAGCGTATTTGGGGTAACTGGGCAGGTCAGCCCGGTTGGCAAGGTATCCCTGTACTCCCATTCCTTTTTTCTTTTTAGAAATCTGATCCGTGACTTCGAAATAAAGCGCGTCGCATCCGCTGCCAAAACTCACCACCAGGAGTTTGTCTCCCGGCTTGGCCTCTTCGAGCGCTCTAACTAACATTAAAGGAGAATGGGCAGTCCCGGTTTCCCCGATGGAGCCATGCATAGGGTCCTGAATTTTTTCCGGGTCTAATTTCAACCTCTTCACCAAATTCTTCCGCTCGGAATCATAAGAGCATTGAAAAATAACCCTGGAAAAATCAATCAATTTTAAGTTGCATTGCTTCAGGAGGCCGTTGATGGCTTTGGGAATGAATTCATCGAACCCCAAGTCGCGAATCCAGCGATCCTCCCATTGGCGGTCAAAGATCGTTTTTGACCCCCGGTAATGGTCTACAAAATCACAGGTTAGGGAATAGGAACCTTTAAATTCGGCGATGACCTCCTGATTCCCGACCAGAAAAGCTGCTCCTCCATCCCCAAAAATCATTTCCTGGGGGCTGCCCATCTTCCCCAGCCGGCAATCGGCTGCGCCAACCAATATCTGATTGGCGTTCTTTGATCCTACCCCCTCCAAGGCGGAGAGCAAGGCTGATGTTCCTGATTTCAGGGCGCCGGAAAAATCAGCCGAACGCACATCATCGCGCAGGTTCAATGCTCCGGCGATAATCCCAGCATTTTGCCTTTCCAGGTAGGGCATGGTGGTAGAGGCAAAAAACAGGCCGTCGATCATCGTCCGGTCGAATCCATCCAAGCAATCGATGCATGCCGCTGTGGCCATCGTTAGGCTATCTTCATCTGAATTGGCTACCGCCTTTTCCCCTTGAGCCAGCATAATGGTGGTCGGGTTAATCCAGCCCATGGCTTGAAAAATGGTCATCCGTTTCAGTCTATATCGGGGAACATAGGCTCCAAAAGACACAATTCCTGGCATATTCACCTCCCTTGAGAGTTGATGATCTCGTAAAAAGTCAGAGAAACTCGATCTGCTGGAACCCTGGATGTTTTTCTTGCAAGATCTTTCGGATAGCCGTTTGGCTTTCTTCCGAGACGATCCTTTCAACTTCGGAAATCGACTGGCCTGACTCGCTCCATGCCTTCTTCCAAGAAAGAACATATCCCGGAACTTTGATGAAGGCGCAGCCCCCCGTTCCGCAACAAGAGGACTCGACGCCAGCCATTCCGAGCAAATAAAACACCTCCTTCCCCTGGTAGTTCAACCTTCCTTCTTCCACGAAAAGATAACTCCCTCCAAAAAATTCTACTCTTTTATTTAATTCCGGATGGATGTATTTATCCATAACGAACTTTATTCCAATAATTATTTGCCACAGAGCTCGCAGAGAGTACAGAGTTATAAAAAAGTTACTTGTCTTCCGTCATAAAGTTGCTTTGGCCTAATGATTCTCTGTGACCTCTGAGTCCTCTGTGGCGAAAAAATCTTAAAAAGCTTTTCAGGTTTTTCTGTGGCTATAGCCTAACATACGGATTAATTGAGGGACTCGCAAATTTTCTCGCTTTCCTATTGGACCCGTGGGCGAACAGGTCCTTGTGCCCTCGGTTCAAAAAATTTTCTGGTCACGGAGCCAGTTCAGTTCTCCGGTAAATAACCACCTCATAACAATTGACATCTACTTCATATTCAACATTATCCACTTGAAAATCAAAAAGTTTTCCGTAGCCCCAATTTTCTCCTTCTTCTTTAAAGGCCTCCCTTGCCAGAAGATAGTCCAAAATGTTCCGGATTTCTTTAAAAGTAAGGTCATAGTCGGTAATGATGTTAAAAAACATATTTTGATGGTGAAAAGGGTAAACATCCATATTTTTTCTGTCTCCGGCAGAAAATTTGTGCTCATCCTAACAAATTAAAAATCCTTATTCAAGGATTTTTAACGCTAATGGTAGATCCCTTTTATTCCTTTTTATTAGCGGCTCAGGCGGGAAGGGGAACCGATGAAAAGGGAGCGACGGTTATTTTTTTTAACGATTGCGGATTTCCCTGATTCCGCAATGCGCCAAACCCAGGACCATTTACTTCGGCTGCGGTTTGGGGGAAAGAAAACATCTTCCTGCGTCGCTCAGGGTGTCAGGAGCGGTAAATTTCGGGATTGAGGATGTTGGGAGGGATCTCCCCGCGGATGACCGCTAAAATATTGTTCACGGCCGTTTGTACCATCTTCTCCCGGGTTTCATCGGTGGCGCTGCCGACGTGAGGGAGGAGAAGAACATTATCCATGGCCAGGAGTTCTGGGGAAACCTGTGGCTCAGCTTCAAATACGTCGAGTCCAGCCCCGGCAATCGTACCCGCGCGTAAGGCCTCTACAAGGGCCTTTTCATCCACCACGGGTCCCCGGGAGGCATTGATCAAGAACGCGCTCTTTTTCATCAGCCGCAATTGTTCGGCACCGAGGAGATGAAACGTCTCCGGCGTCAAGGGAACATGGAGGGTGACGAAATCTGAAGTCTGAAGAAGATCTCTCAAGGGCATGAACTGTAACTGGTGCTGTTGTTCAATGGCGGGATGCAGACGGCGGATATCTGTATAAACGATCCGCATATTGAACCCCTGACCCCGTTTGGCCACCGCAGATCCGATTCTTCCCAAACCAATGACTCCCAGGGTTTTTCCATGGACCTCACTTCCGATCATCAAGTTCGGCTTCCACCCCACCCACTTTCCGGCACGAACAAAGCGGTCAGCTTCTACCAATCGCCGGGCCACTCCCAGGATCAAAGCGAAACTGAGATCTGCTGTGGTATCAGTCAGAACATCCGGTGTATTCGTCGCCGCAATTTTGAGACGTATGGCCGCGTCTAAATCGATATTGTTGAACCCCACGGCATTATTCGCTACGATCTTGAGGTCTTTCCCCGCCTCCAGGATTTGGGAGGAAACCCGGTCGCTCCCCATAGCCAGCATACCTATTTTTCCGGGAAGGGCGGCTATGATCTCTTCCGGTGTCATCGGCCGGTCCTTGAGGTTAATAGTCACTTCAGCCTTCTCCTTGAGAAGTTGCAAAGGTCGCTCGTAGATCTTCCGGGTGATTAAAACTTTCGGTCTCATCTTTTCCCCTTATCTCCCTTTTCCTATTGCAGCGTCTCCACTCGACAACGATCCTGGCGCTTTTTTCAAGATTCTTTCTTCATTTCAATCCCATAACTTTTAATCTTTCTGTGTAGGTTGCTCCGTTCAATTCCGATGACTTCCGCCGTTTTGGAAATATTTTCTTCGTTCTCCATAAGTTTTTTCCTGATGAATTTTTTTTCAAACTCCCTCCGGGCATCCTTCAGCAAAGGATACTCCAAGAAAGAAAACTCCGGCTGGGCCTTGCGCTGCTCCCGGACCGGGTCGGGCACGTCTTTGGCTTCGATCATAGCACCCCGGGTCATGATTACCATGCGCTCAACAATATTCTTCAGCTCCCGCACGTTTCCCGGCCAGGTGTAGGACATAAGCAATTCCATAGCCGCCGGTGAGATTTTTTTCATTTCTTTATGGTTCTCCAAACAGAATTCAAAGATGAAATAGTTGACCAACGTGGATATATCTGACTTCCGCTCCCTTAGGGGTGGTACGGCTATAGGAATGACATTCAATCGATAATATAGGTCCTCACGGAAACGTCCTTTTTGAATCTCTTCCTTCAGACCCCGGTTCGTGGCAGCAATCACCCGTACATCCACGAAGATCATTTCCGCCCCACCTACCCGTTCAAATCTTTGCTCCTGAAGAATGCGCAAAATTTTGGCCTGGGTTTTCAGGCTCATATCCGCAATTTCGTCCAAGAAGATGGTTCCCTCGTTGGCCATATCAAACTTCCCTCGCCGCTTGGTCAGAGCGCCGGTGAACGAACCCTTCTCGTGGCCAAAGAGTTCACTCTCTATCAGCTCCTCGGGGATAGCCGCACAATTTACCTCAACGAAGGATTTTTCCGCCCGCAGGCTCAGGCGATGAATTCCCCGGGCGACCAACTCTTTCCCGGTTCCGTTTTCTCCGGTGATCAATACCCACCCGTTGGTGGGGGCGACAATCTTGATCTGTTCTTTCAATTGTTGGATCTCCGAAGAATTCCCGACGATCTCATATTTCTTCTGAATCTCTTGCCGCAAAGCCCGGTTTTCTTGCTCCAATTTAGAGACAACTAAGGCATTGTTAACTGTCAGAAGGACTTTTTCTAAAGAGAGGGGTTTTTCGATAAAATCAAAAGCCCCCAGCTTGGTGGCTTTTACGGCTAATTCAATATTGGCATGGCCCGAAATCATGATGATCGGGAGGTTAGGAATTTGGCCTTTCATGCGTTCCAGGGTTTCTATCCCATCCATCCCGGGCATCCAAATGTCCAAGAGGACCAAATCGGGTGGATCCGTCTCGACCTGCTTGAGGGCCTGGACTCCATCTCTCACCTCAAGCACTTCGTACCCTTCGTCTTTGAGGACGCCAGTTAATGATTGGCGTATCCGTTCCTCGTCATCTACTACTAAGATTTGTTTGCCCATAGGATCCATGACTTTTTAAGACTTTATCATTTCTCGCTTAACGTTTGATCGGCAATTCGATGATGAATCGGGTTCCTTGGGGAACGTTATCTTTCACCCGGATATATCCATCATGGTCGGAAATAATCGTATTCACGATAGCCAAGCCCAGGCCCGTACCCGAAGCTTTGGTGGAGAAATAGGGCTCGAAGAGCAGGGGTTTGTCTTCCGGAGCAACCCCGCATCCATTGTCCGCCACCTCTACCCGGGCCAGGTTCATGAATGGGTCAAGGTGGGTCTCCACAACGATTTGTCCGTCTCGCTGTCCCAGGCTTACCACATCCACGGCAGCCACGGCATTATCCAGCAAATTGACCATTACGCGTTTCATCTGTTCTTTGTCCAGATTGAAAACCGGAATTTGGTCATCGGGCTTGAAATCAAAATGGACCTGTTTATGCCCTTCTTCATAAAGGACCATCGCTTCCCGAATGATTTCGTTTAAATTCCCCGGAACAGGGTTGGCTGCCGGCATACGGGCGAAGCTGGAAAATTCGTTGACCAAGTTCTTCAACTCTTCCACTTGGGTGATGATGATTTTAGTACACTCATCGAAAATGGCACCATCCTGGGCAAATTGATTCAGGTACCGCTTTCTTAGCCGCTGGGCGGAAAGCTGGATGGGCGTCAGTGGATTTTTGATCTCATGGGCAATTCGCCGCGCAACTTCTCTCCAGGCTGCTGCCCGTTGAGCTTTCTGCAATTGGGTCAAATCATCCAGAACGACCACCATCCCTAAATAACGGTTCCCCTCATCGCGCAGGATAGCAACCTTCACCAGCAGAGTTAGGGTTTCGTTGCGTACGGTCAATTTTATCTGTTGGGTGATGGAACGGTTTTCCGCCTGGTTGACTGCCTTGACTAATTCTTGCGCTAATATGATGTGTTCCGTTTGCAGAATTTCGTCATATTTTTCCCCCAGGACACTTTCAGAGCTGGTTCCCAGGATTTTTTCGGCAGACTTATTAATTGTCCGGATCCTTCCATCGGTATCGATGGAGATGACCCCGGCTCCTACATCGCGGAGAACAATCTCCATATACCGCCGCCTCTGTTCTAATTCTATGTTGCTCTTGCTCAATTCGTCATGAGCTTTCTCGATTTGGCTATTGCTGGCCTTAAGGTCCTGAGTCATGCGGTTGAATGAATCCACCAAAGTCCCAAATTCATCCTCGGAAGTTTTACCAATCTGGAAATCCAAATCCCCCTGGATGATCTTCTGGGTTCCGGCGGCGAGCTTCTCGATTGGATCGGTAATTCCTTTGGCCAGGAAAAGCCCGAACCAGATCGCGGCGAAGATGATCAACAGGGTAACCAGGGAGAGGGTGGCTAAATAAGTGGATCGGATGGGATGCTTGAGCATCCTGAGTTGTTTATATTCTTCAAAGGCGGTAGAAATTTCTGTAATGCGCGAGACCAGACTTTGGGGCACGAAATAATCTACGACTAACACCCCGGCTACTTCTTGGGAGTTCTGGGGAGAAAAAATCGGAATCAGCCCCCGAATCAGATCCCCCCGGCCGATCGACTGGATCTTGGTGGTT